>CAZMKJ010000012.1:0-21846 GCA_964567075.1 uncultured Dehalococcoidia bacterium
AACAGGGTCTTGGCGCCGAGCTTGGGATGATTGTGGATGTATTCGGCGACGGCGCGGGCGATGGAAAGCCCGTCATAGGTGCTGGTGCCGCGCCCGATCTCGTCAAGGATGATCAATGATTTAGGGGTGGCATTGTTGAGGATATTCGCCGTCTCCACCATCTCCACCATAAATGTGGAGCGCCCGGTGGCGATTTCATCGACAAGGCCAACCCTGGTGAAGATGCGGTCCACCAGCCCGATAGTAGCTGAGTCAGCGGGGACGAAGCTCCCGATCTGGGCCAGGAGCACGATGAGCGCCACCTGCCTTAGATAGGTCGATTTCCCGGACATATTGGGTCCGGTGAGGATGATGAGCTGCGCCTCCTGATTAGCGAGATAGGTATCATTGGGCACAAAGCCCTCATCAGTTAGCACGCGCTCCACTACAGGATGGCGCCCGGCCAAAATCTCGATGGCGTCATCTTGGGTCAATTTGGGTCTGGTGTAGCTATTGCGCACTGCCAACTCAGCGAAGGCGGAGAGGACATCGACTTGAGCCAGCGCTGAGGCGATGTCCAAGAGGCGTTCGCCCCAGGCCGCTACCTGACGGCATACCTGCCGAAATAGAGTGGTCTCAAGCTCGGCCATCCTCTCCTCGGCATTGAGAATCAGCGACTCGTATTCCTTGAGCTCGGGGGTGAAGAAACGCTCAGCGCCAACCAAGGTCTGCTTCCGAATGTAATGAGGAGGAACGCGGCTCAGGTGAGGGCTGGTGACCTCAATATAATAGCCAAAGACCCTATTGTAGCCCACCTTGAGCGATTTGATCCCCGTTTTCTCCCGCTCCTGCCGTTCCAGGTCGGCGAGAATTTGTTTGGCATTCCTCGACGCCGAACGAAGCTCATCCAGTTCCGCGGAGAAGCCCCATTTTATCACCCCGCCCTCCCCTACCGCTGTGGTGGGCTCATCGATAATAGCCTGAGCGAGCAAGTCCACCACCTCGGCGCAGGGCTTGAGCTCTGAGCAGAGCCAAGCCAGTGCCGGCTCTCCTTCAAGGACAGCTTTGAGTTGAGGCACTATTTCCAAGCTGCGGCGCAAGGAGATAAGCTCCCGCGGGGTGGCGATGCCCGCCCTCACCCGACTGGTTAGCCGCTCCAAATCGCTGAGATGGTTGAGCAGATTCAGCACCTGACCCCGGCTTGCTGTGTCGCGCTGAAACCACTCCACGGCATCTTGCCTCTGGTTTATTTTGTTTATGTCAAGTAGGGGCTGCCCCAGCCATCTCTTCAGCAGCCTGCCACCCATCGGCGTCTTGGTCAAGTCAATGACGGAAAGCAATGAGCCGCCGCTGATGCCAAAGCGACTGGATTGAAATAACTCCAAGTTACGCCTTGTCTGCGGGTCGAGGAGCATGAAGGACTCGGTTGAGTAAGTGGAAAGCCTGGTGAGTTGAGCCAGAGCCCCTTTTTGGGTCTCAGCGAGGTAGTAGATGATGGCGCCGGCAGCCCTGATCGCTAAGGGGAGATGAGCGCAGCCGTAGCCCTCGAGAGAGGCCACTTCAAAGTGCTGTAATAGCATCTGGTGTGCCACTTCAAGCTCGAACCACTGGTCATCGAGCCGGGTTACTGGCGCTGGAAACCATGAATCCGGGGATGGGTGGCTTTGGGGGAGGAGGATTTCAGACGGCTGCAAACGCTCCAGCTCTGGCATGAGATGGTCGCTGCTAAGCTGAGTGGTGCCGAATTCGCTCGTTGTGATGTCAATATAGCCGATCCCAGCCTGCCCTTCAGCAACGATAATAGCGACAAGGTAGTTATTGGCCTTGAGCTCGAGCAATTCCGGCTCAACTATGGTCCCCGGCGTTACCACTCGAATCACCTCACGCTCTACCAACCCCCTCGCCTTGGGCTCGCTTATCTGCTCGCAGATAGCGACCTTGTAGCCTTTGCTTATAAGCCTGGCTAAGTAACTGTCGAGGGCATGGTGGGGAATCCCAGCCATGGGAAATCGCTGCCCCCGCCCCATCTCCCTTGAGGTCAGGACGAGCTCCAGCTCCCGGGAGACGGTTTTGGCGTCGTCATCGAATGCTTCGTAGAAATCTCCGAGGCGGAAGAAGACGATAACCTGAGGATACTTCTGTTTGATCCTAAGGTATTGGCGTCTGATGGGAGCTATAGCTTCCCTTAGCCTTTTCATTAAGACTATTTTACTAAAGTCCGAGGATCGAGGGAAGCGAAAAAATAAAGGGCGCCGCCCGTAGGGCGGCGCCCTTTATGCCCTTTCATCTTAAAAAGGCTCGCCATTAAAGTAGCCATCGATCGACGCAACGGCACTCTTGCCTGCACCCATGGCGCTGATCACAGTGGCCGCGCCCGTGACCACATCGCCGCCAGCCCAGACCCCGCGCTTTGTCGTCTTCCCTGTATTCTCATCGGCGACCACTGTTCCTCTTCTTGTGGTCTCCAGCCCCTCAGTAGTGGAGGGGACAAGGGGGTTGGGGGTGGTGCCCAGGGCCACGACCACCGTATCGACATCCATGATGAACTCACTCCCGGGCTTAACGACG
Source organism: uncultured Dehalococcoidia bacterium (assembly GCA_964567075.1). Lineage (GTDB taxonomy): Bacteria > Chloroflexota > Dehalococcoidia > SZUA-161 > JAUWZY01 > JAUWZY01. Next base: position 2,548 of record CAZMKJ010000012.1, read on the forward strand.
GGGCGGCGCCGGCCACTGGCATCGGGCTCGCCTAACTCCATCTCATAGCACTCCATAGCAGTGACCCAGCCCTGGCTATCACCAAAAAACTGTTTCGGAGCGGTCAAAAACCTGAAGATAATGCCCTCTTCCATAGCATTCTCCGCCTCCTCACGGCGTGCTGGCATCTCCGCTTCAGAGCGGCGATAAACGATGTAGACCTCCTCAGCACCGAGCCTCAGGGCACACCGAGCCGAATCCATAGCCACATTGCCACCGCCGATCACCGCTACCCTCCTCCCCACTGCGATTGGGGTATCGTACTCAGGGAAGAGATAAGCCTTCATCAGGTTGGTTCTGGTGAGAAATTCATTGGCCGAGTAAATGCCACCGCAATTCTCGCCAGGGATGTTGAGGAACATAGGCAGTCCGGCGCCGGTGCCCAGAAAGGCGGCATGATAGCCATTTTTCAAGAGCTCATCGACGGTGACAAGCTTGCCCACTACTGAATCCAACCTGATGTCCACGCCCAAGGATCTAACATAGTCAACCTCGGCTTGGACGATGCGCTTGGGCAGCCTGAACTCGGGAATGCCGTACATCAGCACGCCACCGGCGACATGGAGGGCCTCGAACATGGTGACCTCATGCCCCAACTTAGCTAAGTCGGCGGCCACGGTCAGCCCGGCGGGGCCTGCGCCGACAACCGCCACCTTCTTCCCTGTGGGCGCACCACGCTCTGGCTGAGGATTCGAGGCTGAACCATGAGCCAGCTCCCAATCGGCGACAAAGCGTTCCAGGCGGCCGATGGCTATGGGAGCGCCTTTCTTGGCCAGAGTGCAAGTCTCTTCACACTGAGTCTCCTGAGGGCACACCCGGCCGCATATCCCGGGAAGGCTATTTTTGCCCTTGAGAATCCTCACTGCCTCTGCCATATCTCCATCACGCACCGCTCTAATGAAATCGGGGATGTCAACCCCAACAGGGCAGCCAGCGACACAATTAAGCTTCTTGCATTGGATACAGCGTCTGGCCTCCTCCAACGCTTGCTCCATAGTGTAACCTAAGGCGACCTCATTGAAGTTCTTAGCCCGCACTTCCGGCTCCTGCTTGGGCATGGGCACCCGGTTTAAGTTCAACTTCTCAGGCATAATCATCGTCCCCTTAGCATGACTCTATGCCAATTCTCGCGCTCCCAGAGATCCAGCGATTGCTCCTCCTGGGGCAGATAAATGCGCTGCCGGGCGAGCAGAAGCTCCCAATCGACCTCATGGCCATCGAAGTCCGGGCCATCGACGCAGGCGAACTTAGTTACGCCGCCCACCTCTACCCGACAGCAGCCACACATCCCGGTGCCATCGACCATAATCGGGTTCAAGCTGACGATGGTCTTGACCCCGAAGGGCCTGGTGGCCTCGGCACACTCCTTCATCATGAAGGTGCAGCCGATGGCAATAACCCGATCGACCTTCTCGCCCCGCTGCAAAAGCTCCCTTAATGGATCTGTAGCCCATCCTCTATAGCCATATGAGCCGTCGCCCGTGGTCACTATCACCTGATCGCTGACGGCGCCCAAACTGCGTTCCCAATAGAGCAGGTTCTTGCTCCTCGCCTCCACAATGGAGATGACCTTATTCCCCTTTTCCTTCAGAGCCTGGGCAATAGAGATTACAGGTCCCACGGCAAAGCAGCCAGCAGCCAAGACCACTGTGCCAAACTTATCAATATGGGTGGGTAAGCCTAAAGGACCAACGAAGTTGAGAATATGGTCACCACTGTTTAAAGCAGCCAGCTTTCTGGTGGTGGTGCCCAACTCCATGAACACGATGGTAATGCTGCCCTCGTCTCGATCCCAGTCGGCGATGGTGAGCGGAATGCGCTCTCCCTTTTCATCAACCATGATCATGACAAACTGCCCCGGCTGAGCCTTTGCTGCCACCGCTGGTGCCTCAATCTTAAGCAGATGGATATTGGGCACTAAGTTTTCTCTGAGCAGGATTTTGTACACTTGTCTCTCCTCAGCGCTCGAGGTTTAGCACGCTCTTGGCCTTAACCGGGAGCGACATCTCCTTTGATATTTGAAGCCTTAAGTCACACTGCAAGCATCGTTTGGCTTCAGCTATCGCCATTTCCTCATCGAAGCCGAGCTCGACCTCAGCGAAGCCTCCCAGTCGCTGCTCTGAAGCCAAGGAAGACATTTGCACTCGAGCCTTATCGGCAAAGCCCTCATCCCGCCCCAGACACGGGCTTGGCTTCTCCGCCTGAACCAAAACCTCCTCGATTGCTCCTTCGCCGCCTAAATACTTGTCTATGGAAATAGCTGCCTTTCTCCCCGCGGCAATGGCTTCGATGACCGAGGCTGGACCGGTGACCGCGTCACCGCCAGCGAAGACACCCTCTCTGCTGGTGGCCAGACTTTTACCATCAGCCTGAATCCTATCGCCGCGGCCGAGGCGAAGGCCAAACTGAGCTGGGACCTCAGGCATCTGCCCCAGGGCTGCGATCATGGCGTCAAACTCTAAGGTGACCTCACTTCCCGGGATCGGCTCAGGGCGTCTGCGGCCGCTGGCATCGGGTTCGCCAAGCCTCATGCGGATGCATTCTACGCGCAATGCCCCGTTCTCCTGGCTTATTCTGACCGGAGTGATAAGAAAGATGATCTCGGCTCCCTCATGGAGTCCCTCTTGGACCTCTTCGGGGCTGGCAGGCATCTCAGCTCTGGTGCGGCGATAGAGAATGGTCACCTTTTCGGCACCGAGGCGCAAGGCACTGCGGGCCGCATCCATAGCGGAATTGCCACCGCCGATCACCGCTATCCTATTCCCTATCTTTACTTCTTTACCCAAACTGACATCACGCAGAAATGTGAGGGCATCAATGACTCCAGGCAAATCCTCTCCCTCAGCACCCAGCTTGGTACCGCGATGAGCGCCCAGAGCAAGGAAAATGGCATTGTATCCCTGCTCGAAGAGCTCATCGAGCGACTCCACCTTGGTGTTTGTTTTTATGTCAACTCCGACCTCGCTTATGGTATTGATCTCATCATCGAGGATATGCCGTGGCAGCCGATATTCAGGGATGCCAACCCGCATCATACCGCCCGGATGCGGCAGGGCGTCAAATACAGTGACCGAGTGCCCCAGCTTGGCCAAGTAATAGGCTGCGGTCAGCCCGGCAGGGCCAGCGCCGACAATAGCCACGCGCTTGCCGGTGGCGGGAGCCTGTTTCGAATTCAACTTCCAGAGCCCATTTTCATGCTCCGCGGCAAAGCGTTTCAGCGACTTTATAGCTATAGACTCATCCAGTTCATTGCGGCGGCATCTGACCTCACAGGGATGAAAGCAGACCCTGCCCAGGGTAGCGGGGAAGGGGACCTTCTCTCGAACCACAGCCAATGCCTCGGCAAACTTGCCCTCACCGACCAAGCGCACATAACGAGGGACGTCTATGCCGGCGGGGCAGGCACTGCGACAGGGAACAAGAGCGGCCTCTCGGTCAGTCCAGGGCTCCCACTTATCGTCTCTGTCCATCAGGGCGCCGGTGGGGCAGACCTCAACACAGGCACAGCAGAACTTACACCCCGATTCCTTCAAACTGCCGCCGGAGGCCGGGCCCACACTGCCTCGGCCATCCTGATAGGTGAAGGATATCGCTTCTACTCCCCGGAGCTCATGACAGACGGCGACACACTGCCCGCAGAGAATACATAAATTGTAATCTCGGTCAAACAAAGGCTCGCCTCTCTCGATGGGGAGGTCTTTAGCGGCATAGGGGATGACAACCTCCTCCAGACCGACAAAGCGTGCCGCTTTCTGTAACTCGCAGCGCCCGTTCTTGGGGCAGACAACGCAGCGCTCCAGCACAGCAGCAGTGCGCAGACAGACCCGAAAACGGTCGCAAAGCTCTAGCCGGTGGCAGGTGAGGCAGGCGTTAGGATGTTCGGCCAGGATGTGCTCTAAGGATTTACGCCGCAGCTCATTGAGCTGAGGGGTATTGCTCCTAACGACCATACCCTCGGCGACGGGAGTGGTGCAGGCGGTCGGGAAGTCATCCCTTCCTTCGATCTCAACAATACAGAGCCGGCAGGCAAAAGGGCTCTCTGCAGGATGGGCGCAAAGGGCCGGGATATAGATGCCAGCCTTTTGTGCCGCCTCAAGCACAGTGGCACCTTTCTCAGCCTCCACCTTTTGCCCATCGATGGTCAAGCTGATCCTGCTCATTGTCTTGACCTCAAGCATTTAACTCGCTTTCTCCAACCTGACGGCACATACTTTTAGCTCCGGTGTTTTAGCCACAGGGTCCAAAGCCGGATTGGTGAGCAGATTGGTGGCGCTTTCGGCGAAATGAAAGGTCATAAAAACCACGCCCGGCGGGGAGTTTTCAGTCACCTTTGCCTTAGCCATCACCTTGCCCCGCCGCGAGATCAGCTGCACCCTCTCCCCTTCCAGAATGCCCAAGGCCTCGGCATCATTGGGGTTTATCTCCACCAGTTCCTCGCCTCTTAATATATTAAGCCCTGGCACCTTCCTGGTCATGGTGCCGGTGTGGAACTGATACAGACTGCGTCCCGTGGTCAGGAGCAAAGGGAAATCCCCATCGGGCTGCTCCAGCGATGGCTTATACTCCAAGGGTGTGAAACGGCCTTTGCCCCGGGCGAATTTTTCGCCATGGAGAAAGAGGGTCCCGGGATGCCGTTTGCCGGGACAGGGCCATTGTAAGCCGCCCTTCTCCAGGCGGCGATAGGAGATGCCGCGATAAGAGGGCGCGAGACCTGCGACCTCATCCATAACCTGTGAGAGGTGATCAAAGTCGAAGCCGTTCCCGCCCAGCCTTTTTGCTATCTGGCAGGTAATCCACCAATCAGGGCGGGCATTGCCCATGGGTTTGATAGCCTGGCGCACCCGCTGCACCCGCCGCTCAGTATTGGTGAAGGTGCCATCCTTCTCGGCGAAGGTAGCTGCGGGCAGAACCACATGGGCCAACTGCGCCGTCTCGGTGAGGAAGATATCCTGCACCACCAGGAATTCCAAACTCTTCAGTGCCTCGGCAACGTGCTTGGCATCGGGGTCGCTGAGGACCGGGTTTTCACCAACCAAGTATAGGGCCTTGATTCGGCCGGCAAGGGCGGCATCGAAGATCTCGCTCAGGGTCAACCCCGGCTCTTGAGGCAAAGCGCACTCCCAGGCGGCTTCGAATTTCTTCCTGGCCCTGGCATTGGCTACCGCTTGATAGCCGGGGTAAAAATCGGGTAAGCAGCCCATGTCGCAAGCGCCCTGGACATTGTTCTGACCGGATAGCGGATTCACTCCTGACGATGGCTGGCCCACATTCCCGGTGAGCATGGCCAGGTTGGCCGCAGCCAGGACATTGTCAACGCCGTGGGAATGCTGGGTCAGTCCCATGGCATAGACGATGGAAGCGGGGTGAACTGTGGCATAGATTCGAGCGGCCTCAACGATATCGGAAGCCGGAACCCCGGTAACTTGAGCCACCCAATCCAAGTCAAAGTTATTCAGCGATTGCCCGAAGGCATCGAAGTTTTCACATCGCTCCTCGACAAAGGTCTTATCGGCTAAGCCCTGATCAACAATAACCCGAGCCAGGCCCATGAGCAAAGCTACATCTGTACCCGGGCGGTGGCGAAGCCAGAGATGGGCAAGGCGGCAGAGCTCGATGTAACGGGGATTAACCACGATGAGCTTGGCTCCATTCCTCACCGCCCTCTTGACTTCAAGCCCGATCACGGGATGGCTCTCCGTAGTATTGGTCCCGATGGCTAGGATGCAGGCAGCATCTCTGATTTCTCCGATTGAGTTGGTCATGGCACTGCTGCCAAAAGCCATGTCCAGAGCAACTATTGTGGGCGCATGACACAGGCGAGCGCAATGGTCTATATTATTGCTGCCCATAACTGCTCGGGCGAACTTCTGGATGAGGTAATTCTCCTCACTGGTGCATTTAGCTGAGGAGATAGCAGCGAATTGCTCGCCCTTATAATCGGCGAGCCTGGTAGCAATCAGGCCCAGCGCCTCTTCCCAAGAGGCTGCCACGAAATCGCCATCCTTCTTAATCAAGGGGGAGGTCAGACGCCTGGAGTCATGGACGAAATCGAGGCCGAATCGCCCCTTGACGCAGAGCTGCCCCTGATTCACGGCACCATCTCGCCCCGGGTTTGCCCTAAGGATTCTATCATCCTTGACCTCCAGCTTTATCTGGCAGCCGGTACCGCAGTAAGGGCAGATAGTAGCCACCTCTTGCTGGGGCGGCCCAGCCCAGCGATGAGCCCGCTCCATTAGGGCTGCGGTGGGGCAGGCATCGACGCAGGCAGCGCAGAACTGGCAGCCAGCGTCCTGGAGGGGGCGGTTGAAGGCAGTGCCGATGAGAGCCTGACTCCCCCGATAGGTGAATGATACAGCCCCTACTCCCCGCACCTCCTGACAAATCCTGACACATCGCCCACAGAGGATGCACAGATTATAATCTCGGTCGAAGAAGGGCTCCCTTTGGATTGGCAGCTCCTTATAGGCATAAGCGGGGATTGCCCCATTTAGGCCGATGTAATCGACCACTTTCTGTAGCTCGCAGCGCCCGTTCTTGGGGCAATAAAGGCAGCCGGTGGTCACCGCCATCTTCCGCATCGAGGTGCGGAAGGGCTCACAATCCTCCCTCCGCTGGCAAAGAAGGCAGGCGTGAGGGTGCTCGCTGAGGATCAGCTCCAGGATATTACGGCGCAGCTCTTGCAATTGTGGGCTATTAGTGTGCACCGTCATGCCATCAGCGGCAGGGGTAGCGCATGCCGGAGGGAAGCCACGCATCTGCTCAATCTCAACAATACAGAGCCGACAGGCACCGAAAGGGACTAAGTCTGGGTGGTGGCAGAGGGTGGGGATATAGACACCAGCCTTCTCTATCGCCTCCAGAACCGTAGCCCCTCTTCTGACCCCAACCTCCATTCCGTCGATGGTCACGGTGACAGCATCCATAAAATCTCTCCCAAACTAAGAGGCTTATTTTGAAAGTTTGACCGGAACAGGTTCTTCTGGAACTGCGATACGTTCTGCGGAGACCTTTACCACGGCGTTGAAGCGAGGTGGGCAGACATCGAGGCAGGTCCCACACTTGATACATTTTTCTTGGTCGATGATATGAACCATTCTTTTATCGCCCTTGATCGCTTCAGCGGGGCAATTCCTGAGGCAGATCAGGCAACCCTGACATTTGTCCGGCAGAATATAATAGGAGATAAGCGCTGGGCAAACCAGTGCTGGGCAACGTTTTTCAGTGATATGAGCTTCGTATTCATCATGGAAGTAACGGATGGTGGTCAGCACCGGATTAGGCGCTGTTCCGCCCAAGGCGCAGAGCGAACCATCCCTGACCGTTTCCGCAAGCCTTTGCAGCCGCTCGATGTCGCCGGGTTGTCCCTCCCCTTGGGTTATTCCCCCTAAGATATCGAGCATCTGCTTCGTGCCCACTCGACAGGGGGGGCATTTGCCGCAGGATTCCTTCTGCGTGAAATCCAGAAAGTAGTGGGCAATGTCCACGGCACAGGTATCCTCATCAGCCACAATCATGCCGCCGGAGCCCATGATGGAGCCAGCCTCAGTGAGCGATTCGTAGTCAATGGGCAGGTCAAGGAGCTCCGCGGGAAGGCAGCCACCGGAAGGACCGCCCGTCTGCACCGCCTTAAAGCGCCTGTCGTCGACAATGCCGCCACCGATATCATAGATGACCTGGCGCAAGGTCATACCCATAGGGACCTCGATGAGCCCGGTACGCTCCGCCTTGCCAGCTAAGGCGAAGGTCTTTGTCCCTTTGCTCCCTTCGGTGCCATAGCTGGCATACCAGTCAGCACCTTTGTCCATGATGACGGGGATATTGGCAAAGGTCTCGACATTATTGATGTTGGTTGGCTTGCCCCAGAGGCCAGATTGGGCGGGGAAGGGGGGACGGGGGCGCGGCATGCCCCGCTGCCCCTCAATAGAAGCCATCAGTGCTGTTTCCTCACCGCAGACAAAGGCGCCAGCTCCTTCCTTAATCTTTATGTCAAAATTGAACCCTGAACCCAATATGTTTTGCCCTAAAAGACCATACTCCGCCATCTGGCGCAAAGCGGTGTTTAGCCGCTCCAAAGCCAGCGGGTATTCTGCCCGACAATAGATATAACCCTGTGTCGCTCCAATGGCATAGGCGGCGATGAGCATGCCTTCCAGAACTGAGTGCGGGTCTCCCTCTAACACCGAGCGATCCATAAAGGCACCAGGGTCGCCCTCATCGGCATTGCAGATCAAGTATTTTTCCGTGCCCGGCGATTTGCGACAGAATTCCCACTTAAGCCCGGTGGGGAAGCCAGCACCGCCTCGTCCTCGCAGCCCCGATTTTTTGAGCTCTGCAATTATCCCCTCAGGACTCAGTTCGAGTGCCTTGGTCAAGCCAATATAGCCGCCATTGGCGATATAGTGATTGATATTCCCCGGGTCGATGTGGCCACAATTTCTCAGCACAATGCGGACCTGGGGCTTGAGCATGGGTAAATCAAACAGCCTGGGGATGCCATCAACGCCGCCATCACCTACGGTTCCCAGGGCAAGGTCAGGGCGGGGATTGCCGTTGACTATATAATCCTCGACAAGCTGGGGCACACTTTCAGGGGCGACATTACTGTAGCAGATACGTGGTTGCCCTTGTTTTATTATGTCAACCAACGGCTCGGCATAGCACAGCCCGAGGCAGCCAACCTGGATGACAATGGCGTCGATACCGTGCTTGGCCAGTTCAGCATTGATGGCTTCGAGCACGGCTAAAGCCCCTGCTGAGCGCCCACAGGTGGCGGCACCGACAAGAAGGCGAGGCTTTTCGCTGCCCGCTAAAGCCTCCCACTCCGCTATCGCTCTGGATTGGATCTCATCAAAGGTCATCTGCCTCAATTCAATAGGAGCCTAAGATATGCTTTGCCTTGGCTGGGGTCACCCTGCTATAAACGGTGTTATCCACCACCATAACCGGAGACAGGGCGCAGCAGCCAAAACAAGCAACCCTCTCCAGACTGAACTTATAATCCTCGGTGGTCCCTCCTGGATTGATGCCAAGCTCTCGCTCCACTGTCTCCAGGATGCGGTCCCCGCCACGCACATGGCAAGCAGTGCCTTGGCAGACCTTGATCGTGTGCTCGCCTGGTTGGGTAAAGCGAAACTGGGCATAGAAGGTGGCCACACCGTAAACCTCGCTTTGGGAAACGGCCAGGAAGCGGGCGATTTCAGATACTGCCTGCTCAGAGATATAGCCAAATTCGCCCTGAACCTGCTGCAGAACGGGAATTAAAACTCCTCTCTCCCCTTGATAGGGAGCCAAAAGCTCAGCCAAGCGTGGTTTCGTCCCGGCCTCCGATTTCTGCATCATCTCAATAAGGAGCTAAGGCGAAAGGAGAGCTTCTACAAACTCTCTGGCTCGGAATGGGGCTAAGTGTTCCAGCTCCTGCCCGGTGCCGATGAAAAGAATGGGTATCTTTAATTGATCGCAAATGGCGAGGACTATGCCTCCTTTGGCTGTACTATCCAGCTTGGCCAGGAAGATACCACTGACCGTCACCGCCTCAGTGAAGTATCTTGCTTGGCTCAGTCCATTCTGTCCGCTGGTGGCATCGAGGACAAGGAGCACCTCAGGTACGATATCGGCCTTGGTTACCACTCGCCTTATCTTCTTGAGCTCCTCCATCAGGTTGAACTTGGTATGGATCCGCCCTGCGGTGTCGATGAGGAGGAAATCGGTCTGCCTTTTCTTCGCAGCCTCCAAGGCATCGAAGACTACAGCCCCGGGGTCACCGCCGGGCTGATGGGCAATGACATCAACCCCTATCCGCTTTCCCCATAGTTGGAGTTGGTCGATAGCTGCCGCCCTGAAGGTATCGCTGGCAGCCAAGAGCACCCTCTTCCCGTTTCCCTTTAGCTCGTGAGCAAGCTTGGCGATGCTCGTGGTCTTGCCCGTCCCATTGACCCCGATTACCAGGATTACCGAAAGCCCATCTGAGGAAGGGAATGGCTCTGCCACGCCGAGGTCCAAGATATCGACCATCTCTTCCTTTAATGCTGCTCGTACCTGTTCTGTATCGTTAACCCTACCGGTTTTCAGCCTCTGTTTAGCCTGTTCCACGAGTTTAGCCGTGGTGCTCACGCCGACATCGGCGGAGATGAGAAGCTCCTCCAGCTCGGCCCACAAGCCCTCATCGAAGCTGGGGCGAGCAAAGAGATGCGCAATCTTCTTGAACCAAGCCTCCCGGGTAGGCTGTAGTGCTTCTTCTGTCTTCTTTTCTGTCTTCTTCTTGAACAAACCGAAGATAGCAGGACTCATTTTGCCCAGTTCTCCAACGCTGCCTGCGCTGCCTTCTGCTCCGCCGCCCGCTTGCCCTTGCCACTGCCTCGACCGAGCACAGCATCCCCTACCACCACTTCCACGGTGAAAAGCTTATCATGAGCCGGCCCCTTTTCCTCCACGATGCGGTAAACTGGGGTTGTTTGCTGCTCCGCTTGAACCAGCACTTGCAACTTTGATTTGTAATCCTTTATCGATTCCTCTATCGATTCCTCTATCGATTCCTCTTCGATAATTTTGACCACCATCCCGTTCAGTAGCCTCAACACGAATTCTTTGGCTACGGGCAAGCCCTGGTCAATGAAGATAGCCCCGATCACTGCTTCTAAAGCGCTGCTTAGATTGCTTTGGCGGTGGCGGCCTCCACTCATCTCCTCACCCCGCCCTAAGTAAAGGTGATCCCCCAGGTGGAAGGATGAAGCAATGCGGGCGAGCGTCTCATTACACACCAGTGCTGCCCGAAGCACGGTCAGTGCCCCTTCCCAAAGGTGAGGCAAATCTGAATGAAGCTTCTCAGCGACGACAAAGCCTAATAAGGCATCGCCCAAGAATTCCAGCCTTTCATTTGAGGGCAAGGGGAAATCCGGGTTTTCGTTTAAATAGGAGCGGTGAGTCAGCGCTTGTTGGAGTAGCAGCGGATCCCGAAATGTGACACCAAGTGTGCTTTGCAAGGTCGCCAGTTCAGCCAAAGCCCAAACCACTCTATCCGGTTTCAACTTTATAATAAGCTATTGGCCCCTTCTTGTCAAGGTAAGCCAACAGCCCGAACTGGTTGGCGGCGAAAGACAATGTAAAGGGCAAGCCCAAGTATTGCAGCTTCAAGTATCACCCCCAGCATGTTGTTGCTAAGCTCCGGATAGCGACTGGAGATGGTGAATGGGATCAGCCACTTATGCATGGGGAAGGGCCAGGCAGGAAGTAGTTCGAAGTGCAGTAAGCCGTTTATCCACTGGGAGGCCCATTCAATATCGAGAATCGCTGCCGACACCATTCCCAGCCAATATCGCCTTGCCTTCCACAGCAGGATAGCCACGATGGCGGCATTGCTGACCCAGAGCCCAACCCAGACGGCAAATGGCAGCGGTGTCGGATGATAAATACAAATGGTATCGAGAACGATGTGGCTGGCAAATGCCGCCACTACTGTCAGCCACTTCACTCCGATACTTCGGTCTATGGCGGCACCAACAGCGACATGGGTGGCAAAAAACACTGGCTTCCCTTTCTCCACCGCTATGATAAACAACTGAGCTTGCTTGTCAAATTGCTCGATTTGTGTTACTATGCCGAAGCGAGACGTTAAGGTGCGCCCTACTCTTATTAGGGAACAGAGGCTATGGCAACAGGGATACCGGCTCATCGCTGGCATCGATGAGGTTGGGCGAGGTCCTTTAGCTGGTCCGGTAGTTGCTGCTGCTGTGATCTTGCCCCTTGACAGCGATGCCCCTTGGTTGCTTCAGGTGCGTGATAGCAAGAGGCTCAGACCGAGAAAGAGGGAATTCCTTTCTGAGTCTATTCGCGAAGCGGCGGTAGCCATCGGCATCGGCGCGGTCTCACCCGAGACCATTGATGAAAAAGGCATCGTTGCCTCCACCAGACTGGCAATGCGTTATGCAGTGGAGCAACTGCCCCAAACCCCGGATTTCCTCCTCATCGATGCCATCACCTTGCCAGAGCTCGCTATCCCTCAGGAGAGCATCATTCGGGGCGATGCTCTTTCTCTGTCCATTGCCGCCGCCTCTATCATCGCCAAGGTAGCCCGAGACCGGCTCATGATCGAATTCGATAGCCGCTATCCCGGCTATGGCTTCAGTCGAAACAAAGGCTATGCCACACGCGAGCATCTCTCCAATCTGAGGCATTTAGGGCCGTGCCCCATTCACCGCAAGAGCTTTCGCCCGGTGCGTGAGCTGCTGGAAAGGGATGCCGATTAACCGCAAAAAGCTGGGGGCTTTAGGGGAGAGGATAGCCAGGGAGCACATCGAGAAACTGGGCTATCGAATCATCGAGACTAACTTCCGCTGCCATGAAGGTGAAATCGACATCATAGCTCAAGACGGGGAGCACCTGGTCTTTGTCGAGGTGCGCACCAGGAGAGGTTTGAATTTCGGCAGCCCAGAGGAGTCGATAACCGTTTCCAAGAGGGGAAAGCTCATTGAGGTGGCCAATGCCTATGTGCAAAGCCATGAAGGGCTCCCCTCCTCGTGGCGCATCGATGTGGTTGCGGTGGAGTTGGGGCCAGGCGGCACAGTCTCCCGGGTGGAACTCATCCAGAATGCAGTAAGCGGAGACAGCTAAATTTATTTACCTGTTGCTTAAGTTATGCTACAATCTAAAGGACTTGACAGAGTGCTTATGCCAATCTTGAGCTTTGCTGAGCAATTCCCAACATGCTTCGAATTGTAGATGCTAATCTCAACCGAGTTGGAGAGGGCTTACGGGTCCTTGAGGACATAGCTCGCTTCCTCTTGAACGACCTCGAACTCAGCCAAAGGCTAAAGGACCTACGCCACGAACTCTTGCCCAGTGAGTGGTCGCTTCAAAGCCAGCTACTTGGTGCTCGGGACTCGGAGGGGGATATCGCTGCCTTCCTTGAGGAAGAAGAGCGCAGCGATATTGTCAGTGTTGCCACTGCCAACGCCAAGAGGGTGCAAGAATCGCTCCGAGTCCTGGAAGAGATAGCTAAAGTTCACCCCTTGACCCTGGACTGGCCCCAGTATAAGCGTGCCCGATTCACCATTTATGAGCTGGAGCGAAGGCTGGTACTGAGGTTGCTGCGCCGAGATAAGGTAGCGCAAATAAGCGGGCTCTATGTGATTGTCGACCTGCAAGCATTCAAAGGGCGCAGCGCGGTCGAGCTAACCCGTGAGGCGATTCAGGGAGGGGCCAGGGTGATTCAGCTTCGTGATAAAGGGCGAAGCAAGAGGGAGCTGTTGCCAATAGCTCAGGAACTGAGGAGGACTTGCGCCTTATTCGGCGTCCCTTTCATAATAAATGACCATCTGGATTTGGCCTTAGCTACCGATGCCGACGGGCTGCACCTTGGGCAAGAGGATTTGTCCCTATCCATAGCACGGCGGATTCTGCCCCTGGATAAGGTCCTTGGCTGCTCAGCAGCCACCGTTGAGCAGGCCCTTAAAGCTGAGGAGGATGGCGCCGATTATATCGCTGTGGGTTCAATTTATGAGACAACCTCGAAATCAGGAACGCATCTTGCCGGTCTGGAGACACTGCGCCAGGTGAAGAAAGCAGTCTCAGTCCCTGTTGTTGCCATCGGCGGCATCAATGAGGAGAATTTAGCTCAGGTTGTCGCTGCCGGTGCCGATGCCATTGCCGTCATCAGCGCTGTCCTCGGCGCTGATAACGCCAAAACAGCGGCCCATCGGCTGGCGGCCAAGATAGAAGCATCTCATGCCCCGGAAGCAAAAGGCAGTTAGATGGAAAAACCTACTTCTAACTTAGAGCAAATTGGGGCCAGGGTGCGCTCCAGTTTAGCTGCCAAGCATGCTGCCAGAGAGAAGTCACTTCAGCTGACCCGAGACGTGATACTCCACTGTGCCAATGCCATCCGCGCCGTACACCGCGGGGAATATGAAAATGCCAGGGGTTTGTTGAAATCGGCTCGCGCTTGCCTCCAAGAGCTGAATGATGTCCTCGCTGAACATGGCGACCTTTTCCATTCTGGCTTTGTCCATAACGCGCAAAAGGAGTATGCCGAGGCGGCGACTACATTGGCCTTGATTTGCGGTCAGCCTGTGCCAGACCCTGATGAGCTCGGAGTTGCCTATCCTGCTTACCTCAATGGGCTTGGCGAGGCTGTCGGTGAGTTAAGGCGCTACCTGCTGGACTCGCTAAGGAGAGGTGGCGGGGAGGATTTCGAACAGATATTCGAGGTCATGGACGATATTTACAGCTTGTTGGTGACCATCGATTTCCCCGATGCCTTGACCCCTGGCTTGAGACGGACCACTGATGTCATCCGCGGCGTCCTGGAGAAAACCCGCGGTGACGTCACTCTATTCCTGAAGCAAAGGGATTTAGAGCAAAAATTAGATAAGAGGTAACCTATGGATCTGACGTGGGTCGCGGTGATTGCCGGCGTCTTGGGGTTGGCCTTCGCCGTGTTTCTAATCCGCTATATACTGAGCCGTGACCAAGGCACAGAGAGGATAAGGGAGATATCAGCAGCCATCCAAGAAGGTGCCATAGCCTTCCTGAGTCGGGAGTACCGAATATTGGCTATATTCATGATAGTCGTTGCCCTTATTCTGGGTGTGCTCTTCGGCGTGCAGAGCGGATGGGCCCAGGGCGTGAGGGTCGCCTTTGCCTTAGTCTTCGGCGCTATTTGCTCTGCAGGAGCTGGCTATATTGGTATGAACATGGCCATCAGGTCTAATGGCAGAACAGCTGCGGCGGCTGAGAAGAGCTTAAACGAGGGGCTAAGGGTTTCCTTCCGCGGTGGCGCCGTGATGGGGATTTGTGTTGTTAGCATCGGCATCCTTGGCCTGAGCATCCTTTACTTTGCCTTCCACAACATCGACCGTGACCTGTTCATCCAGATGATTCCCGCCTTCGGATTTGGTGCCTCCGGGGTGGCCATATTCTCCAGGGCTGGCGGCGGGATATATACCAAATCGGCGGACTTGGGTGCCGATATGGTGGGGAAGGTGGAAAAGGGGATTCCTGAGGATGACCCCAGAAACGCCGGCGTTATCGCCGACTTCGTTGGCGACAATGTGGGCGATGTCGCCGGCATGGGTGCTGACCTCTATGAGTCCTATGTGGACTCCATCATCGCCACCATGGCCCTGGCTCTGGTGGCAGTATATGGTGCCTTTGTGCCCTCAGAGGCCAAAGGTTTTCTGCTGCCCATGCTGATTGCAGCCGGCGGGATTATCGCTTCCATCATCGGGGCATTTTTAGTCCGAGTTGGTGAAAAGCCGGAGATGGCGGCATTGCTCACCGCCCTGCGCCGGGGTACCTTCTCGGCATCGCTCCTGGTGGCAATCTTCGCCTTCCTCATCGTCTATTTCCTCGATGCTGACTTAGGGATATTCTGGGCTGTGCTCTCCGGCTTGGTTGCTGGCATCCTCATCGGAGAGAGCACCAATTATTTCACCTCGTATAGCTACTCGCCAACACGCCGCGTCTCAGAGGCATCTGTAACCGGAGCGCCGACAACGATAATCAGTGGCTTTGCCAACGGTTTGCTGAGCACATTGCCTCCCATTATCTTTGTTGCCGCCGCCATCATCTTGGCTTACTATTTTGCCGGCTTCTATGGCATTGCTATCGCCGGCATTGGCATGCTGTCTACATTGGGTATCACCCTGGCCACAGATGCTTATGGGCCTGTAGCTGACAACGCCGGCGGCATCGTTGAGATGTCAGGGCTGCCACCTGAGATCAGGGAGCGTACAGATGCTCTGGACTCCTTGGGCAACACCACGGCAGCCACCGGTAAGGGCTTTGCCATCGGCTCCGCAGCCCTCACCGCTCTGGCTTTGCTATTATCCTATGCTGTTGCTGCGGAGGTTATCGTCATCTCAGCAGGGGGGGAGATCGATATCAGCAAGGTGAGCTTATTAGATGCCCATGTGGTAGCCGGGTTATTCCTCGGGGCTATGATGCCAGCCATCTTTTGCTCCCTGACCATGAAGGCGGTGGGCAAAACTGCCGCCAAGATGATCGAGGAGATTCGACGCCAATTCCGAGAGATAAAAGGGATAATGACCGGTGAGGCAAAACCTGAGTATGCCCGATGCGTCGATATAGCCACTAAGGCGGCACTTAAGGAGATGATTCTCCCCGGTTTGATGACGGTGATTGCGCCGATTATTATCGGCTTCGTTTTGGGACCACTGGCCCTAGCCGGGTTTCTGCTCGGAGCCATAGCCACCGGGTTTATATTCGCCATAACCTTAGCCAATGCCGGTGGCTCATGGGATAACGCCAAGAAGTGGATCGAAAGAGGCCATTTCGGTGGCAAGGGTTCAGATCCTCACAAAGCAGCAGTTGTCGGGGACACCGTTGGTGACCCGTTCAAGGACACCTCTGGCCCTTCCCTCAATATCATGATAAAGCTGATGGCAGTAATATCGTTAGTTCTGGCGCCATTTTTAGCCGGGTTTTCTGGGCTGCTTTAGTCGACGAGGAATGGGTTATGTCTCCGCTCAAATCCAATGGTGCTCTTGGGACCATGTCCTGAGAGCACCATAGTCTCATCGGGCAAGACCATGAGCTTGGTGAAGATGCTATTCATCAGCGTCGTATAGTTGCCGCCAAGTAGGTCAGTCCTGCCTATGCTAAAGTTGAACAGGGTGTCGCCGCAGAAGACTATCCCCGGCATCAGCAGTGAGATCCCTCCCGGTGAATGTCCTGGGGTATGGAGCACGTTAAAGCGCAAATCACCAATCTCTATAACATCGCCATCGCGAAGCAACCGATCGGGCTTGGGCAGCGACTTATAAGGGCCGCCCAGCATCTCATCCACCATCTCGCCGAGATCGCCAAGCGAACTAACGGCCTCAGCTTCATGGATGGCAAACGGTGCCCCGGTAGCTTCCTTGACCTGGGGTAGCGCACCGACGTGGTCGATATGACCGTGGGTAGCTACGATCAGCACGATATCAAGCTTCAGCTTGCGAACCGCATCCAGGATAACATCAGCTTCGGCACCGGGGTCAATGATCATCCCTTCCTTTGTCTTTTCCGAACCCACGATGTAGCAATTGCACATTATTGGTCCCACGGTGAGCATTTGTAAAATCATTTCTTCTCCCATCATTAGCCTCTTAAGCTGTACCTCCCTGCCTGAAGTAAACCATATACCCCTCAGCAGTAACACGCATAAAGGTAGGTCCCAATCCGGGCAGGCCAGGTGCAACGCTCCTTAAGTAGGTCTCCAGCCTTTGAGAAACCTGCTCTGAATCCTCCCCCGATCTCATCGCCTCGAGGACTATTTGGCCACAAGCTTTCGTCACATCCTTTGCCTGCTTGACGAGAGCAGCAACCTCTCTCCCAGGACCATAGTGGGAATAAAACAGAACAGCGGGGGGAAGTCTCCCTATTTCATCAGCGGTCTTGAGTGCCAGATCGAGCGCAAAGCCAGGAGGGGCAACAGCGGGAACTACTGTGTCCATTTCAGGGAAGTAAACGCCAAGGGCATCCCCGGAAAATAACCATCGCTCACTGGGCACATAAAAACAAAGGTGGTGGGGGGCATGTCCTGGGGATGAGATAACCTTTAGCTCCCTTTTCCCCAGAGGGAAGACCTCTCCTCCTTGAACGCTGCGAATCCGCTCCTCAGCAACTGGGAGTATGGCGCCAAATTGCTGCTCAAAATCCGCTCCAAAAGCGTGCTTTACCCCGTCAATAAGTCGCGAGGGCTCTGCCAGATGTTGAGCGACCTGATGATGGATGATCACCTCAACCCCGGGGAGTTGCTGCACCAGATAACCAACGCCACCAGCGTGGTCCATGTGGATATGGGTCAGGGCAATATAGGAAAGGGATTTGGGATCGTGACCCAATTGCCGCAGCCCGTCAAGAATAGAGGTAGCTATGACAGCGGGTCCGGTCTCAATGAGAGCTGGTCTTTCATCGGCGATGAAATAGACCACAGAACATGGTCGAGGTACTCCATCCCCGGGGGTGATTTGATACACATCTTTGGCAACTTCAAATATCTTGGTCATGTCAGTGCTGACTTCATCTCAAAAGGCTACGGCACGCTTGTTCATTTTAACATTAACAAATGAACTTGTAAAAACTGACGAGGCTTTGACACTTATGGTCAAAATTGATAAGCTTGGTTGAAGTAACCATATAGAGAGGTCAAGAAGTGGTCAGGGAAACATCGGGCAAGGTGACTATGGAAAAGCTTGTTTCCCTTTGCAAGCGCCGTGGCTTCATCTTCCAATCAAGCGAGATCTATGGTGGCATCAGCGCCTGCTGGGATTATGGTCCCCTGGGGGTCGAGCTGAAGAATAACGTCAAGGCCGCATGGTGGAAATCAATGGTCCAGGAGCGAGATGACGTCGTCGGTCTCGATGCCAGCATCCTGATGCACGCCAAGACCTGGGTCGCCAGCGGCCACGTGACGGGCTTTGCCGATGCCATGGTTGATTGCAAGGGATGTCAACAGCGCTGGCGCGCTGATGAGATCAGGGATAATAAGTGTCCTGCGTGTGACGGCGAGCTCACCGAGCCCCGCATGTTCAACCTCATGTTCAAGACCTTCATGGGCCCGGTTGAAGAGGAGGCCGGGCTGGTCTATCTGCGACCGGAAACGGCGCAGGGCATCTTCGTCAACTTCCATAACGTGCTCCAAGCCACCAGGAAGAAACTCCCCTTCGGCATCGCCCAGATCGGGAAGGCGTTTCGCAATGAGATCACCCCGGGGAACTTCATCTTCAGGACTCGCGAGTTCGAACAGATGGAGCTCGAGTATTTCGTTAAGCCGGAAACCGATGAGGAGTGGTTTAAGTACTGGGTTGAGGAAAGGTTTCGCTGGTATATAGATTTGGGGATCGAGAAGGAGAATTTGCGGCTGCGCCAGCATACCAAGGACGAGCTGGCCCATTATGCCCGCGATTGCTATGACGTCGAATACCTGTTCCCCATGGGCTGGGCTGAGCTTGAGGGCATCGCCAACCGCACCGACTTCGACCTGCGCCAGCACTCGAGCTTCAGCGGCGAGGACTTGAGCTACTTCGATGAGGAGACCAGGGAGCGCATCATCCCCTATGTCATCGAGCCCTCTGGCGGAGTTGACCGCACTGCCTTAGCCTTCTTAGTCGATGCCTACCACGAGGAGATGGTGGAGGGGGAGACCAGAGTTGTTTTGCACTTCCACCCCGCTTTAGCCCCGATCAAGGTCGCTGTGCTGCCCCTGAGCCGCAATGAAAAGCTGGTGCCTCCGGCGCAGCAGCTTTACCACGAGCTGCGCAA
>CAZMKJ010000013.1:0-1728 GCA_964567075.1 uncultured Dehalococcoidia bacterium
TAAAATATCGAAGGGGGAAATGATGGCAATAGAAAATCTCAGAGACTTTATCCAGATATGTGAGGCTGAGGGGGAATTAAAGAGAATAAAGGCAGAAGTGGATTGGGATTTAGAGCTTTCCCATATCAGCAAGCTCAACGATGAGAGGGGCGGGCCCGCGTTGCTATTTGAGAATGTTAAGGATTGCATCGGCTCCGTTTTAATCGGCGCCTTTGTCTCACCGAGGCGGCTGGCCATGGCCCTGGGTATACCACCCAATTATTCCATGTGTGATATGGCCAAAGAGTGGCTGAAAATGATAACCAAGCAACTCATTCCCCCGATAGAGGTCGATACCGGTCCCGTTACCGAGAACGTCATCGAGGGAGATAAGATCGATCTGACAAAATTTCCGGCACCGAGGTTTTTCCCTCGTGATGGCGGGAGATACATAGGAACAGCGGCACTCGAAATCGAGCGAGAGCCAGAAACCGGCGATATAAATCTGGCGATGCGCCGGATGATGTTGCATGATGAGAGGACTATAGGAGTCCAAGTGGCAGCGGGGAAGCGGGGGGAAATGATACTGAACAAGTATCGGAAAATGGGGAAGCCGATGCCCTGTGCCATCGTCCTCGGGGCTGATCCCGTCTCTCTATTGGCAGCCAACGCGCCAACGACGGCTAAAAGCGAGTATGAAATTGCCGGTGCCCTCCGCGGGGCTCCGGTGGAAATTATCACCAGCGACCTGACTGGTTTACCAATACCGGCACAGGCGGAAATCGTGATCGAGGGTGAGATAGACCCGGAAGCCACTAGGGTAGAAGGCCCCTTTGGCGAGATCACAGGCTATTATCGAGACGAGATCTACAAACCAATTGCCAAGCCCTTTATTGCGGTAAAGAGAGTTTGGCATAGAAATAACCCCATACTGTGGGCCTTTTCCTCCGGCAGGCCGATAACCGAGGCCAATATGATGCTCACCCTGGTAATGACGGCAAATCTGTGGAAAGAGCTGGCAGATATGAGAATGCGCGGCATCCAATCTGTTTACATGCTTCCCCAGTCTGCGGGGAGGTTCTGGGCCATTGTCTCGATAAAGAATTCTTATGCCGGGCACCCCAACCATGTGAACTCGGCGGTGATCGCTTCCACTACCGGCTTTGGCACCAAAGGAGTGATCGTGGTCGACGATGATATCGCTGCTGATGACATAGATCGCGTCCTTTGGGCCCTCACCGTGCGCTATGACCCGTGGACGGATACCCAACTTATGGAAAAGGGTCGCTACAGCTTCCTTGACTTTTCGGTGCCACCTGAGCGTGAGGGCATCACTTCCAGGATCTTTATTGATGCCACCACCCCCTTCCAGTGGAAACAGAAACCGGTACAGTGCAGCCTTGATGATGAAGTGGTGGAGAAGGTAAAGAGCAGATGGCAGGAATACGGGCTTGACTGATAGTGCGCCGCCGATTTGCCCGAGAAAATAAATGGTTACAGGAGGTTAGACATGAGTCCTGTCAGTGTTGAAGAGGCTGTGGAGAGGGCGAAGAAGGTCAAGTTGGTCATTATCGATGTCCACGGCGTGATGACGGATGAGACAGTTTGGTACAGTGAGGATGGATCGATAAGGCTGCGACCTTTCTCCCACAGGGATGGCCTTGGCACTTATATGCTCGATTGGGGTGGTATTGAGACCGCTTGGCTGACCAGAGTCTCTAAAACAGCGCAATTGCGTGCCAAGGAACT
>CAZMKJ010000013.1:1828-20513 GCA_964567075.1 uncultured Dehalococcoidia bacterium
TCTAATTTGCAGGTATTGCTTGATTTTGTTAACCCCCTCTATCGCCTCTTTAGCCCAAGCATCTGCGCCTATGCTATCGGCGAAGTCAGCAGAGGTAGCCCGGCCCCCTATTATGGTCCATATCTTGCCCTTCAAGCCTTGTTTCTGCAACTTTGTTTCCAATTCTGCCATCTTACAAAGCGTTGTGCTCATCAGAGTTGAGGCCGCAATTACCGGTGCTCCCTCGTCTTTCGCTACCTGAATGAATTTATCAGCCGGGACACTTGTTCCCAGATCGATAACTTGGATCCCTTCGCTGCCCAGAAGCATTCTGAGCATATTCTTGCCCAAGTCGTGAATATCTCCTTCCACCACACCTAAAACCACCTTCCCTGCTATTTGAGATTGGCTTGCTGAGGACTTGAGCTGGGGAAGAAGCGCATTTATACCCGCCTGCACAGTATCAATGGTCAAGAAGAACTCCGGGAAGTAGATATCACCGGTGTCGAACTTGTGGCAACCCTGGCGGATGGCGGAAAGCAGCATTTGCAGTATATCATGCGGAGCAATCCCTTGGTCAAGCCCCACATTTACCAAATCCACCAACTCCTTGCGCTTAAACCTGAGAACCAGCTCCACTACCGTATCGTGGAATCCCTGTTTAGACTCCATTGTCCTGCACCAGATGTGGTGGCTCAGCCAAGTTCGACATCCTTGACCACACGGCAAGCCAGGGCTCTCATGGCAGCGGCACCGGTAAGGGGATCTCTCACCTCCAAATCGTCGCCTGTCAATAGATTCCCATTGGCCATTCGCCACCAGCCATGGGAGACAGAGACAACCTGGGGGTGAATATCTTCGGTGACGACGGATTTCATCCGCGCCGAGCCAAAAGTGGTTTCAATGATAATCATGTCGCCGTCACTGATCCCCAGCTTGGTGGCGGTCTCGGTATTGATCTCGGCAAATCCCTCAGCAATCTTCTGCTTCAAGGAGGGGACTTTGCGAAGCGTAGAGGCATTGTATTCTAACATCCTGGTGCCCGTAATCAGAACCAAAGGATAGCTTTTGGCCAGGTCTGGTCTCCTCCGAGGGCTCTGTACCGGCTCTCTGTAGGTGGGCAGGGGATCGCCGCCTAAATCCGCTACCCTCTGAGAATAGATCTCAACCTTGCCTGAGGGGGTCTTGAAACCCTCCTTCTCGTACTTCTTCCATTCGATCCCGGCTTTGGAGAAGAAGATTCCCCCGGGATTCTTTCTCAAATCATCTACGGTTAGATTTAATGGCTTCAGCAAGAAATTGTCGAACTCTTCTATATTGTTCCAGGGGATGCGGTCTGTGAAGCCCATCTTCTTTGCCAACCTGAGCCAAAAATCCACATCTGACAGGCAATCTTCCGGGGGTTCGATGGCCTTGCTTTGGAGGACAATCATCGGTCTCCCGACATAATAATAGATCCCTTGCGCTTCGAGGAAGGTAGGTGCTGGGAGAACAAGGTCGGCTAACTCTGCTGTCTCCGTCATGAAGATGTCGTATACTACCAGGAAGTCTAACTTGGAAAGAGCCCTCTTAAGCTTATTGGAGTTAGCCCAGGCGACAACCATATTTGAAGCTTCGGCGAGTAATGCCTTTATCTGATACGGCTTTCCAGTAAGGATGGCATCCGGTAGGGCAGCGGCCGGACCCTGCCCTGATTGCTGCACCCACAATGGATGCTCATCTTCCCCTGCTACCTTCATCTTAAGCCATCTCCGCTCGGGGAGGAGCTCCTCATAGCCGCGGGGATACTCTTCCCCCAGAGCGATCTTGTTGAAACTGTTTAAGGGGACCATTCTTGAGCCGCCGGGGACATCTAAATTGCCTGTTATCGCGATCAAAGTTAGAATCGCTCTATGAGCCTGAAAGCCATTTTCAACGTTATCTAAGGTATTGCCCCAAAAAATGCTGGCCGGCTTAGTTGTGGCATAAGTCCGAGCAAATTCCCTAATCGTGTCCGCCGGCACCGTAGTTATCTCCGCCACCCTCTCCGGGGTCCAATCCTTAACGTGCTCCACCAGCTTATCAAAGCCAACAGTCCATTTGTCCACAAATTCCTTATCATAGAGGTTCTCCGAGATGATGACGTTTAACAGACCCAAGCCAAAAGCGGGGTCAGTCCCAGGCAAGATCATAGCGTGGATATCAGCCGCTTTAGCTAACGTGATGCGCCTGGGATCAACCACCAAGAGCTTGGTCTCTCCTTTGCCCTTGGCAGCTATCATGGCATCGCCAGCAAAAGGAACCGCATTCACCGGGTTTCCACCCCAGACCACTGTGCACTTAGTTCGCCGTATCGTTGTCACCGCATATTGACCATAGGTCAAGGTGCAAGCGGGGAGTCGGTTGGTCCAGCAATAGGACCAAGCGCCATAGTAGGAAGGCGAGCCAAAAGATTGAAAAAATCGCTTAGCTAAAAAGGCCCAATCTCGATTTTCTGGTACGCAAGCGCCATAATAGGCTACCGCTTGCGGCCCATATAGGTTCTTAATCTCCTCAAACTTGGTGGCTATGATATCTAAAGCCTCGTCCCAGGAAATCTGCTTCCACCCTACTCCGTCTCTTTTTAGCGGATGAAGCAAGCGATCCTTCATTGAAACTTCATACCATTCAGGGATTATCTCTGCTTTGACGCAGATGGGACCGATAACGCTTTCCGGCATTCCCTCTACCTTTACCGGCTTGTTGTCACTGACATGAACATCGATGCCACAGCCGGGCGGACAGTTGAGGCAAATGGTTTTCACGATCTTCTCTTCCATTTTTACCTCCTGTGCAATTACTATAGAACTTTCACTCGATCAAGGCAAATTATCTCAAGCTTAACCGCTCTTTATAGCTGATATCTTTTGAACACCAGAGAGGCATTAACCCCACCGAAGCCAGAGGAGTTACTGAGGGCTGCTCTTATCTTTGCCCTTCTCGCCTGGTTGGGAACATAATCGAGGTCGCACTCCGGGTCAGGAGTCTCGTAGTTAATAGTGGGAGGGATGATGCCTTCTTTGATCGAGAGGATGGTCGAAATAGCTTCTACAGCCCCAGCTGCTCCCCAGAGATGCCCGATCATGGACTTAATGGAACTTACCGGTATGCTCCAACTTTGCTCTTTGAATACCTTCTTTATGGCTCGGGTTTCAGCGAGGTCATTTAAGGGGGTTGAACTGCCATGGGCGTTGATATAATTCACCTCTGCGGGGGAGATGCCAGCACGGGCAAGAGCCAGCTCCATAGCTTGAGCTAACCCTGAGCCTCCGGGGTCGGGCGCAGTTATGTGATAGGCATCACAGGTCAAGCCATAGCCTACCATCTCGGCGTAGATATTGGCCCCGCGGCTGAGCGCTGATTCCAGTTCCTCCAAGACAATGACCCCAGCCCCTTCCCCAGAGACAAGTCCATCTCGATCTCTGTCAAAGGGACGGCTTGCCTTTTGTGGCTTGTCATTTCTGGTGGAGCCTACCATCATGGCCTCGACTCCCTTGAACATCAATGGGCAGAGTCCAGCCTCGGCGGCACCGGCAATGATCACATCAGCATCCCCCCGCTGAATAACCTCAAATGCCTCGCCGATAGAATGGGCCCCGGTGGCACAGGCGCTCATCACGCCGAAATTAGGGCCTTTGGCTCCGATGAGCATGGCAATTTGTGCCGAAGCCATATTAATCAGCACCGAGGGGATAAAAAAGGGGGAAAGCCTGGAGCCGTTTTTGCTGATCACATTGCAACTCTGCTCTATAGTTGAGATCCCGCCCAATCCACTTCCTACCATGACCCCACATCTTGCTGCGTTCTCGGGGCTGAGCTTGAGCTTGGCATCCTCGACAGCCATTATACTGGCAGCGATGGCAAATTGAATGTAAAGGTCCATCCGTCTTATCTGCTTTCTGTCTAGGAAAAGCTCGGGGCTGAAATCCCTGACCTCGCCGCCGATTTTAATCTTGAGGGCTGAAGTGTCAAACCGGGAAATGATATCAATACCCGAGATTCCTTGACATAAACCGTGCCAGGTCTTCTCTACCCCGGTTCCCAAAGGGGTTAGCCCGCCCAAGCCAGTTACTACCACCCTTCTTTCCATCTCACACCCCTCCGCTTGGCCGCAGCTATCAAGGCATAGCCGGGCTTTCCTTTTTTGACAAAATCGAGATAGGCTTGAGTAGATAGGGTTACGCCGCTCTCTGCTGTTAGCTTGGCTAAGAAGCCCTGTAAAGAGCCGTAGGTAATAGCCGCTTCCCAGGCTATCTTCTTTAACTCCCGAGAGTGATCTTCGACCAAGATATCTTGGAAACCGGCCTGCTCCAAGACCCTGAGGTAATCAGTTAATCCCTGAGCTTGAGCCAGACAGGGGATGGAATTCAACTGAGCTTTTAGTTCCGGGGTTACTTCGCGGCGAAGGAAAATGTCGGCAAGCGCCAAGCGGCCACCAAACCTCAGCACCCGCCATATTTCGCCAGCGGCTTTCTCCTTGTCACGGAACAGGGAAAAGGAGCACTCGCAGATTACTACATCGAACAGACATCCGGGAAAGGGCAGATTCTCAGCATCGGCTGCCAGAAATTGAACCATGTGGGTCAACTTCTCTGCTTCGACTCGCTCTTGAGCCCAGGCGACCATGTTGAAGGAAGAGTCGATCCCCACCACCTTACAGCCATACTGGCGATAGAGGAAAGAAGCGGTATGCCCCTTGCCTGAGGCAATGTCCAATACACTTGCGCTCCTGGTGATCTGGGCAACCTCGGCCAGCCTCTTGCTAAGCTCTATCCCACCGGGGTGCAATGTGTCCCCCAATAATCCATCGAGGACCCCAGACTCATACAGTCCAGTGGTAAACCTATCCATGTTTACTTAGCTTCCAGGGCTTCTTCCAGAGTTCGCACCGTTACTACCACTGTGTCTTCTAATAAGTAACTGGCCCCACATTTAGGGCACTTTATCCCCGGCATCTGGCGTTCGAAATCGAGGTATCTCATCCATATCTGGTCCTCGACCATCTCTTCCTTGCATTTGAAGCAAAACCACTGTGCCATCTACTTCTCCACCATCTCAGATCGATGGGCGTAGGCGGAGTGGACTATATAATTCTCCCCGCTTACGGAATATTCCACGTAAAATGTAGCCTCCGAAATCCTCAATCGAGCCAAAAACCTATCTCCCTCTTGCTGATAGAGCTTGTCGCCGGTAGTTTCAGCGTTATAGATGACCCTCTTTATCTCCTCATCATGAATGCCCCTTTCCTCCAAAAGCTGTGCCACCTCCTGGCTCTTGCTGAGGCTTATTTTTTCGTGCTCCATAACACCTCCTCGGATTTTGTTCCTTTAACCTGTTATTAGCTGCGACTTGAGCAGCGCCTGGGCTTCCCGCCTCGCCTTCCCCGTCTTGGGTGCTTTGAGCCGATCCTGCTCCCAGTCGGGGTTGAAGACGAGATCCAGGATATGGATGGCTGGCTTCTCAGCGGCGAAAGCCTCGCGACAGGCAGCACAATAGGTGAGGATATCGAAGTGAGCTTCGCCAGTTCTTCTCTTGGTTACGTTGTAGCTGAGCTGGAGGTTGGCGAAGGCAACCATGCCCCCCATGCCGCAACAGCGCGTCATCTCCCGGGAATGCTCCATCTCCTCTATGTGATAGCCCATCATTTGGGCTAAGGTTCTGACGCTATCCTGGATTCCCTTCTCCCATCTCGTAGGGCAGGAGTCATGAAAGGAAAATGTCCAGCTCTTATTCTTTATCCCCTGCGGAAGTCCCAAGTCCACCATAACCTCGTAGAGGGACCTCAACTTCAATTGGGGGGCATGGCGTTTGATCGTCTTGTAACACTCAGGGCAGGCTACGATTATCTCCGAGGTGCCCAATTTCGCCATTTCAGCTTCCAATCCGTTCAATATCCCCTGAAACTGAGATTGTTCGCCCAAGGCGTGAGTGGGAGCACCGCAACATCTCAAGAGGATGCCGGTTCCGGGGAGCCTATCTCTGAGATGATCATAGGTCTTGATAACCAAGGACGGGGAGTAGCCTGATAGGTTGCAGCCGGGGAAAAACACCCTTTTACATTCTCCGCTTTCGGGGTCCGGCTGAGCCAGGGCGAAGTTATCGGAGAGGCTCCAATCCTGGTTCACTTTGACAAAACGATGTGTGGGCAGAGGGCCCAACCCCTCAGCCACTAATTGTCGGCGGAGCTCAAGGCACATATTTCCTATGTTTAACTCCTCGGGGCAGACCTTTTGGCATAGGTCGCAGAGATTGCAGGAGTAGGGGATATCGGGCTTTTCCCTGAAATAACCGAGCTCGAATCTGTGAGCCAGCTCCTTTGGCGATTGGCAGAACTGCTTGAGAAACTCGCAGTCCTCGATGCAGAGCTTGCACTCGCAGGAAAGGCAGCGCTCCGCCTCTTTTTTCGCTTCCTCCTTGCTCAGCCCCAATTCAACCTCCTGGAAATTACCTCTCCTCTGATCTATGGCCAGGGCTGGCATGGCTACACGCTCCTTCTTGGCCACCCCCTCGATGTTCACTGTCAATCTGCTCTCCTGAGTGCCTTCCGCCTCCCTGCCCACGGTTAAATCCTGGCCCTTAAGGTAGCGGTCAATGGAGATGGCTGCTTTCCTTCCCGCAGCTAAGGCGTCAATAACCGTAGCCGGGCCGGTGACCGCATCGCCGCCGGCGAAGACCCCAGAGCGGCTGGTCTCCAATGTCATCGGGTTGACAGCGACAGTGCGCCGCCTGCTTAAGTCTATCCCGCCAGTGACGATCAAGGATGGCTCTAAAGCCTGACCAATGGCGAAGATAACCGTGTCCGCTTCCAGAATGTGCTCCGAGCCGGCAATGGTCTCCAGGTGCAATTGCCCCTCTTCATCAAACATCATCCACTTCACAGTGAGGCATTCCACCCCTGTGACGTGGCCATTGGCGCCCACGATTTTGCTGAATGTATGGGAGGGATGGATGATGATGCCCTCTTCCTCAGCTCCCTCTACCTCCCAGGGATGCGCTGGCATTGCTTCCCGGGACTCAAGGCAAGCCATGTGGACCTCAGGGACGCCGAGGCGGCGGGCTACCCGGGCTACATCGCAGGCGCTGCCACCACCACCGAGGACGAGCGCCTTCTCTCCCAGCTTGACCTTTTGCCCCAGGTTGACATCCCGAAGCAAGGAAAGCCCAATATGCACCCCGTCGAGGTCGGCACCGGGGATGGGGAGCTTGATTCCTTGATGCAACCCGATGGCAATGAATATCGCCTGATAACCCTGATCAAAAAGGTCGTCGAGCTTATGCACTGGGCTATTCAATTTGAGCTCTATGCCTAAGCTTAGGATGTCATCGATCTCCCTTTGCAAAATCTCTCTCGATAGCCGATACTCAGGGATGCCCACCCGCAGCATCCCCCCGCAAAAGGGCAAAGCTTCAAACATGGTGACCTGATAGCCCAACTTTCTCAGGTCGTAGGCGGCCATCAGACCAGCAGGACCGGCGCCGATTATGGCTACCCTTTCCTCCCTTTCCTCGCCTACGCTCAGGTCCCATTCCACCCCTTCGGCGTAATCGGCAGCGCATCTTTTCAGGGCAGCGATGGCGATGGCTTCATCAACCTCCGCCCTCTTGCACTTAGCTTCGCAAGGATGAGTGCAAACCCGTGCCATTATCCCCGGGAAAGGCAGCTTTTCCCCGATCAGCCTCAAGGCATGTTCAAATTTCCCTTGGCAAATGAGTGCAATGTATCCTTTTGCATCTACGTGGAGGGGACAGGTCGCCTCGCAGGGGGGGAGCTCATCCCCAATGCATTTCTCGATGATGTTTTCCAGTTCACTCATAGCTATCTTATTGCTAAGGGAGATCCTTGGCTTTGGGGGCGCCGGTCTAAAATGAGCTTTTTCGCCCGACTCACTTTTCTAAGCGTTCCCTGGGCTACGATCTCTACCTCAGGTTTAGCCATCCTTCCTGCTGCAAGATTTCTTTTGATTGGGGCCAGACTTGATATCGCCTGCTCGACTTCTCGGCTCATCCCCTTCATCATCTCCACCTTGATGACTAAGCAGTCCTGGGAGCCCTTTTTGTCTAAGATTGCTTGATAATCGATGACTTCGGGGATCTGGAAAAGCACCTCATCGAATAAGGCAGGATAGATCTCATCTTCCTCTCCCAGTGTGATAATGGATTCTATCCTCCTGGTCACTTTATCTATTCTTTTGAGGGTGGCTCCGCAGCGGCAACGCCCTGGGATCAATCGAGAAAGATCGTGAGTTCTGTATCGTATTAAAGGCATCGCTTCTCTGTTCAAGGTGGTGAACACCAGCTCACCTTCCTCTCCTTGGTTCAGGGTTCGCCCGGTCTCAGGATCGATGACCTCCACCAATAGATCGGCTTCGTTTACATGGAAGCCATCTTGGGCTGGGCATTCCTGAGCCACGGCGAGTCCCATCTCAGTCAATCCATAGTGCTCTCTGATCTGGCAGCCCCAGACCTGCTCCAGCCTCCTTCTCATAGACTGAGAGAGGTACTCAGAGGTGGCTATAATAGCTTTGACCCCCATTTTCTCCACGCTGTGATGGAGGCAGGATTCTTGGGTCAGCCGGTATATACGGGATACTGAGCCCACCACAATCGAGGGCTTGAATTCGGCAATCGTTTGCCATTGCTTTTCAGAGTTCAAGGTGACGCCGGTTAGCAGTGGCATGCGCCCCAAGCTGTGAACGCCGCGGGCTAAGAGGTCTGCTTGCCCCAGGGGACTCCTTCTGGGTAATAGAATCTGAACTGCACCCCCATCTGCCTCGGTGGCACTGATGCAGGCAGCCATAAAATCACTGATCTGCTCCAGGTCTCTGTGGCTATAGAACGCCTTCTTCTTGGCGCCGGTTGTGCCCGAGGTAGTAAGGGTAAATACCCTGGCGACCTCTCCCAGAGAAAGGCACAAAAATCCATAAGGGTCCTTGATCAGGCTTTGCGGCTCGGTCAAAGGGACTCGGGCCAAATCACTTAGGGATGAGATTTGCTCAGGTTTTATCTTATTGTTGTCCCAGAGGTCTCGATAAAAGGGGCTGTTTCTATAGGCATAATGCAAAACCTTTCGCAATCCGAAAAGCTGATAATCCTGGATATCCTGTTCACCTTTGTTTTTGATCTTGCGCTCAACCCACTGCTGGAGGGCGAATGTTTCCATTTCCAAGCCCCCAAAAAGCCGCTACCGGGCATTGGCGTAAAGCCGTTTCCCCTCAATGCTGGTGAGGTAGAAGGCGCAGAAGGGCACTATCTTCTTGTCCCGAGCGACCACATGGACACAGCACCTTTTCAGCCTCTGTAAATCCAAGGACCATACATCTTGAAACGCCATGCCGCTAATAGTCAGGTAATGTATTTGCGCTCGCTGGTAAAATCCCAGCCACGACTTACACATCGGGCCGCTACAGCCAGCCTCTCCGAATTGCTCTATTTCCTGCTCCGGGAATCTCCACTTTTGCTCAAGGAAGCTCCTGCAGTGCTCAGCTATTGGTCTTCGCTTCCAATCGAAGCCGAGAGCTGAGTTATCACTGGGATCGAATATTGTAGTTGGCAGCAATTCCCCGTCCTCGGCTAACACGTAAAAGCTGGAGAAGGAGCAGTGGGGGTCTTCGCAACCTGGTGGCACAAAGCTTCCCAGCTTGAGCTCCCCCTCAGTCTGATCCCGTAATGCGGTTAGGATCTCTGCGATGGTGATCCTCTCCTCATCGCCGGGATTGTCGGGATAACGGCCAAAATAGCTGATTGGCTGGAAATGGACCCCCTTCACTATAGGTATCCAGCTCTTGGCCAACCGAATTATCTCCCCAATCTGGCTATCGTTGATTCCCGGGATCAGCGTGGGAACTAAGATGACACCTATTCTCGCCTGGCTACAGTTCTCGATAGCCTGCAGTTTAATTGCCCACAAATCGCAGCCCCTGATGCGTTTGTAGACCTCGTCAGTGACGCCGTCGAATTGCAGGAAGATTACACTGGCACCGCTTTCCTTCAATCTCTGAAGGTAATCCATATCCTCGGCTATCCTGATCCCATTGGTGTCGATCTGGATATGGCTGAATCCCTTCTTCCTCCCCAGGGCGACTATATCAGGCAAGTCATCCCTCAACGTAGGTTCTCCGCCGGTTAATTGCACCGGACAGGGAACGCCCGCTGATTTCACTATGGTGTTGTACATGTCCTCGATAGCGTTGATATCCGGTTCAAAGTCAGAATGATCTTCTGTTGCCGCATAACATACGGGACAGTTGAGATTGCAGCTATGAGTCACTTCCATAAGCACGCTACATGTATTTTGCCGATGCTCGGGACAGAGTCCACAATCATAGGGGCAACCTCGGCTAATCGAGGTCAATCTCAGGGGCTCGTTTACCGGGCCCGGAGGTCGATACCAATCAAGGTAATGCCCAGCGCCTCGCCAGATCACAGTTTTATAATGGCCGTGATGAGGACATTCTTTTTCTAAATAAACTTGCTCATTGTCTGTTACTATCTGGGCTGCTATCTTGGCTAAACACTGGGGGCAAAGGCTTTCCGTTTCCGCTAATACATCCATGGCTGCCATTAGGGCTCTCAATGGCTACTTATACTCATAGAATCCCTTGCCCGTCTTGCGCCCCAGCCACCCCGCGGTCACCATTTGTTTCAATAGTGGTGGTGGCGCATATCTCGGATCCCTTGACTCCTCGTGCAAAGCAACACCGATATCATAAGTGGTGTCGATGCCGAGGAAGTCCAGCAGCTCAAAAGGGCCCATTGGGTGGTTTAAGCCCAACCTTACCGCGGTGTCAATGTCCTCCTTGCTGGCTCGCCCTGATTCCAAGAGCCGAACACACTCGTGGAGGAAAAGCTGAAACGCGGAAACTATGGTAAATCCGGGGAGATCCTTACCGATCACTATCTCCTTACCAAGCGATTTGCCGAATTGGATCGCTGTATCCACGGTTTCATCGGAAGTGGCAATAGTGCGGATTATTTCCAGCAGCCTCATCACCGGCGGCGGATTCCAGAAGTGGATGCCCAATACCCGATCCGGCCTTTTTGTCGCTGATGCCATCTCGATGACGGGGATGGTTGAGGTATTGCTGCCGATGATGGTATGCTCAGGGCAGATTTGATCCAGGGCGGAAAACAGCTTCCTCTTCTCCTCCTTTCTCTCCACAATAGCCTCGATAATTAGATCGTAATCGGCGAAGTCCTTGATCTCAGTGGTCCCTTTTAGCCGAGCCAACATTGCCTTCCTGTCTTCCTCGGTTATCTTGCCTTTCTGCATGATCTTATCCAAGTTAGCGCCGATCATTCCCAGACCCTTAGTCAATAGTTGGTCGTTGATCTCGGAGACCAGAGTTTGATAGCCAGATTGGATACAGGTCTGGGCGATGCCTGAGCCCATTATGCCACAGCCGACAATGCCAACCTTTTTGATTTGCATTCTACCTCCTTTTTGTTTAGACCGAATTATCGCCCCTTGAATTCCGGCTTTCTCTTCGCAGCGAAAGCCTCAAGCCCTTCCCTGAGATCCTCGGAGGCAAGGACGGCGTTGCCCACGAGCCCTTCCAGCCGTAGCCCTTCCTCCAGGGTCATGTCTGTCCCTCTGATCATTGCCTCCTTCATGGCCCTGATTCCGAGGGGGCCATTGTCGCAGATCTGAGCCGCCCATTGCTTGGCTGTAGGCAGAAGCTCAGCCGGGGGGACCACCTTGTTGACCAGCCCGAGGCGGTAGGCTTCGGTGGCATCGATGATGCTGCCCAAGAATAGCATTTCAGCGGCCTTGGCTCTCGGGATCAAGCGGGGCAGTCTTTGTGTTCCACCCCAGCCGGCAAGCACGCCCCAGCGGGCTTCAGGCTGACCGAAGGTGGCATTCTCAGCGGCAATCCTGATATCGCAGGCCATCGCGATCTCAAGCCCGCCACCCAAGGCAGCGCCATTGATCGCTGCGATGACGGGCTTCCAAATATCGAGGCCGCGAAAGATCGCGGGGGGCATCTGAAATGACTTATCGGCCAAAACGGGCATCAGTTTCTTCAGGTCAACGCCGACACAAAAAGCTCTGTCCCCAGCGCCAGTTATAATAGCAACCCAGGCATCGGGATCGTCTCGGAAGTTTATACAGGCGTTGCTGAATGCCACGCAGGTTTCGGGGTCCATGGCATTTAACGCCTCAGGGCGATCCAGAGTGATCACTACGATTTTGCCCTCCTTCTCATAGTGAAGAGCCATTGGCGCCTCCTTTTTCGTCTTTGGCTCATTATAGCAAGGAGTCCACTGCCGAACAAGTGCCGAAGGACAGCCGGAGCCAACGAATTGACAGGGAGCTGATGGCAAATGTAAAATAAGTAACAACGTGCCTTTTGGAAGTGGGAGGTTTAGTGAGAGATGCTGATAGAAGATAAGATCATCGTGAAAGCGCCGATAGAAAAGGCATGGCATTATCTCCTCGATCCCGAGACATTAGCTTCTTGTGTACCTGGCTGTGAGAAGATAGAAGCCGTTGACGAAAAGACCTATGACAGCATTGTCGGGGCCAAGGTTGGCCCCATATCTGTGAGGTTTAAATTCAGAACTACTTTGGTAGAGTTAGAGGCCCCGCGGCATTTGAAAGCGATAGGCGGTGGTGAAGACCTGAATAAGGCGGGTACATTCAGTCAGGAGACCGTCGTCGATCTGAAGGAGGTCTCGAAGGATGAGGTGGAGGTCTCCTTCAGATCGGATATCAGCATAGTGGGCAAGTTAGCCACTTTCGGGGATAGGATACTGAGGGCAAAGGCCAAGCAGGTGGGGGATGAGTTTAGTCAGGCTCTAAATGCGAGGCTCTCAGGGCAGAATCCGGCGGCCTCCGAGCTGAAAGTAAGTATGTGGGGGGTAGTAGCTGCTTTTCTCTCTACGATAATGATCAAGGTAAAGGAAGCGGCCCAAAGGCTTATCAGGCCTTTACGGGGTTAAATCCATAAAATTGAGAGGAGAATACGCGCGACGGTTTGATGCAAGGGGCGCTCTAATCGAACTGAGCGCCTCTTGATTTGCAACCATAACTAAATCAAATTAGTCAGCGTCAAATTATAATAAGCGGGGTGGGTGAGATGGTTATACCAGATTATGTGGAGAAGAACGCCAAATTCTATCCCCAAAAAACAGCCATCAAGGTTATCGGTGACAGGAGCTGCACCTTCTCAGAGCTACAGGACAGGGTGTATCGGCTGGCAAATGGCTTGCTCCAGATGGGGGTGAATAAAGGGGATAGGGTTGTCGTATTGGCGGAGAACTGCCTTGAATATCCCGAGATGTATTTTGGCATCGCAAAGGCGGGAGGGGTGATAACGCCGCTTAATTTCAGGTTTGCGCCACCGGAGGTGTCTTTCCTCACCAATGAGTCTGGGGCAAAGGTCTTCATCGTGCAGGGCAAGTATGTTGATATGATAAAATCACTTGAGCCGGAATTGAAAACGGTGCAGAAATACATCTGTATTGGCGATGCCCCTGAAGGGATGATCAATTACGATGCCCTGCTTGCCGCCTCCCCTGCCACCAACCCGGGAATAGACTTAGGCCTGGAGGATCTGTTCTACTTGGCACATACTGGTGGCACCACAGGTCTACCGAAGTTGACCATGTTGACCTATAGGAATCTATATAATTGTTGCCTATTCTGGATTATAGAGACAGGGATCACCTATGGCGATGTCTATACGGTATTTTCCCCGCTGTTCCACGTTGGAGCCGCCTGGCCCCTGTTCTTCAACTTCATGCTGGGCAATACCTTTTTGATATTGCAGAGGTTTGACGTTGCTGAAATTGCGAAGATCATAGAACAGGAAAAGGTCACCGCCACCATGTTTATGTCACAGATAGTCCCTCTCGTCGTAAATCACCCAGATGTGGCGGAGAAAAGGCGTGATCTCAGCTCGTTGAGGATAGTACACGTTGGTGCCGCTGTGTTGCCTGAGCCCTCTTTGAGGAGGCTGCTGGAGCTCTTCCCAGGTATTCGAGTGACTAATGCCGGTGGTCAGACTGAATGCGGGATTTTTACCTCGATCCGACTTGAGGAGCATCTGGATGGTCCCCCGCAGAGGCTGAACTCCGCCGGCAGGGCGGGCATCGGCATGGAGATAAAAATCGTCGATGAGAATGACAATGAGCTGCCCCCAGGTGAGGTCGGAGAGCTTTGTGTTCGGGGTGAGGGTGTGATGAAGGGCTACTGGAACAAGCCCGAGGAGACAGCGTGGTCACTGAGGAGCGGCTGGCAACACACCGGGGATTTGTGCCAGGTGGATGAAGAAGGCTATATTTATTATGTGGACAGGTTAAAGGATATGATTAAAAGTGGCGGTGAAAATGTGTATTCCAAAGAGGTCGAGGATGCTCTTTATACCCATCCCGCCGTCCAGGAGGCGGCGGTGATTGGCGTTCCCGATGACAGGTGGGGGGAGGCGGTCAAAGCGCTGGTTGTTCTCAGAGATGGGGAAAAGGTTACCGCAGAGGAGCTTATCGCCCACTGTCGAAAACATATAGCTGGCTATAAGTGTCCCAAGTCCGTTGAGTTCCGTGATAGCCTCCCTAAGACTGCGCTGGGGAAGACCGATAAACCAGCATTGCGCCAGCCATACTGGAAAGGGCTGGGGAGGAAACTCTGAGTTAACACAGGTCTCAGCATATGAGGGGGTAAGATGTTAAAGAAAGAGCTGGCTCAGGTGAAGATATTTAGGTTTGACCCTGAGGTGGACAAAGAACCACGATATGAAACCTATCAAACCCCCTATAAAGAATATACTGTGTTAGATGTCCTTCGTCATATCTTGGAGCACCAAGACCCCACCCTGTCCTTTAGATTTGGCTGTGCTGGGGGAGGCTACCAGCGCTGTGGTTCTTGTGCTGTGTTAGTTAATGACAGGCCAGCCCTGTGTTGCAAAAAGCCGGCTGAGGAGGAGATGACCATAGAGCCACACCCTAAGTTTGAGGTGATAAAGGATTTGGCCATCGACTTCGATCGGGTGAGGGACAGGGTGAGCAAAAGGGCAGCAGCAGTCGAGATAACGATCGACGTTGACAAGTGCGATAGCTGCCGCGATTGTGTCATCATTTGCCCTATGGGAGTCTACGAGATGCGAAAGGAAGGCAGGAGGGCAAGACCGGTCCCGGCGGATATAGAGAGCTGCTGCGGCTCAACATGTAGGCAATGTGCCGTCTTTTGCAAAAACGGGGCAATCACAGTTACCGATAAAGGGTAAATCTCTCCATATAGGAGGGGGCATGTTACAGGAAGAGACCATTGAAACCGATGTCTTGATAGTTGGGGCTGGGATCGCCGGCATCAGGGCAGCCATAGAGGCCGATGCCCAAGGCGCTAGTGTGGTGCTCACCACAAAAGGCGTTTTTGGCAAAGATGGCGCAGCGACCTGGATGGCCGGCTCAGGCTACCAGGCTGCCATGTATCCACCAGACAGCTTAGAGCAGCATGCAAAGGATACGATCAAAGGCGGGAGGTTCCTCAATAATCAGGAGCTGGTATATGAATTCTTAAAATTAGCGCCAATGACGGTCAGGGAGCTGGACAGGTGGGGGCTGCGCATGGCGAAGAAGGAGAGAAAATTCCTCATGTGGAAGTTGGGTGGCCACACATATCCCAGGTCTATTCAGCATGTCAAAGTTGGTGAGCTGCTTGGCGGCGAGTACAGGAAGGTGCTCCCCCGTCAGATAAGGCTCAGGGAGAGGATCAAAGTCCTCGATGACATATTTCTCGTTGATGTGATCAAGAAGGATAATGCCGTAGTTGGTGCCCTGATGCTTGACATAAGAGAAGGGGACTTAAAGGTGATCAAGGCCAAATCCACCATACTGGCTACCGGCGGTTTCATGGGCTGCTATGAACTCACCACGGCGAATCCAACCCTGTGCGGCGATGGTCATGGCGTAGCTTATCGGGCTGGTGCTCGGATGATGGATATGGAATTCGTCCAGTTTCTGCCCAATGTTCCTGTTTGGCCGCCTGCTGTGCGCGGAGATGCCTATGGCTACACTTTCGTCTTCCTGCTGCGGGGGCAGCTCTATAACAAGTTGGGTGAGAGGTTTATGGAGCGACTTTACCCTGTGGAGAAGGAATTCATCACCAGGGAAGCGATAGACAGAGCTACCGTTAGGGAGATCCGTGAGGGCAGGGGCTCGCCCCACGGTGGTGTCTATCTCTCCTTCAAGCACCTCCCCAGAAGCCTTATTGATGACTTCCTCAAACCTCTGAAGGATAACTCGTTCTTCATTGCGTTGAAGGAGGCCGGAATCGATATCGGGGAGGATGGCCTTGAGGTGGCACCGGCAGCCCACTACGTCCAGGGTGGCTGCTGGATTAACAACAAGTGTGAGACCAGCCTGGAGGGACTCTATGCCATCGGCGAGGTCGGCTCCGGGGGCAAGGACGGCGCCGATAGGTTGGCGGGAAATTCCCTTTCCTTCTGCATGGCTATGGGCATAGCAGCGGGGAGGGAGGTGGCGGCAAGAGCCAAGGCGATAAAGATGCCACAGATAGAGGAAGCCCAGGTGAAGGATATCCGCGACCAGGCGCTTGCTCCCATGGAGCGCGGCGATGGCATTGGGGCACAGGAAATTAAACGCAGCATTAAGAAGCTGATGTCGAACTATATGTTTTTCGCCCGGAAGGAAGATGAGCTTGGGGCCGCGCTCAAGGAGGTGGAGAAGATCAGGAGTGAGATGCTGCCCCGGCTATGGGTAAAGGCCAAGACAAAGAGATTCAACTTGGACTGGCTTGAGGCTTTAGAGGCCAGAAACATGGTCGATGTCGGCGAGATGGCGATGAGGGCAGCGCTGATGAGACAGGAAAGCCGAGGGCTCCATGAGAGGGCTGATTACCCCAACGAAGACCCCGAATGGCTGAAACATATCATCATAGAGAAGGTAAATAAGCAAATGACACTGACCACAGAGGGGGTTACGTTCCCTTATCTGGAGTTGGAGTGAAGAGAGGGGGAGTTATGGCAGTAGCTCGTTTCCCATTTCGATCAATGCGGGATTGGTTCGCCTTCTTAGAGGAGAAAGGTGACTTAGTGCATAATAAGGAGGAGGTCGATATCTGGGGCGATGTGGCAGCTATCTCGGGCAAAATAGCGCGAACCGATGGTCCTGCTGTAATCCACGAGAACATCAAAGGATTCCCCACTTGGCGGCTCTGCACCGATGGCTTAGCCACTCGCCGCAGGCAACTTTGGGCTTTGAATGTGCCTGAAGCTGGATATCTGCAAGCGATCAACCAAAGGCTGAGCCAAAACAAGCCGCTGAAGCCGGTGAAGGTGGACAGCGGCCCGTGTAAAGAGGTCAAGCTCTTCGGCGATGATATCGACCTGATAAAGATCCCCACCCCATTCAGCGGCGAGTTTTTGAGCACCCCACACATTACCGCCGGCATCAGCTTCATCAAAGACCCGGAGACAGGATGGACGAACGCAGCGATACGCAGATTCCAGATAATAGCTCGAGATAAGCTGTGTAATCTGGTTCTGCCCTACCAGCATGAAGGCATTATCTTCATCAAGTACAAACGCCAGGGGAAGCCAGCGCCCATCGCCATCCCCATAGGCGTTGACCCCGTGGCCTACATCTGCTGCATGATGCCAGCGCCGGCACAATTTGATGAGATGGACATCTGGGGGCAATTGACCGGCGAGCCCTTGGAGGTGGTCAAGTGCGAGACCAGCGACATCTTAGTCCCAGCAACTGCGGAGATAGTGATCGAGGGCGAGATGGAGCATGAACAGGTGGAGCTTGAGGGGCCACTCGCTGAGTTCCCTGGCTATGGCTCAGGATTCAGGATGTGCCCTGTGATCAAGGTCAAGGCGATAACCATGCGTGGTGACGCCATTGCCCAGGCTATGTTTATGGGAAAGCCGCCAAGCGAA
The DNA here is from genome assembly GCA_964567075.1 of uncultured Dehalococcoidia bacterium. GTDB lineage: Bacteria > Chloroflexota > Dehalococcoidia > SZUA-161 > JAUWZY01 > JAUWZY01. The sequence continues at coordinate 19,723 of CAZMKJ010000013.1, forward strand.
GGACATAATGCAGGTATGTTAATGAACGAGATCCAAATGTATCAGCAGCTGAAATCACTGGTGCCCGAGGTCACGGATGTCGCCATCTTATCCACCCATTGTCTCACCGGTGCCATTGCCATTGATAAGAGAGCTCGGGGGATGAGACCCGGCCTGGAGAAGAGGGTGGCCATGGCGGCAAAGGTAGTCAGTGGGCTATTGAAGAATGTTTTCCTCGTCGACGATGACGTGAATCCGCACGATGTCCAGGATATCCTGTGGTCCCTCTCAGTCAAATTTCAGGGGGCCAAGGACATAATGGTGGTCCCTGATGTCTCGGGCGTGTATCTCGATCCATCTGAGACGGTGATGGGGCCAGGCTATGGCTACACCGGGCACTCCTCTTACACTGTGTTCGACTGCACAGAGAAGCTCCCCCCATATGATGAGGGCTTTAGGAGAGGTCTGATATTACCACCACCAGAGGCCGTGAAGCGGGTGGAGGAGAAGTGGAAAAGTTACGGGTTTTAAGGGGGCCATATGCTGGATTTGAGCAGCAACACTGAAACCCATGACAAACTGAGAAGGCGACTGAGGAATAGAGACTGGCTGAGCCAGAACCTGAAGGAAGTTCAAGCTAGTTACGGAGGGGAATGGGTGGCCATTGTTGACGAGAAAGTGGTAGCTCATGGTTCAACTTCCGCAGGGGTGAAAGGGGAGGTGGAGGGGAAATATCCCATGGAAGAGATGCTTATCCTTCCCGTACCTAAAGAGGCAATCTCAAGGCCGCTATGAGTGGCTGCGATTTCCTT
>CAZMKJ010000014.1:0-8476 GCA_964567075.1 uncultured Dehalococcoidia bacterium
AGCAAATTTTGCTCCATATTGGAGCTGTTTTGCTTCCTCCTGATCTCGGCGGCAAACGATTACCCATTGATGCTGATCACCGGGGGCAGATTTGAGCCCCTGTTCCATCCCGAGTTCCGCCAGATTGACTCCCTGATTAACGACTGCCGCGGTGGCTTTGCTCTCCAATCCCTTGGCTTTTGTGCCCAGATGGACTACAATATGGGGAACGATGGATAAAGAAGAGGAAATAGAGAGGGAGCAAAAGATTAGCTTTACATAACGGCGACTCAAATGGTGAAGAACGATATATCCCCAGCTTCGCTCCTTGAGGATCTAAGCACCGAGTTCGTTGGCCGCCGGATCCTTTATTACCCCGCCATCCCCTCGACCATGAACGAGGCCAAAAGAGCAGCCAGGGAGGGTGCTGCGGAGGGGACTATCGTCATCGCTGAACAGCAGACGGCGGGGAGGGGTCGCTTGGGCCGAGCCTGGCTCTCCCCTCGAGGTAACATCGCCTTGTCCCTCATCATCCGCCCAAGCCTGGAGCAGCTCCCTCGGCTTAATATGGTGGCGTCTTTAGCTATAGTCCACTCCATCGAAAAGGTCACCGGGCTCAAAGCCGAGATCAAATGGCCTAATGACGTCCTCATCGGGGGCAAGAAGGTATGCGGCATCTTGATCGAAAGCGCTCTTCGAGGGGGGAGCGTCGATTGGGCTATCATCGGCATTGGCATAAACATCGACCTCGCTGCCAGTTCTCTCTCAGAGTTCGCTGCCACCAGCCTAACCTACGAGTTAGGGCATGAGGTTTCTCGCCTGGAGTTACTTAAGTGCCTCCTCGGCGAGCTGGAACGGTTCTATCTGGCAGTGCGCAGGGGAGAGCCCATTCATGAGCAGTGGCAGAAGCGGCTGGTGACCTTGGGCAAAACGGTTCAGCTCGAGTCCGCTGGCGTGGTCGAAGAAGGCTATGCCGAAGCCGTGGATGAAGATGGTTATCTCTTGCTACGGCGCCCGGATGGCGACTTGATCAGGATCGCTGGCGGTGAGGCTACCCTGCGCCCTTAGCCTCAGCGCTTGAGAGTTCTCGGTTTCCTGCTATCGTCTCCAGAGCCTCCTCCAGCACCTCGGGCCATCTCGAGCCAAGTTGCCTTATATCCAGTCGCAGCTGATTTGTCCCTACCTTTAGCTTGCCCCCCAAGCTGCGCTGCAGTAGCGCTCTATCCACTTTGACCCCCTGCCCCAATTTAAGCAGCACCTGATTCCTTTCTGTGGAGATGGCTTGGATGCCAGCTTGAGCCCCGAGCGCCTTGATCCTTACCAGGTAAAGTAGATTCCTTGCTGGCGATGGTATGGCTCCAAATCGATCCCTGAATTCGTGCGCTATATCCTCGACCTCCTGAGAGGAACTGACCTTAGCTAGCCGCTGATAAAGGGCAAGCCTGGTGGCAAGGTCAGTGATATATTCCTCCGGGATATAGGCAGGGAGGGGGAGGTCGATGGTGGGGGCTTGGGGGCGGGGGCTGAAAGCCCGGCCCTCGCGCTCAGCCTTTAATTCCTCCACTGCCTCGGCCAAGAGCCGGCAGTAGAGTTCAAAGCCAACAATCCCCATGTGTCCACTCTGTTCTGCGCCCAGCAGATTTCCCGCACCACGGATCTCCAGGTCCCTCATGGCGATGCGGAAGCCGGAGCCCAATTCGGTGGCTTCAAAGATGGTGCGCAGTCGTTTTCTGGCAGCATCGGTAAGGCGCTTCAGTCTTTGATACAGGAAATAGGCGTAGGCCCTGGTGGCGCCACGTCCCACCCGACCCCGAAGCTGATAGAGCTGAGTCAGTCCCAGCTTATCGGAGTCGTTGACGATGAGGGTGTTGACATTGGGCAGGTCCAAGCCAGACTCGATAATAGTGGTGCAAACCAAGACATCGATCTTGCCCATGGTGAAATCGAGCATCACTGACTCCAGAGCCTCCTCAGGCATCTGGCCATGAGCCACTGCTATCCGGGCCTCAGGGACTAAATCGATCAGCTTTTCTGCCATGGCGGAGATGCTCTGTACCCGATTATGGACGAAGAAAACCTGCCCATCCCGTTCCAACTCTCGCAGTATCGCCTCCCGAATCAGCCTCTCATCGTATTCGGCGACATAGCTCTTTATCGGCAGCCTCTCCTCGGGGGGTGTCTCCATAGTGCTCAAGTCGCGAATGCCAGTCAGCGACATGTGCAGGGTTCGCGGGATCGGGGTTGCGCTCAAGGTCAAGACATCGACCTCTTTCCTCAGCTGCTTGAGCCGTTCCTTATGAGCTACGCCGAAGCGCTGCTCCTCATCGATGATGACCAGGCCGAGGTTTTTGAAGCAGACATCCTTTTGCAGCAGGCGATGGGTGCCGATGCAGATATCCACTGCGCCGCTCTTGAGCCCTGCTATGACCTCCTGCTGCTCTTCCGGGGAACGGAAACGGCTGAGCATCTCTACCCTGATTGGGAAAGCGCCTAATCGCTGGCAAAAAGTGGTGAAGTGCTGCTGCGCCAGCACCGTGGTCGGTACTAAGAGTGCCACCTGCATCCCATCTATTACCGCCTTGAAGGCAGCCCGAAGAGCGACCTCGGTTTTGCCGTAGCCCACGTCACCGCATATCAGCCGATCCATCGGTCTTGGCCTTTCCATGTCCTGCTTGACTTCGTTTACCGCTTCGAGTTGATCTGGGGTCTCGATATAAGGAAAGGAGGCCTCGAGTTCCTGCTGCCATGTGCTGTCAGCGGAGAAGGCGAAGCCGGTTGAGACCTCCCGCGTTGCATAGATGGCTACCAGCTCTCGAGCCAGATCTCCCGCTGCCTGCTTAACCCTTTGCTTGGCTCTGAGCCACTCTTGGGTGCCCAGTCGGCTGAGGGTTGGGATGTATCCTCTGGGGCCGATATAACGGCTGATGCGGTCTACCTGATCGGGAGGTAAATAGAGCCTATCGCCTTCAGCATATTCCAGGATCAGGTACTCGCGCTCCTTGCCGTCAAGGGACATCTTGGTTGCCCCGGAGAACTTGGCGATGCCATGGTCGATATGAACCACATACTCGCCGGGGGAGAACTCGGAAAGGAAAGCCTCGTGGCGCATCGGGCGCTTCAGTGCTATTCGCCGCTTCTTGGTGAAGCCAAAGATCTCGGCATCGCTGAATAGCGCGGTGGGGGCTACCCTCTGCTTCGCCATCCAGCCCTCGGCTAATGACCCTTGAACCAGCGTTATCGATCCGGGTCGGGGCAGCTGCTCTATATCCGCCGAAGGAAAGGCGATGACATCCTGCTCCAGGAAGAGTTCTGAAAGCCTGCTTGCCTGCTGTGAGACAACGATAACTCGATGCCCATCGCTTATCATTGCCTTGGCTTCCTCGATAAAGGCCGATACGCCGCCGGCATAATCTGGGGCCGGAGCAAAGCCCGTGTGGTAGCGATGGCTTTCATCCCCCCATTCCTCCAGGCTCAGCTGCCGCTCCAGCCTGCCGAGCCCTTTCATCAGCTCCGGCCAGGTGAGATAGGGTGTGGGGAAATCCTGGGGCAGCTGTCCTCTTTCCACTTTCCCCCGGCGTAGCTCTGCGGCTTGGGACTCAAGTTCTGCCACCTCGGCCGCTACAAGATTGGGTTCATCAAGGATAACTACTGAATCAGGTGGCAGGTAGTCGAGGAAGGAGCCGCGGTTGAATAGGGCAGCATAAAACTCCATGCCATCAAACCACTGGCCCTGAAGCAAAAGCGTCATCTCCTCCTCGATCCTCTCCCTTGCCTCGACATCGAGGGTGGAGAGGGCGAGTTGGTGGATGATTTCCTCCCCTTGCCCCCTTTCCGGGAGCAGCATCTCCTTAGCCGGTACAATAAAGGCCTCTGGCACCTGCTGCAGCGAGCGCTGGGTGGCGGGGTCAAAGAGGCGAATGCTCTCCACCTCATCGCCGAAGAGCTCAATCCTGAAGGGGGAGTCATTATGGGGGGGATAAATATCGATGATCCCGCCGCGGCGACTTATGGTGCCCGGAACCTCGACAGCGCTTTCCAGCTCATAGCCCATGCTGACCCACCTACTCAGCATCTGATTCCAATCGAATGCCATCCCTTTCTTTAAGATATGGCATGCCGAGGCGAAATCAACGGCGGGGATCGTCTTCCGGATTAAGGCATGAGCTGAGGTCAAAATCAGGGGTGCTGGTTCTCTTTTGCTTAGCGTGGACAAGATACGCAATCGTTGCTGGACTGTGGTGATATCTGAAGTCAGGCGTTCATAGGGCAGGGCATCAGGCTCAGGCAGAAGCTGAATCGAGAAGCGGTCACCACACCAAGTGAGGAGTTGATCGTAAAGCTGTCTTGCTTTATCGGAGCGGGCGGTAATGACCAATACAGGGAGGCGAAGGTCATGATAAAGGCAAGCCACAAGAAAGGGTTTGGCGGCGTTGAGCACTGCCACCTTGTTGCTGCCTTGCTTGCTGCGGATGGCTGTCACCAGCTCGCGATAGGCAGGGATGTCATGGATTAGGGGGAGGAGCCCGCTAAGCTTCATACTCTCAAACACCTCAAGGGCTAGCCGTCTCGACTAGCCCTATTTAGAAGTGTAGCACAGTGGCTCGTGTCCGACAAGTGACTGAGGCTTTGAAGCCTTATCCCACCAGGCTGAGGAAGATACCAGCAGCGGTGATGGTGCCGATGACCCCGGCGAGATTAGGCCCCATGGCATGCATGAGGAGGAAGTTTCTCGGATTCTCCTGCTGCCCCATCCGCTGCACCACCCGGGCCGACATTGGGACCGCTGAGACCCCGGCAGCGCCAATCATGGGGTTTATCGGCTCTTTGGAGAATTTGTTCATCAGTTTAGCGACTAAGACCCCGAAGGCAGTGGCAGTGGCAAAGGCGACCAGGCCCAAGCCGAAGATCTCTAATGATGTGATTCTAAGGAAGTTATCAGCAGTCATAATCCCGCCTATGGCAAGACCGAGGAGGATAGTAAGGACGTTCATAAACGGCCCGCCCGCTGTTTCCGCTAGCCTGCCGGTGACTCCTGAGACCAGAAGCAGATTCCCCACCATGAAGGCGCCGATGAGCGGCGCTGCCTCGGGGACAAGCAATATGATAACTATAGATACGATGAAGGGGAACAAAATCCTTTCCAGTTTCGATACCTCTCTTAGCTGGGGCTTCATGTAGATCTTTCGCTCTTCCTTACTGGTCAACAGCCTTATCACCGGGGGCTGGATGATGGGCACCATGGCCATATAGGAATAAGCGGCCGGCGCGGTGGCGGCCAATAACCCGGGCGCAAGCGCAGCAGTAAGGTAGACCGTCGTCGGCCCATCAGCACCGCCGATGATACCGATAGAACAAGCCTCCGGTATGGAAAAACCGATAAACAACGCCATAAAGAATACGAAATAGACCCCGAATTGTGCCGCAGCCCCCAGAAGCAGCGTTTTAGGATTGGCGATGAGGGGGCCGAAATCGGTCATCGCCCCCAGCCCTAAGAAGATGAGAATAGGTATTATCTCCCACTGAATGCCATAGTGAAATATGCGGGAAAACAACCCGGTTGGCTCGGCACCGGTGAGGAGTGTCCCACTCAACTGGAGTTCCGTTAGCGCTTCCCCTTGGCTTACATGTTGCCCCTCGGTGACCTTTAGCTCCCCAACTGTGCCGTCCACCGGGGACAGTATCGCCTTTACTCCTCCAACATCTAACGTCAGGTCGAAGAGGTGGTCTCCTTCCACCACTGCGTCCCCGGCGCTCACCTCTATAGCGGTAACCTGACCAGCAAATGGGGCTTCGATGGTTCTGGTTTGCTCCACGGCCATCAAACCGGGGAAGAGGTTAACCAGTATGATGCTGAATCCTATGGGAACGAGTAATAATGGCTCCCATTTCTTGGCGATGCCTAAATAGACAAACACCAAGCCGATGACAACCATTATCACATAGCTTGCGGGGAAGGGACCACCGGTGAAGAACTCGGCAAAGCCTGTTTGGGGCAAGGCACCTTTCCTTTAGTATTCGATAACGGCGATGGTCTCCCCAGATTTAATCGCTTGCTCAGGAGAGACCTTTATCTCGTTAACGACCCCGGAAACAGGGGCCACTATCGGGTTTTCCATCTTCATCGATTCCAGGGTGCAGATGACATCTCCTTCTTCAACTTTATCCCCTGCATTGACATAGACTTCAAGTATCTTGCCCGGTATCGGTGCTTCCACCACTTCTCGGGCCATGTTTCTCCTTTCCTTGTTCATTACCCTTTTGGGCTGCTTTATAGAATCTGATTCCAGCCAGCCATAGGGCTACGGCTAATATGATCAGGATCAGAAGGACACCGCCAAAGCCGATGCCAGCGACTCTGAAAGCTTCACCCCAATCCATTTTCCCTCAGTTAACCTTATAGATTGATGTTTGAGTATTTTCGCCAATTCTTCCAGGGGCAGGTTCCAGGGGTGACGAATTTACTTTCCAGAAGGTCCAGGGCTCGGTTGATGTACTTCCTGGTGTCATGAGGCATGATAACATCGTCAATATATCCCCGCTCCGCCCCTACATAAGGGTTTTCGTAGATTTCACTGTATTCCTCAATCCTTTTTGCCCTTACCTCCTCTGGCTTTTCTGCTTCCCTGATCTCCCGGGCAAAGATCACGCTGGCGGCAGTCTCGGCCCCTACGATGGTGACCCGAGCCGTGGGCCAGGCAAAAACGAAATCAGCCCCGATGCTCTTGTCCAGCATTCCATAGTGGGCACCAGCGTAAGACTTTCTTGCGATGATGGAGATCAGAGGCACAGTAGCATCGGTCCAGGCGAAAAGCATCTTAGCGCCATGGCGTAAAATCCCTGCCCAATCCGCTTGGGAGCCAATCACATAGCCAGGGCAGTCCACGAGGGTGACTAAAGGGATGTTAAACAGGTCACAGAATCTGATAAACCTTGCCCCTTTGTCTGAGGAGTCAATGTCCAACATTCCAGCAGCCCACGTAGGTTGATTGGCTACTATTCCCACGGGACGGCCATTAAAGCGGGCAAACCCTGTTATCATATTCTTGGCATAAAGTCCCAAAGTCTCAAAGAAATTGCCATCGTCTACCACCGCTGTTATCACTTTCTTCATATCAAAGGGTTTAAAAGGTTCATCGGGAATAATGTCATCCAACTCCTCCACAGTGCGCTCTGGGGGGTCTTTTGTTTCCATGCAAGGCGGTTTCTCTCGATTACTAGGGGGGAAGAAAGACAAAAGTTCCTTTGCCTTGTCTATAGCATCCTTATCATCCTCGGCTACTACGTGTGTTTGACCGGACTTGACGGCATGGGCTTTCCAGCCGGAGAGCTCTTGAAGGCCGATCTCCTCCCCGGTTTGCGTTTTGACAAAAGCAGGGCCGGCGATACCCATGAAGCCGGTATGACGGGTTTGGATGAGGAAGTCCTGCATTATGGGATGGTAAGCCTGCCCCCCTAAGCAGGGACCTAACAACAAGGATATTTGAGGCACCACACCTGAGGCCAAGTCCTGTGCTCTGAATAGCCAACCATAAGCCTCTAAAGTGTCCATTCCCTCCTGCAACCTGGCCCCTCCCGAGTCATTGATGCCGATAATGGGCCACCCCTTTTCCATGGCAAACTGAATGGCATAGACTTCCTTTTTGCCGTGGTATTCGCCGAAGGTCCCGGCCATTGCCGAATAATCTTCAGAAAAGGCAACCACCCACCTGCCATTTACCTTGCCAAAGCCAGTGATAACGCCTTCAGCTGGAACCCAGCGCTTGTCCATGCCAAAATGTATCGTTCTATGCTTTATATGCATTCCTATCTCGGTGAAGGTGCCTGGATCAAAGAGGTAATCTAACCTTTCGCGGGCTAACAGTTGCCCAGCTTTGCGACGCTCTTCGAGTACCCTTGGCTCCCCCATCTGCAAGACTTTCTTGCGCCTCTCCTCTAATTCCTGATACAAATCCTGTTTCAGTTTATACACCCCTCCCGGGTATTTATGCCATTCTGCCATCTCAAACCTCCTTTAACTTGGCTTCTTAAGCACCGTAAGAGCTACCTCGGCCTCCAACACAGGATTTTTGTCTTGGTTTTCACCACTCCACTTAAAGGCAATTATGCCACTATCATTTCCGGTCTCCTTCTTGTTTAGCACCTCTATTTGGCATGTAATGCTGTCTCCCGGGTTTAGCGGTGACAGAAATCTGAGCTTATCCACGCCCAAAAGCGCCCTGGCATGGTCATGGATTCCTGTCGAATACACCAGCCCCATCACCAGGGACAGGGTTAATAAACCGGGGACTATCCGCCCTTTATAGCCCATTTTTCTAGCGCATTCATCGGCTAAGACCAGCGGATGTGTCAGCCCGGTCAAAACGGCAAAGAGGTCCACATCTGTCCCGGTGATAACCCTGGTCCTGGTGGTGAACCTATCACCGTCTTTGAACTCTTCAAAATACATTCAAGCTCTCTTCTTATCGGCATCCACTATCTTAACGAAGCGGCGCTTGCC
>CAZMKJ010000014.1:8576-20451 GCA_964567075.1 uncultured Dehalococcoidia bacterium
CTTGCCATACATCTCGTTGGGCTCATCTTCGACGGCGATGTAGTTGCCCAGGCTCTTCGACATCTTCTGTCTGCCATCGGTGCCGATGAGAAGTGGCATCAAGAACACCTGCTGTGGCTGCTGTCCCATCATCTGCTGCAGTTCCCGGGCCACCAGGCAATTGAACTTCTGATCGATGCCACCGAACTCGACATCGGCAGCAATGACCACGGAGTCATAGGCCTGAAGTAAAGGATAGAGGAGCTCGGTGACGGCGATGGGTCTCCCAGCCGCCTGCCTCTTAGCGAAGTCCTCGCGGGCCATAAGCTGAGCTATAGTGAATTTGCTGGCGAGGCTGAAGACATCGGCCAGCGTGAATTTGCCAAACCACTCGCTTTGCCAGCGCACCTCGGTCCGCTCCTTATCGACCACCTTGAAGAACTGCTTTAGGTAGGTCTCGGCGTTAGCCAGGACCTGCTCACGGGAGAGCATAGGGCGGGTTTGCGACTCGCCACTGGGGTCGCCAATCTGGGCTGTCCAGTCGCCGACGATGAGCACTAGCTGATGCCCCAGCTCTTGGAACTGACGCAGCTTTCTTAAGCCTACCACGTGGCCGAGGTGGATATCGGGGCGGCTGGGGTCAAATCCCTGCTTTAATCGCAACCGCCTCCCCGACTGCAGAAGCCCTTCGAACTCCTGTTCCACGATAATCTCGGCAACGCCGCGCTTTAACAGGTGGCTGAACTCTGAGACCATCTAATTTGGGCCTCGCTTTTGCTTTAATAGCGCCCTTGCCCTCTCCACGTCGCTATCGATTTGCCTCTGCAATTCCTCTGGGGTAGCAAACTGAATCTCGCCACGCACCCGCTCGATGAACTGGAGGGCAACTTTGCGCCCATATAAGTCACCATTGAAATCGAGGACATAGGCCTCGATCGTCCGTTCCCCACCGCCGAAGGTCGGTCTAATCCCGATATTTGTTACCGCTCGGTACAACTTACTATCGACCTGGGCCCAGGTGACATAAACGCCATCAGCGGGCACCGCTCGACCCGGCTCCGGGGCTATATTGGCGGTGGGGAAGCCCAATACTCTGCCCCGCTCGCCCCCGGTGACCACTACCCCGCTCAGGGTGAAATGGCGACCAAGCAATCGGGCCACCTGCTTTATATCCCCGCGGGATAAAGTCTCTCTAATCCGGGTGCTACTGACCAGCTGTCCTTCTACTGTTAGCTGGGGGACCGAGGTCACGGTGAAGCCCAGCTCCTGGCCCAAGGCCTTAAGCACCGTGGCATTCCCCTCCCTTCCTCGGCCCAAGGCGAAATCTGGCCCGATTACCAGCCCCTGCATCCTAAGCTGCTCTTTAAGTAAGGAAATAAACTGGCGGGCACTGAGTTGGGCTGTCTCTGCAGTAAAGGAAAGGACAGCGATGAACTCGACGCCGAGGTTCTGGATGAGGCTAATCCGTTCCTCAAGGCTGGTTAAGAAAGTCAGTTCCATTTGGGGATAAAGCACTTCTTGAGGATGGCCGCGGAAGGTTACCACTCCACTAAGGAGTCCTCTCTCGGCTGCCTGCTTCTTCAACCTTTTGATCAGATGCTGATGCCCGAGATGAACGCCATCGAAAACCCCGATAGTGAGCATCGTCTCCTGCTTAGGGGTCAGCTCGGCCAGTTCCTTTACTATCTGCATCCCTCACCAAGAAGTTATTTTATGAATTTGGGAAGCCATTGTCAAGGAAAGGAATTCGCCTTGACACTAAATCAGCTCCATGATATATTGGTCAAACGGAAAGGAGGGAAGGGCGATGAATATCATCGTTTGTGTTAAGCAGGTACTTGATCCGGAATTGCCCCCATCCGCCTTTAAGGTCGACCCCGAGGCGAAAAGAGCGATCCCGCCTCGGGATCGAGCGCCGGTTATAAGTCCATTTGACGAGAATGCCGTGGAGGCGGCGCTGAGGATCAAGGATGTCCATGGCGGCCAGATAACGACCCTCTGTTTAGGGCAGGATCTGGACATGGCAGTGGTGAAGAAGCCTCTGTCCATGGGTGCTGATGAATTAGTCCTGTTGCAAGACAATGCCTTTGAGGGCGGTGATAGCTTCGCTACCGCTTATGCCTTGGCGACAGCGATCAAGAAGATCGGGGAGTTCGATCTCATCTTCTGTGGCAGGCAAGCGGCGGACTGGGATGCCGGTCAGGTGGGCTCCGGCATTGCTGAGCTCTTAGGCATCCCCAGCGTGAGCCCAGCGCAGAAGATCGAGATCAAGGATGGGAAAGCGGTGGTGGAGCGCGTGGTCGCCGATGGCTATGAAGTAGTCGAGGTCTCACTCCCAGCCCTGATCACGGTGAGCAATGAACTGGGTGAACCGAGATACCCCACGATGAAGGGGATCATGGCGGCGAAGAAGAAGACGGTCACAGTTTGGACCGCCCAGGACCTTGGCCTCGATAGGTCGATGATCGGAGCCCCGGCAGCTAAGAGCAAAATGCTTAAGCTGTTCATCCCGGTGCGAGAGGCAAGGTGTGAATTTGTGGCTGGGGAAACAGCGGAGGAGTTTGGGGCCAATTTAGCTCTCAAACTCAGGGAAGCTAAGTTACTGTAATAGGAGGTAACATGGCTGAGTATAAAGGGGTGCTCATCTATGGCGAGGTCACTGAGGGTAGGCTGGACTCGATCAGCTTAGAGCTCTTAGGCATCGGGCGCAAGCTCGCTGACGACCTGGGTCAGGAGCTGGGGGCAGTGCTTCTTGGCAGCGGCCTCGGCGATGCAGCCAAGGAAGCCATCCTCTTCGGAGCGGACAAGGTCTATGTGGTTGATGACCCCGTGCTCAAAGATTATCAAACCGATTCCTATACCGCGGTGATGGAAAAGGTATGTAAACAGCTTTTGCCCGACATCCTGCTCCTGGGTCAGACCGCTATCGGGCGAGACTTGGCACCAAGGCTGGCGTTTAGGCTGGGGACGGGAGTGACAATGGACTGCATTGAGCTCGCTATCGACCCCGGAACCAAGCTCATGGTTCAAACCAAACCGGTATATGGGGGAAATGCCTTAGCGGTGCTCGTCTGCGAGCAAACAAAGCCCCAGATAGCTACCATCAGGGTCAAGGCTATGGAACCTTTAGAGCGTGATGATTCCAGGACGGGTGAGGTCATCTCGATCCCCGCCGAGCTTGATCCCGCTGCGATAAGAACTAAGGTCCTGGACAAGGTAAAGGAGGAGGTGGTGGGGATAAAGCTGGAGGATGCCAAGGTGGTGGTTTGCGGCGGGCGCGGCATCGGCAGTGTCGAGGGCTTCAGCCAGCTTGAGGAGCTGGCTAAGCTTTTAGGCGGCGCCGTAGGGGCCACCAGACCACCTTGTGACTCAGGCTGGGTTCCGGCTCACCTCCAAGTCGGGCTGACTGGTAAAATCGTGACCCCCGACGTTTATATCGGCATTGGCTTATCTGGCTCCAGCCAGCATATAGCCGGGATCTCGGGGGCCAAGAACATCATCGCCATCAACAGGGATCCCGAGGCTAACATATTCAAGGTGGCTCATTATGGAGCTGTTGGCGACTATAAGAAGGTATTGCCCTCGTTTATTCAGAAGTGTAAGGAGCTTCTCTCCGGCTAAGGGTTGACAAAGAGGGGATCAAGGGTTTAAAACAAAAGACCGAAAACTAAATAGAGACGGTGAAAAGAGCAAACCCACCGAAAGGTGGGGGCGCAAAGCCGCAGGTCTAAAGTTGATTTGGACTATGATAGCTGGGTTGCCGCCGCTGAGTGAAAGAGCTTCCCGGTAACTCATCCGGGAAGCTCTTTTGTTGCGGCGGCAGAGGATGGCGAAAAAGGGACTCGCAGGCCAAGAGGGCAATACTTGACGAGCTGAGAAAGGCGAAAGAGGAGGTTGAGCGGAAGGTCAAGGACCTTCAGGCGTCCAAGGCATTTATTGAGAGCATGTTGAATGCCATAGCCGACCTGATCATAGTGCTAGATGTGGACTCGAGGATGCGGAAGCGGTCGAGGCCTTCCTCAGGGTAGCACGGAGGAAGGTCAGCGCACTGTGGCTCTGATTTCTGAGGATTGACAAGATAGGGCAAAGAAAGTAAGATATACTTGTAGGGGTGAAAGATGCGAGAGCGAGTGGAAGCCGTTTTAGCTGAGATCAGACCTCATCTTTTGGCTGATGGCGGCGATGTTGAGTTAGTGGATGTCGAGGCTGGGGTGGTTACGTTAAGGCTCACCGGCGCTTGCAGTGGTTGCCCGATGCGAGCAATGACCCTACAAAGTGGTATCGAGCGCTATCTCAAGCAGCAGGTACCTGAGGTTAAAGAAGTAGTTGCGGTTTAATCGGAAGCAAAGGCAGGATATCAGGCAAGATATTTGCCAATGCCATCTTTTAGTTTTGTATTTTCTACACTGGCTATCTCCGTGGGCGACAAGGGTATTTGTGAAACCTAAATGGCTGCTGTTATCATACCGTCCCCGGTAAGTGAGTTACGTTCTTTCGTGAAAAGCCAAAGCGGGCAGGACGTGTTGCGCTGTTATCAGTGCGGCAAGTGCACTGCTGGTTGCCCCGTTGCTTATGCTATGGATCTCGGCCCCCGCCAGATCATGCGTGCCATCCAACTGGGGCTAAAACAAGAGTTACTCCAGAGTTCGACTATCTGGCTTTGCGTTTTTTGCCAAACCTGCTCTGTTCGCTGCCCCCAGGAAATCGATATTGCTCGGGTGATGGAATCGCTGCGCATCCTTGCCATAGCGGAAAAAGGCAAGCCAGCGGAAAAGGATATCGAGCTCTTTCATCGCCTTTTCATCGCCATTGTGGAACGCCGAGGACGTATACACGAGTTAGAGCTGGGAGCTCGCTATAACCTACAGGGCTGGCATCCTTTGGCGAATATCGGGCTGCTGCCCTCGATGCTGGCCAAGGGTAAGATGCCGATCTTAGCACCCAAAGTGAAAGCGTCAGCGGAGATCAAGAAGCTATTTGCCGCAGCAAGGGCAGTGGAGGCCAAGCTTGAGGGCAAGCAGCGATGACACAACGCGTCTATGCTTACTATCCTGGCTGCACGCTACAGTCAACAGCCAAGGAGTATGATGTTTCAGCTCGGTTGGTCTGTAACGAGCTGGGCATAGAGTTGCGCGAGCTTGAGGATTGGACCTGCTGCGGTGCCTCTTCGGCCCACTCTATGAGCCAGCTGCTTGGCTTAGCCTTACCCGCTCGCGAGCTACAGCTTGCCGAAGAGATGGGATTGCCTCTCGTTGCTCCCTGTGCCATGTGTTACTTCCGGCTCAAGTTCGCTGCCCATGACCTCGTTGATGAGACTACCCTGAACACGGTTAGAGAGCTTTTGGCTAAGGACTTCCGCAATGCTGCTGAAGTAGTACATTTGCTGGAGGTGGTTGCGGAGGATAAGGAGATTATGCTCTCAAAATTGAAAAAGTCGCTTGCTGGCATGAGGGTCGCCTGTTATTATGGCTGCCTCTTAGTCCGCCCTCGAGATATTCTCGACTTCGATGACGAGGAAGACCCGCAGATGATGGATGGGCTCATGGAGATGCTCGGTGCTGAGAGCATCGACTGGAGCTTCAAGACCGAATGCTGCGGTGCCAGCTTGCCCCTTTCCCGCCCCGATATCGTGTTACGGCTATCGCATCGCATTTTATCGCAGGCAAAGCAATTGGGTGCCGACTGCATCGTCGTCGCTTGCCCTATGTGTCATGGCAATTTGGATAGCCATCAGAAAGAGATGAAGGCCAAGTATAATGACGGGGTTGGGCTGCCTGTGCTATACTTTACTCAGCTTTTGGGGCTTGCCTTAGGCTTTTCCGCAAAGCAATTGCTTTTAGATAAGCATTTAACCGACACATGGCCAATGTTGGAGGATAAGGGATTAGCTTAAAGAGAGAAAGACGTGGCTCGGATTGGCGTTTTTATTTGTCACTGCGGCACTAATATCGCAGGCACGGTGGATATCGCTGAGGTGATGGCAGCAGCTGAGAAAATGCCACAGGTGGTCTTCGTTGATGATAATAAGTATACCTGTAGCGAGCCGGGGCAGGCCAGCATCAGGGACGCTATCATCGCCAATCGACTTAACCGGGTGGTTATCGGCAGTTGCTCACCGCGGATGCATGAGATGACCTTCCGCAGAACCGTGGCTGCCGCTGGGCTCAATCCTTACCTTTTAGAAGTTGCCAATCTCCGTGAGCACTGTAGTTGGGTCCACAGTGGCGATAGCAGGGGTGCCACGGCAAAGGCAATAGAGCTTGTCAGGATGGCGGTGGCCAAGGTCAGCCGTGCTGAAGCCCTTTTGCCCAAGGAGATTGGGCTCACCAAGCGAGCTTTGGTTATCGGCGGCGGCGTTGCCGGCATCCAGGCAGCATTGGACATCGCCGATGCTGGTTATGAGGTCATTCTGCTGGAGCGAGAGCCGAGCATCGGCGGGCACATGGCTCAGCTAGACAAGACCTTCCCCACCCTTGATTGCTCGGCCTGCATCCTGACCCCAAAGATGGTCGATGTCGCTCAGCACCCTAAGATCGCCCTGCTCACTTATGCCGAGGTGCAAAATGTCAATGGCTTTGTGGGCAATTTCGAGGTTGAGATTCTGCAAAAGGCAAAGAAAGTGGATCACTCCAAGTGCACTGGCTGTGGCACCTGCTGGCAGAAATGCCCGGAGAAGTTGCCCTCTGAGTTCGACCTCGGTCTCGGGCAGCGCACTGCGATTTATGTCCCCTTTGCCCAGGCGGTTCCTCCCAAGCCGGTCATCGATACCGAGCACTGCCGCTATATGCAATATCTTGAGTTTATGGAACAAGGGAAAGAAGGCAAGAAGCCACCTCAGTGTCGTATTTGCGAGAAACTGTGCCCCACCGGTGCCATCGACTGGGAGCAGCAGGATCAGGTGAGCACCGAGAAGTTTGGTGCCATCGTTGTTGCCACCGGCTATCAAGCCTTTGATGCTGCTGTTTATGGTGAATACGGCGCTGGCCGGTATCCCGATGTGATCAGCGGTTTGCAATTGGAGCGGCTGATGAACGCCTCGGGGCCGACTGGTGGCGAGATCCTTCGCCCCTCCGATGGCAGACATCCCCAGACTGTGGTCTTCCTGAGTTGTGTTGGCTCCCGGGACGAGCAAAAGGGGCGGCGCTACTGTAGTAAGGTTTGTTGCATGTATATGGCCAAACACGCCATCATGCTCAAGGAACATGACCCGGACATCCAGTCCTACATTTTCTATATCGATATTCGGGCTGGGGGTAAGGACTACGAGGAGTTTGCTCTGCGGGCGCAACAGGAGTATGGCACTTTATACTTGCGCGGCCGCATCTCTAAAATCTACCCCCAGGATAATAAGCTTATTGTCTGCGGCGAGGATTCCCTCATCGGTCGCCCAGTGGAGATCGCTGCTGACTTGGTGGTGTTGGCAACGGGGATGATACCCAGCGCCGGTGCTGCAGAGCTGGCGCGGACGCTCAATATCAGCTATGACAGCAATCATTTCTTCATCGAGGCTCACCCCAAGTTGCGCCCGGTGGAGACACTGACCGATGGCGTTTTCCTCGCTGGCAGTTGTATTGGCCCCAGGGATATCCCTGAGTGTGTAGCTCAGGGCAGTGCTGCTGCGGCTAAAGTGGTAGCGCTTTTCAGCCAGGATACCTTGAGTTCGGACCCGATGACAGCGACCATAGATGCCATGAGATGTATTGGCTGCCTTCTTTGCGTTGAGGCCTGCCCGTTCAACGCCATCGATTCTCAGATCACCAGAGATGGTCGCACAGTGGCTGTGGTCAATGAGAGCCTGTGTAAGGGCTGCGGCTTATGCGTCGCCACCTGCCGCCCTGGGGCTGCTAATCTCCATGGGTTCACTCAGCAGCAACTATTAGCCGAGGTGATGGCACTATGATTGAAGGTTACCAGCCCAAGATCATCGGTTTTCTGTGCAATTGGTGTGGCTACGCCGGCGCCGACCTGGCTGGCACCAGCCGCATCACTTATCCCGCTAACATTCGTGTCATTCGTGTCCCTTGCTCGGGGCGAGTTGATCCTCTACTGGTAATCAAGAGCTTCCAGCAGGGGGCTGATGGCGTGCTTATTGCGGGCTGTCACCCTGGTGAGTGTCATTATGTTGAGGGTAATTATTATACCCGTCGTCGCTTTGCCTTACTTCATCCGTTCCTGGAATATCTGGGCATTGAAAAGGAGCGATTCCGTGTGGAATGGGTCTCCGCCTCTGAGGGCAAGAAATTTTCTCAGCTGGTTTCCTCTTTCACTGAGGAGTTAGCCAAGTTAGGACCGAGAAGGGAGGCATAGGTTGCAGGAAGGCTTGACCCAGCAGATTCGAGATAAAGCGAGAGAACTGCTCACCAGCGCAGCGGTTGACTGCATCATTGGCTATGAGCGAGCCAGCGATGGTCTTACTGCTCGGCCGCTATTTGCCTACGAGCCGAACGATGTTGATAAGCTCATCTTCGATCAGACTTGCACTCACAATCTCTCCAGGTTTCTTGTCGATAAGCGGGACAGCACCGTTGCCATTGTAGCTAAGCCCTGCGACTCTCGGGCGATCAATTTGCTGCTTGCCGAGAAACAGATTCAGCGGGAGCGGGTTTACGTCATCGGAGTTGTATGTCCCGGGATAGTGGAGGCGACATGGGGTCAAATCAGCGACAGGCTGCAAGCACGCTGTCAGCTTTGCCGTGAGCATACACCCCTAATGTATGATTTCCTGGTCGGGGAGCCAACAGCAGAGGAACCGCCTGTTGAGCCCTATCACGATGTCGCTGAGCTCGAGGCTAAATCCGTAGCTGAGAAGCAATCCTTTTGGGCTGAGCAATTTGCGCGCTGTATCCGCTGCTATGCCTGTCGCCAAGCTTGCCCGGGCTGCTATTGTACGGAATGCTTCGTCGAGCAGTTAGATCCGCAATGGGTGGGCATTCGAATTGCCCCTGCGGAAAACGAGTTCTGGCATATTATCCGTGCCTTCCACCTTGCTGGGCGCTGCATCGCCTGTAATGAATGCGAGCGGGCTTGTCCCGTCAATATCCCCTTGAGTCTGCTCAATCGCAAGCTGGAGAAGGATGTACTGGAGCTTTTTGCCTTTCGCTCCGGGTTGAGCGCTGAGGCTCTGCTGCCTCTCGCTACCTTCAAAAAAGAGGAAAGGCTGGGGATGGGCGAATGACACAGATAATATCGCGGCAAGACCTGCTTTCTTGGCTGGAGCGATTAATTGGGGAGCGAATCGTTATTGCCCCAGCCCGGAGTAATGGACTGGTGCTCTTCCAGAGGGTATCTCGGGCGGAGGACATCGTCCTCGATTTCGACAATACAGTGTTATCTCCCAAGGAGTCCTTTTTGCCTCTGAGCGAAGTCCTGTTCACTGTGGACAAGGAAAATGGAGACATCAAGCTAATGCCGGCGACTGTCGATGAGGAAATGGTGCTTTTCGGCCTCCACCCCTGCGATGCCAAAGGCATGGCCGTCATCGATGAGCCTTTGTTGGCGGCGCCGGCAGATGATCTTTATCAGCAACATCGGGCGAGGACGACCCTCATCGGGCTTGCTTGCTCCCAAGCGGGGCCGGAGTGCTTTTGCACCAGCATGGGCACTGCGCCCGATGACCCCTCCAATTTGGACATCATGCTGACCCGGGTAAACGATAGTTATATCGTTCAGGCCACCACCGAGAAGGGCAAGGCGTTGCTGCCCAGTGACCTCATAGCACAGTCTGAGGTGACGCCGCCGCCTCCGCCTTCTCCTCAAGCTGTGCCCACTGAAGGCATTGTAGAGGTGATGCGGGGTGTTTTCGAGTCTCCTTACTGGAGCCGCTTGGCCGACCGCTGCCTCCACTGCAACCTATGTGCTTATGTCTGCCCTACTTGCTATTGCTTTGATATCCGGGATTATGTAGATGAGGGCGGCATTGAACGGGTGCGCAGTTGGGAGAGCTGTCAGTCCCCGGGTTTTACTCGCCTCGCCGGTGGCTATGACCCTCGCCCGACGAAGGGAGCTCGGCTGAGGCAGCGTTTCTATCATAAGTTGTCTTATTTCCCCGAGCATTTTGGGCACATCGGCTGTGTCGGTTGCGGCCGATGTGTGAGATATTGCCCGGTGAATATAGACATTCGAGAGGTTATCAGTGACATCCAGAAGCTGGGGGCACAAAGTGAATGCTGAAAATCCCTTTATCCCTTATCTGGCAACTTTGCTCACCACTGCTGACTTAACTCCTGACACCAAATTCCTCACCGTGGAGTTGGATGACCCTGATGTTCGTGACCGCTTCGATTACCAGCCGGGGCAATTTGCCATACTCTCTGCCTTTGGGGTCGGTGAAGCCCCCTTCTGTTTAGTATCAGTCTCATACCGCAGCAGGCAATTGGAATTTGCGGTGCGGCGCATTGGCACTGTGACCAATGCCCTCCACGAGCTTGAGCCAGGAGCGAAAGTCGGGGTCCGCGGTCCTTTCGGCAATTACTTCCCCCTGGAGCAATATAAAGGGAGCAATATCATCATCATTGGCGGTGGTATCGGCATGGCGCCATTGCGCCCTGTGATCAATTTTATCCTCGATCACCGAGCTGATTATGGCGACCTGCTTATCATCAATGGAGCACGCACCCCTCAAGACCTTGTCTTTGCCCCTGAGTTCGACACCTGGGCACAAGCCCCCAGGAGTAGACTCGAACTCACCGTTGACCGTGGTGATGCTGGCTGGACAGGGCGGGAGGCCCTTGTTCCTGATGTAGTTAAGGAACTCAAGCCCTCAGCGGAGAATGCCATCGCTATTACTTGCGGGCCGCCGATAATGATTCGCTTCACCCTTATCAGGCTTAAGGAGCTGGGCTTTACCGATAGCCAGATCGCCACTACCCTGGAGATGAAGATGAAGTGCGGTTTGGGTAAGTGCGCACGATGCAATGTCGGCGATAAGTATATTTGTCAAGATGGCCCGGTTTTCACCTTGGAGCAGATCTCCAAATTCGTCGAGCAGTTTTAATCACTGGCCGGACGCTCCTTCATTACCTCTTCGAAGGCGGCTATTACTGCCTGAGCAAAAGCGGGGTCTTCGATATGGGCGTCGATCTCTCTGACCTCGATCTCCGGCTTTAGTCTCCGTCTCATCTCCTCGATAAATACCCTGTCGGTCTCCGGCTCATAGAGTGGCCTTCCCTCCCTATCTGGGGCTGACCAGCCTCGTAATGGCACCAAAAACCTCACTGGTCCTCTTGCCTGGTTCAGCTTATCAGCGTAAACAGGAGCGATGCTTCTCAATTCCTCAGCGCTTGTCCTTATTGTCACCCGGTGCTTATCCAGGACGTAATGCTTGCGCGCCTTGAGCTCTGGGGTCAGCTGATCTAAGGTGCGGACGAAGCAGTTGACGCCGGCAGGGGCAACCACCTGAGGGATGCCTTTCCTTCCCGCCACTTCAAGCCTCTCCGGCCCCGCTACCCGGGGGCCGCCATAAATGGCATGAGTTATACTGGAAGGGACCAAATCGATAACTGCAGCAAAAAAGCCCTGCTCTACTAACTCTTCCATTGCCTTGTCGCCTATGCCGGTGGCATGGAATCTAACCGGCTCATAGCCTCTTTCCTCCAAAGCTTGAGCCACATAGGTGGCGCACTTCTCAGTGTATCCATATCCGGTTATGGCTACAAATGGCCTCCCCTTTTCGGTGCCGGGTGCTGGTGCCTCCATCTCCGCCATGCCACAGATTGCCCCTGCAGCTCGGCTCAATACGTTCCTGAAAAATTGATTCAGCCCCTCTGCTTCCACCACGGAGTGCATTATCGTCATATCCTTGGTGCCGAAGTAGTTCACGGAGGGCACAGCCGCCCAACTGGACACCATCAGTTTAGGCACGCCGAAGGGCAATGCCCCCATGATGGTGGTTCCCGTG
>CAZMKJ010000015.1:0-6995 GCA_964567075.1 uncultured Dehalococcoidia bacterium
CTGGAGCAGCTCGGAAAGGGGCAGCCTGACCTTATCGGGAATGGGGACATCGAACCATTTGACCTTGAAAGTGGAAGCGAGCTCCCTGGGTTTCACCTTTCTGTTTCTGGGGCAGACATCCTGGCATATGTCACAGCCACACAACCAGTTCCCCATCTTCTCCCTCAGTGAATCCGGGATCTCTCCTACATCCTGCATTCTTGGGTGATTCAAATATGTTCTACATTTGAGCATATCCACTTTGTACGGCTCATATATTGCTCCGGTAGGGCAGGCCTCGAGGCATGCATTGCATTTGCCACATATATCCTTTGCCCTCGCTTCGGACAATTCCAATTTTGCATTGGTTAGTACTCCAAGCAAGGAGACCCAAGCACCAAACTCTGTGGCATAAAACAAGGTGTTTTTCCCATAGTCGCCTAAACCGGCGCGCACTGCCGCTGCCTTGAGCGGCATATGCCACGGCTTTCCATAGTCTCCTAGCTTTACTTCAAATCCCCGTTTTTGCACATATTCAGCCATTTGGTCGCCAATACCGGCAATAACAGGGCGACTATGCCGCCAGTAGGTGGAGAGGTTAGCATGTGGGCCCTCATACTGCGAGGAATCGTCGGCGGGATTTTGCAGCTTGCAGGGAACCCCAAGGACGATGATCGATTCGGCGTCTGGCAATATATTCTTGGGATCAGCTATGGACTCATTAACGCGCCTGTATAAGATGGGAACGTCTTTCAAATTGTCGATAGTTTCGAGTTCAGATACCATTTCGAGATATTTCACAAACGGTTTGGCCGAAGTCACCGCAAACAGCTCGACACCGAGACCTCGGGCGTATTCCTCGATTTCCGAAGTTAACGACATCTCTATCCCTCCTGTAGCTCTTTATTCACGATATAGGAGATGAGGTCGGCGCTGCGGCAGCTATAGCCGCTCTGGTATAATTACAGTCCCTGCAAGGATTTTTCGAACTCTATTACCCGTGGTGGCTTCTTGCCTGCGCCCGGCTGGATGCTGTGCCCTTCTGCTCTCAAACGGGCTGCTTGCGCTTCTGTGCCACCGGGGAACTTTTCATTTAAGCTGCCATCTGCCTTGAGCACACGCCAATAGGGGGTTATGTTTTCCTTTCCGCTCCTTAAATCCTCTACTGCTGCTTCAGCGGCAATGCGAATGAAAATTCCGGTTGTCAGTGGACAAGCTGAATCGACATGAGCATCTTTGGCTAATTTCTCCCTAATCTGAGTCACAGTAACAATTTTCCCTTTTCCCACTTTGCGAATTAACGCATCTACATCTAATGGCTTGGGAATAAGCATTTTCCCTGTGCCAAATCTTTTTTGCATCTTTGGCGGAACATCGACTACTTTGCCGTGGTCGGGAAGCTCTTCTTCTAATTTTTCCCGCCAGCTTTTGCGTCTTTTAGCCATAGCTCCTCCTCATTCACTCGATGCCAAGCCCTCTGCCACCGTCGGGTCACGATAAATCGCAGCCTACAGCCCCTTATCCACGATATACGAGATGAGGTCGGCGGTGCGGCAGCTATAGCCCCATTCGTTGTCATACCAGGCGAGGACCTTGACCATGTTGCCAGCGATGACCATGGTGCTCAGGGCATCGAAGATGGCGCTGGCCGGGTTCTCCTTGAAGTCGATGCTGACTAAGGGCTCGTCGCAGAACTGGATGATGCCGTCCATCGGCCCCTCGGCGGCGACTCGAAAGGCGTTGTTGACCTCGTCCACCGTGACCTCGCGCTCCAGATCGGCGACGAAGTCGACCAGGGACACGGTAGGGGTTGGCACCCTGAAGGCCACCCCGTGAAGTCTGCCCTTGAGCTCGGGGATGACCACAGTTACCGCCCTGGCGGCGCCGGTGGTGGTGGGGACGATGCTCAGTGCCGCAGCCCGGGCACGGCGCAGGTCACGATGATACATATCGAGGAGCCTCTGGTCGTTGGTATAGGCGTGGATGGTGGACATCAGCCCCTTGCTCACGCCGAAGGTATCGTGTAATACCTTGACTACAGGGGCGATGCAATTGGTGGTGCAGGAGGCATTGGAGATGATGCGATGATTTTTCGGGTCGTACTGGTCTTCATTGACGCCGAGGACGATGGTGATGTCCTCGCCCCGAGCCGGGGCTGAGATGACCACCTTCTTGGCGCCACCATTGAGGTGGGCGGCAGCCTTATCCGCGGCGGTGAATAGACCTGTGGACTCGAGCACGATATCAGCGCCCCAGTCCCGCCAGGGGATCTTCCCCGGGTCTCGTTCCGCCAGCACCTTTATCTTGCTGCCATCGACGATGAGCGAGTCCTCAGCGACTTCCACCGTTCCCGGATAACGACCATAGGTAGAGTCATATTTCAGCAGATGGGCATTGGTCTCGGGGTCGGTGAGGTCGTTGACTGCCGTGACCTCAAGCTTATCCCCGTGGTATTCGTTGATCGCCCTCAGCACCTGGCGCCCAATTCGGCCAAAGCCATTGATCCCGACCTTGGTTGCCATATCCCCTCCTTGCAGTTTTTTCCTATCTACAGAGTGCCTCTCTTCCCGCATAGCTGGCGTTTCTGCCCAGCTCCTCCTCAATCCGGAGCAGTCGGTTATACTTGGCGACTCGCTCTGAGCGGCAAGGAGCGCCGGCTTTTATCTGACCGGTGTTCATGGCCACGGCGAGGTCGCTGATAGTGGTGTCCTCGGTCTCCCCGGAGCGATGGCTTATCACCGCAGTCCAGCCCGCCTCTTTAGCCATCTCGATGGCGGCGATGGTCTCGGTGAGGGTTCCGATCTGATTGGGCTTGATTAAGATTGAGTTCGAGGCCTTTTGCCTTATCCCTTGAGATAGCCGCTCCTTATTGGTGGTATAGAGGTCGTCGCCAACAAGCTGAATCTCAGCGCCCAGCTTTTGACATAAAAGCTGCCATCCCTCCCAGTCATCCTCAGCCATCCCATCCTCGATGCTGATGATGGGGTAGGCCGAAACCAACTGGCAGTAATAATCGACTAATTGCGCGCTTGATAGACTGAGCCCCTCTTTGGAAAGGGCATATTTGCCATCGCCGTATAACTCGCTTGCCGCCGGGTCAAGGGCGATGAGGCAATGCTCCACTGGCATATAGCCGGCAGCTTCGATAGCGGCGAGAACAAGCTCCACCCCCTCCTTATTGGAGGTTAGGATGGGAGCAAAGCCGCCCTCATCGCCAACCGAGGTGCTAAGCCTTTTCTTCCTCAGCACCCCCTTTAGCGCCTGGTAAACCTCGGCACCGATCCTGAGAGCTTGAGCGAAGCTTTCGGCGCCGACCGGCACCACCATAAACTCTTGAAAATCGGCTGAGCCCTCGGCGTGCTTTCCGCCATTGATGATATTCATCAGGGGCACGGGCAAGAGGCACGCCTCAACCCCGCCCAGATAGCGGTATAAAGGGATTTTGAGCTGATTGGCGGCAGCGTGGGCCACGGCCAGCGAGACCCCCAAGATAGCGTTGGCTCCCAGATTGGACTTATCTGGCGTTCCATCGAGCTGGATCAAATTTCGGTCGATGAGCGCCTGATCCAAAGCTGAGAGCCCCGATATAGCAGGGGCGATCTTGTCATTGATATTGGCCACCGCCTTGAGCACTCCCTTGCCGCCAAATCTACCCTCATCGCCGTCGCGCAGTTCCAGCGCTTCGTGGCGACCTGTGCTCGCTCCCGAAGGCACAGAGGCACGTCCCAGGGTACCGTCGCCAAGTAGCACCTCAGCTTCTACTGTGGGATTGCCTCTGGAGTCTAAAATCTCTCGGGCCCTGACGCTTTGGACGTTCATGGCTATCTGGCCCCGAGGTGGGCCTTTTCATAGATCTTAGTGGTCGAGATGTTGGCGTGGCCCAAGAATTGCCGAAGTTCTTCCAATTTCTTTGTGCCGCTATGGAGCAGGTAGGTGGCTACGCTATGGCGCAGGATATGAGGGGTGACCTCGGCTTCGATCCCCGCTCTCTGTGCATAATTCTTTAAGTTGAACCAAAAGCCCTGTCTGGTGAGCCTTTGCCCACGGCGGTTAAGGAACAGGGCATCCTCCTCGTGCTCGCCGAGGAGATAAGGTCGAGCCTGTTCCAGGTATGCCTCGAGGGCCAAGATTGCTTGACTATCAATCGCCATTTCCCGCACCTTGCCTCCTTTGCCCAGGCAGCGGACAACGGCGTTGTCAAGGTTTATATCGTCTACATTCAACGACACCAACTCGCTGACCCGCATTCCAGTAGCGTAAAGAAGCTGCAGCATAGCTCGATCTCGCTGCCCCTCTAAGGTTGCCAGCGGCTGCTTGAGCAGCTCCTCGATCTCAGCCCTGGAGATCGTTTTAGGTAAGGATTTCTCCACCTTAGGTCCGCCTATATCTTTGGTGGCATCCTGTTGCAAAATCCCTTTATTGACCAAGAACTCAGAGAAGGTTTTAATCGCAGCCAGCTTTCGGGCCACGGTAGCCGGGGCATACATTTTCTCCTTGATGGCCAGGATATAGCTGAGCATCAGTTCCCGGTCCAAAGCTGTCCAATCTGGCTGGGAACCGCTCTCCGCAGCTTGCTCAGCGACAAAAGCAGCCAGCTGTCTCAGGTCGTTTCTATAGGCAGCGATGGTATTGGGGGAGAACTCCTTTTCTGTAGATAGGAAATCCAAGAAGCTTTCGATAGTCTCTTCCATTACCTTCTCCTTTATCACAGTCCAGTGTCAACCTAATTTTACCCAGCCCTGGGGGCAAAGTAAAGTTTGGCTAAGGGGTTATGGTCAGGATTCTCCTCACCGCTTCTGGGTAGTTGGCGATGAAGCGAAGCTCGTCATCGGTGAGGGGGATTTGGGTGTGGGTACTGGCATACTGAACCAAGGCCAGGACGCGCTGGGCGTACTCATCGTCGGTGAAGGTGATGCCGAGGCGCTCATAGACATGTTTCAGCCCGGCGAGCCCACCAAATTCCCCGGTGCTGATAGTGCGACCGCTCTCTGGGCGCAGCGGCTCATCTTCGCCCAGATACTCGTGGTCGAAGAGCTCGTAATTCCTGCGATCTTTGAGCGTGCCATCGGCATGAATTCCCGCCTCGTGGGCGAAGGTATTGGCGCCAACACCGGGCTGGTTCATGGGGATGGGGATGTGGAAGGCATAGGAAACATACTTGGCCACCTTCCTCGCTGCGGTAAGCTCGATGGCATCGCCGATTTCATAGCCTTGCAAGCCGCGGGCGAATTTCAGCCCCAGGATGCAGCTCAGGAGATCGGCTTGCCCCGCTCGCTCCCCAATCCCATTGACTGAGGTATTGAGATAGGCGTCGACACCGCCGTCGATAGCCCCTTGCGCCCCGGCAATGGAATTAGCCACAGCCATACCTAAATCGTTATGGCAGTGCTGTTCGATGGGGATTTTGACCTTTTCTGCCAACTCCCTAATCCTTTGATAGATACTCATCGGGGTATCATAGCCCAAGGTGTCGCAATATCTGATGCGGTCGGCGCCAGCCTCCTTAGCTGCCTGAGCAAATTCAATGAGGTAGCCCATGTCAGTGCGGGAGGCATCCTCAGCATTGACACCGAGGGTTCTTACCCCTTCCCTTTTGGCATAAGCTGTCGCCTCCACCATCTCACTAATCACTTTCTCCCGGTCCAGCTTGCCCCGGAACTTGTGCTTGATCATCTGATCTGAGGTCGAGATGGAGATATTCAGATCACGGACCCCGGTGGAGATGGCCTCGGCTACATCGGCGACCAGAGCGCGACACCACCCTTCCAGGACAAGAGAACCCATGGCGCCGAGTTCCTTTAGCTCCAGATTAGCCTTTACATAATTCTGCTCGTGTTTCAGGTAAGGGAAGGCGAACTCTGACTGGTGAACCCCGAGCTGGGCTAAATATAGATTGAGCATAGTCCGTTGCAGTTTAGCCATGCCGATGTGAGCTGCCTGAACGGCGTCCCGGTTGGTGACATCGATGAAATAAACTTTAGCCATTTCGCCCCCGAGGAGATGAGATCGCTATATTAAGTATATACTACAAACTGCGGCGTTTGGCAAGGGCTTGCCATTCCCATCCGGGCTGATTATACTTAGTTCTAAGCGAAGAACGGAGGTTTTGAAATGCCTTCATATGCGTTTTTTCAAAAGCAGTTTCTGCCTCAGTCCAAGGCCAAGGTTGGCATCCTGACCCATGCCTTTAACTATGGCACCGCTTGCTTTGAGGGAATTCGAGGGCACTGGAATAGCGATGAAGAGCAGATGTACCTGTTCCGTGTCAAGGAGCACTATCAGCGATTGCTCGAGGGCTGCCAGCTGCTCAAGATCGAGCTCTCTTATAGCATTGATGAGCTTTGCCAACTCACTGTAGAGCTGGTGCGGAGGTGTGGCTATCGAGAGGATGTCTATATCCGTCCCATAGCCTATAAAAGCTCCGAGGTCTTGGGCGTGAGGCTGCATGACCTGGAGGGCGATTTCGCCATCGCTGTTGCCCCTTTTGCCCCTTATCTGAATTTCGAGGACGGTATTAGATGCTGTGTCTCCTCTTGGCGGCGTCTCAATGACGATATGATTCCACCGCGGGGCAAAGTCTGCGGTCCCTATGTGAATAGCGCCTTGGCCAAGACTGAGGCCGTGGCCAATGGCTTCGATGAGGCTATCCTTCTCACCCCCGGTGGTCACGTCTCCGAGGGCAGCGGCGAGAACATCTTCCTCGTCCTCGGTGGCAAGCTGGTGACGCCCCCGTGCTACGATAGTATCCTCCTGGGCGTCACTCGCGATACCGTGATCGAATTGGCTAAGAGCGAGATGGGCATCGAGACCGTGGAGCGCAGCATTGATCGCAGCGAGCTTTATATCGCCGAGGAATGCTTCCTCACCGGCACAGCGGCCTATGTGACCCCCGTTATTGAGATCGACCAGCGCCCGGTGGCTCAGGGGCAGGTAGGTCCCATAACCAAGGAGTTGCTGAAGGTGTACCTCGATGTGGTCTATGGCAGGAATAAGAAGTATCTTTACTGGTGCACCCC
>CAZMKJ010000015.1:7095-19848 GCA_964567075.1 uncultured Dehalococcoidia bacterium
GGCTGAGAGCCAGAGCCAAGAAGTGGGGCTGGAAGTACTGAAGAAGACGACCCAGCTCAGCTTGATTGTCGGTGCCATTAAACGGAGGGTTAAGAGATGACAGCACCTGATGCTTCGATATCGATCTGGCTCACTGGGCTGGTGGGGAAAGTGCCAGCCTTCGATGATGTAATGAGCCTATTTGTCAATGACACTTTTTTCTTTTTGCTCTCCATTCTGTTCTTAGTCTGTATCTGGTTTGGCGTAAGAACACCCTCTCGGAGGGAGCCCAACCAAAGGGCAGTGCTCTGTGCCGCTACCGGGGCGGGATTTGCTTCTCTTGTGGTATGGGTGCTGAACCACGCCTTCCATCTCGATCTCTGGCCCCGTCCCTGTGATGCATTTGAGAGCGCGAGGCACGCTGCGGAGACTCTTTTCTATTGCCCCACCGATCCCTCGTTTCCCAGTCATGGTGCCGCGGTTGCATTTGCCCTCGCCTTCGGCGTTTGGTTCACAAACCGCAAGGCGGGGGCGGTGCTCTTTGTCTTTGCCTTCCTTTGGTCTTTTGCTCGCGTCTATTGTGGCGTTCATTACCCTTTGGATATAGTAGGTGGTGCCGCGATCGGCTTCCTCGTCAGCTATGGCGTATATAAAGCTTTTTGGCCCGCAATTGAACCAGTGCTGGCATTCGTTTTCAGGTTGATGAGAAGACTATACCTCGCCTGAAGGCGGAATAGGAGCGCGCCCTTTGCTCCAGATATCGATGCCCAAGCTGAGATATTTCCAGCCGCCATCGGGCAAGATGACAACGATATTCGCCCGCTCCATTTCCTGTGCTATTTTGAGTGTCTGGGATATTGCTGCCCCCGAGGACAGTCCAGCGAAAATCCCTTCCCGTTGCAGCAGTTCCCCGAGCGCTGCTATAGCCTCGGCACGGCGCACCATAGCCGTTTGGTCTAACAGATTCACGTCTAAGACGGCAGGGGCATAGCCTTTAGCCAGGCAACGCAATCCTTCGATGGCCTCATCGGGGTAGGGCTCAACCCCGATGAGCTTTACCTTTGGGTTTCGCTCCTTAATTCGTTTGCCCACCCCCATCATCGTGCCCCCGGTGCCAAGGCCGCAGACCAATGCATCTATATCCAGATCTGGGAGGGCTTGTAAAATCTCCACACCTGTGGTTTCATAGTGCGCCTGGGGATTATCTGAGTTGCTGAACTGATCGGGCATGAAGTGGCTTTCATTCTTTGCCATCATCTCCCTGACCAGCTCAATGGAGCCATCGACCCCCTTAGCCCCTTCAGTGAGGATCACCTCAGCCCCATAGAGCTCAAGGAGTTGCCTCCTCTCCAAGCTCACATTATCAGGCATCGCGATCTTGACCTTATATCCCTTCCTGTGCCCGACCATAGCCAGGGCGATGCCGGTGTTGCCGCTGGTGGCTTCGATGATGGTCTTATCTGGGGTCAGCTCGCCACTCTGCTCGGCTTTCTCGATCATATACTTGGCGATGCGGTCTTTAACACTGGCACTGCCGCCGAGATTGTTTCCTTCCAGCTTGGCGAAGATCCTGACCCCCTTGTTAGGGCTCAGGTTAGCCATTTCCACCAAAGGGGTATGTCCGATAGCTTCAAGGATGTTGTTATATCTCATCGCATACATTTTAGCACTTTCATAGTTTGACGTCACGGTAATAGCTTGGCGCCGAGCCCTTGGGCTTTTGTGCGACATCCCTGTTCCCAGCGCTCGAGCCCGCACATAGCGCAGGGGCCATAGCGGCAGTCTGGGGTCTCCTGCCCGATCTCGGTTCGCTGATATTCTTGGCTGAGGAAGTTCATTCTGACGCCGCAATCGATGTGACTCCAAGGCAAAAGCTCATCCAGAGGGCGTTCACGGTGGGCATAGAAATGCGGGTCAAGCCCGATCTCATCGAAAGCGCGCTGCCATCTCTCATAGTGGAAGTGCTCGCTCCAAGCGTCGAAGGCAGCCCCCAGTTGCCGGGCACGGCGAATAACCGGTCCCAGGCGCCGGTCGCCCCGAGCCAGCACCCCCTCGATCAAGCTCATCTGAGGGTCCTGCCAGGATAAATCGGCCCCCAGCTTCCTCAGCCCCCGCTTCAGGATTTGCTGTTTAGGCTCAAGCTCCTCGGTGCTATTTTGGGCCAGCCACTGCAATGGGGTATGGGGCTTGGGGACAAAGGTCGAGGCGCTGACTTTGATCCGCGGTGCTCGAGCTTTCGGTCCCAGTTTTCTTATCTTGCCCACCAGCTCTACAATGGCCGCTACGTCCTCTAAGCTCTCAGTGGGCAGCCCGAGCATGAAGTATAGTTTAAGGCTCCTCCAGCCCCGTTCCAGGGCTGTGGTCATAGTTTGTAATAAATCGTCATCGGAGACGCTCTTGTTGATGACTTGACGCAGGCGCTCCGTCCCCGCCTCGGGGGCGAAGGTGAGGCCGGCTTTCTTCCGACCTTGAATGGAGTCGGCAAGCGCCACGGAGAAGGTGTCGAGGCGCAAGCTGGGTAGGGAAATGGTGAGATTCTTCCCTTTCCATCGCTCTCCCAAGGTGGCAACCAGCCTCTCGATGCCCGAGTAGTCGCTGGTGCTCAAGGAAAGCAGGGAGACCTCTCCGTAGCCGCAATTCTTGATCAGTTCGTCCACTGCTTTAACCACCTCATCATGACTTCGTTCCCGTAACGGGCGGTAGATGGCGCCTGCCTGGCAGAAGCGACAGCCCCGGGTGCAGCCGCGTTGGATCTCCACCGCTGCCCGGTCGTGGACGACCTCAATGTATGGGACCACGGGGTGGGTCACCGGGGGCGGTAGCTGGCTTACGAAGCGCCGCTCGATGGTGGCGCTGGCATCCGGCGTGGTTGGCCCTATCGAGGCAATGGTGCCATCGGAGTGATAGTTGACTTGATATAAACTGGGGACATAAATTCCGCGAATACGGCAGAGCTGGCGAAGCAATTCCTCCTTCTTTCCCGTGCCCTCCTTTTTCCAACGGCGAAAGAGCTCGATGAGCTCCAGGATTACCTCTTCGCCTTCCCCGATAACGAATAGGTCGATGAAGTCAGACATTGGCTCTGGGTTCAGGGTGCAGCTACCACCGGCGATGACTAAGGGATGGGAGTCAGTTCGCTCCGAGGCGAGAAGCGGTATCTGAGCCAGTTCCAGCATGTTGAGCACGTTAGTATAGGTCAGCTCATAGCCCAGGGAGAAGCCGATGATATCGAACTCCTTTAATGGGCGCTTCGATTCCAGGCTGAAGAGGGGGATGTCAGCGCTTCGCAGCTCGACTTCCATATCAACCCAAGGGGCATAAGCCCTCTCGGCGAGGACATCGGGGCTTTGGTTCAATAGCTCATAGAGGATGGAAAGCCCGAGGTTGGACATCCCGATCTCGTAGGCATCGGGGTAGATGAGAGCAACCTTGACCTCAACCGCCGCCCAGTCCTTCACTATGCTATTCCACTCGCCGCCGCTGTAGCGAGCCGGTCTGGTCACTTTACGTAACATGCTATCCAGTTGGTTCACAACCAAACCATTATAGTCTTGCTGCTCCTTCGATGCAAGCGGACTTGACTTCTCGAGCCCTTGGCTATATCTTGTGAAAAGCATGAGCTCCAGCGACGACAAAAGCCCCGCCGATGAAGTAAAAGACCCCGCCGAGGAAGTAGAGGAAGTAGAAGTAGTAGAAACGCGCTCCTGGTGGCGGCGGAATTATCTTTACGTTCTGTCCTTTGTGCTTGGGGCGGCAGCTATCGCCCTGATCCCCATTTTCGGGGGCAAGGTCAAGGAATTCGAGAACTTTGGCTATCTGGGCGTATTCCTCATGGGCGTTATCGGCAGTGCCGCCCCGGTGTGGCCCATGCCCGGAGCGTGGGCGGCATTTATCGCCGCCGGACTGGGCTGGAACATAGTCTGGGTGGCGCTGGCAGCGGGCATCGGCGAGGCGATTGGGGAGATCACCTATTATCTGGTGGGCTATAGCGGGCAGCCGTTCCTGCGCAATTTGAAGTGGTATCCCCGGATCGAGCGCTGGATGAGGCGCCGCGGCTGGCTGACCATTTTCCTGGTCTCGGCGATCCCCAATTTCATCATCAGGCTGGTTGATGTCTCCGCCGCCGCCCTGCGCTATCCCCTGTGGAAGTTCTTCCTCTTCTGCTGGGCGGGCAAGACGGTGAAATCATTTGCCTTTGCCGCCGCCGGCGCCGGCCTCTTCACCTGGCTCACCAACCTCTTCTGATTTGCCAGCTTGGCCACGATTGCCTCTGAAAGCTACTTGATATAAAATAAGCAGGGAAGCCGTCTACGGAGGATGGAGCTATGGAGATATTTCTTATTGTCTTAGTCTCGGTTTTGCTGGCGGTGGTTCTGGTATTGCTTCTCAGGCCGCGGAAAATGGAAATGCCAGATATAGAAGACAGTATAACAGAGCTTCGTCTCAAGCTGGATTCTCTGGATTCTAAAGCGGCGGTATCGGTGAGGGATATAAGTGCCATCCATGAGGTCTTGGAGAAGTTACCCAAAGACGTTTTGGAATCGATAACGGGCAGTCTAAGCAAAAGGACGGGAAAGCTAAATGAACTGATGGCCACTTTCGAGTTAACCAAGTATGACAGGCTTTTCTATCTTGGCGAACCCATCGATTTTGTGGGCATTAAGTACGATGAGACTGTGGATTTTATCGAGGTTAAAACAGGTAAATTCCGATTGACGGATGATGAAAGGAAGCTGAAAGAGCTTATCGATTTTAAAAAGGTTAACTATGTGCCACTTTCTGTGGAGAAGGTAGGAATCGCCGAAGGAGTTGATACCGAGCAATTTGAATTCCCCTCCCCGCAGTAACAAACAGTCAAATTTGCGCCACCAGCAAGCGGCGGTAAAATTATGGCCCAGTTTCAGATAGTCTCAGATTTTCAGCCCACGGGGGCCCAGCCCCAGGCGATAGAGCAGCTCGCTGCGGGGCTGAGGAGGGGCCATCGGCATCAGACGCTGTTGGGCGTCACCGGCAGCGGCAAGACCTTCACCATGGCCGGCGTCATCGAGAAGGTAAACCGCCCCACCCTGGTCATCGCCCATAATAAGACCCTGGCCGCTCAGCTCTGCACCGAGTTCAGGGAGTTCTTCCCCAACAACGCCGTGGAATACTTCGTCAGCTACTACGACTACTACCAGCCTGAGGCCTATATCCCGCGCACCGACACCTATATCGAGAAGGAGACCGACATCAACGAGGAGATCGACAAGCTGCGCCATGCCGCCACCAGAGCCCTGTTTCAGCGCCGCGATGTCGTCATTGTGGCTTCGGTATCCTGTATCTATGGCTTGGGCTCGCCCGAGGAATATCATGGCTTCGTCGTCAGCCTGAAAAAAGGCGAAAAAAGAGACCGCAACCGCCTCATCCGGCAGCTGGTCGATATGCAATATGAACGAAACGACTATGACTTCACCCGCGGTCGGTTCCGCGTCCGCGGCGATACCCTCGAGATTCAGCCCTCTTACGAGGAGCTGGCGGTGAGGGTCGAGTTCTGGGGCGATGACATCGAGCGCATTGTTGAGATCGACCCGCTGACCGGCGAGCTGTTGGCGGATAGAGACGAGATAGATATCTACCCGGCCAAGCACTGGGTCACTTCCCAGGATAAGCTGATGGCTGCCATCGCCGATATCGAGGAAGAGCTCAGGGAAAGGGTAGCTGAGCTGAAAAGCCGGGGCAAGCTCCTTGAAGCGCAGAGGCTTGAGGCCCGCACCAACTACGATATCGAGATGCTGCGCGAGGCTGGCTACTGCACCGGGATTGAGAACTACTCCCGCCACCTCTCCCGTCGTGCCCCGGGGAGCCCGCCATGGACGCTGATCGACTACTTCCCCGAGGACTTCCTGCTCTTCATCGATGAGTCCCACATGACCATCCCCCAGCTTCACGGCATGTATTACGGCGACCGCTCGCGCAAGGAGACCCTGGTGGAATATGGGTTTCGCCTGCCCTCGGCGCTGGACAACCGCCCATTATGCTTTGACGAGTTCGAAAAGCATATCGGTCAGGCCATTTATGTATCGGCCACCCCGGGACCTTATGAGCTGGAACACAGCCAGCAGGTGGTGGAGCAGATCGTGCGCCCCACCGGGCTCGTCGATCCCAGTGTTGAGGTCAAGCCAACTCGAGGCCAGATCGATGACCTCATGGAGCAGATCAAAAACCGGGTCGATCGTGGCGAAAGATGTCTTGTCACCACATTGACTAAGAGGATGGCTGAGGAGCTGGCCGATTACCTCAGGGAGATGGAGATCAAGACGCATTATCTTCACTCCGAGATCGAGACCCTGGAACGGGTAGACATCCTGCGCGACCTGAGGATGGGTGTGTATGATGTGGTGGTGGGCATCAATCTGCTTCGGGAGGGGTTGGATCTGCCTGAGGTCAGCCTGGTCGCTATCCTCGATGCCGATAAGGAGGGCTATCTTCGCTCCGAGACGGCGCTGATTCAGACCATGGGTCGGGCGGCGCGCCACATCGACGGTCACGTCATCATGTATGCTGATGAGGTCACTGCCTCGATGCGCCGTGCCATTGAGGAGACCAACCGCCGCCGCCAGATTCAGAAGTCCTATAATCGGGAGCATGGTATCGCCCCTCAGGGGATTAAGAAGGCGATCAAAGGCATCACCGACCAGTTGCGGCAGGTAGCCGAATCCCGAGCCCAATATGCCGTCCCTGAAATCCCCAGGGATGAGATCGCGCGCTTGATCAAAGACCTGGAATCACAGATGAAGACCGCAGCCAAGAACCTGGAGTTCGAGAAGGCAGCACTTTTAAGAGACCAGATAATGGAGCTGAGGAAGGAACTTACGGAGGAGGCAGTTGAGGCAAGACGAGGAGCAGGGTCTGGCAGGCGATGAGACCAGGCAGGAACGCCGGGAGCAGCGCAAGCGGAAGAAGCGGCAGAAGATACCGCAGCACGGCAAAAGCCTGTCCCAAGTCTACAAGGATGCTGTCCTCAAGCGGCTCAAGAAAAAGGAGGATTGAATGGCTAAAAGAAATATCGCAGGAGCGGGCAGTTTTTCTCACCATAATCCCAGGGTGCCAGCTATAGTCACCGCCCATGCCCGGGGCAAGGACAATGCCATGGCAGCGAGTTGGCATGCCGCTATCTCCTTCAAGCCCCCGCTTATCGGGGTCTCCATAGCGGCCAAGAGATTTACCTATCAGCTCATTTTGGAGGGCAAAGAGTTCGGGCTGAATTTCCTGCCCCTGGAGAAAGCCGAATTGATTGCCGCGCTGGGTGGAAGCAGCGGCAAGGAGGTCGATAAGTTCCACAAATTCGGCATCAAGAAGGTGAAGCCGCTCAAGACCTCGGTTCCCATTCTTGAAGACGCCTACGCCGCTTATGAATGCAAGCTGATAGATCATAGGACATACGGCGACCACGAATGGCTTGTGGGCGAGGTCTTGGTCACTCACTTCGAAGAGGGGGTGCTAACCGATGAAGAAACCCTCGATTTGGAGCGGGTGGCCCCGACCTTATACCTTGGCGCTGATTTTTATGCCACCACAGCCAAGGATAGCCTTAGGCTTTTAGATCGTAAGGCCTATGGCAAAGGTTAAAGCCTTTCCTCGGTATCCTCCGCTGATACCTCCCCGCTGGGGGCGGTCAAACCTTCCTCTTCGAGCAAATCCATAATTCTGGCTGCTCTGGGATAGCCGATGCGAAGCCGGCGCTGGAGGAGGGAGGTGGAGATGCGTTTGTGCTCCCGAGCAATTTCTCTGGCCTTGTCCAAAAGGGGCTCGT
Organism: uncultured Dehalococcoidia bacterium; assembly: GCA_964567075.1. Classification (GTDB taxonomy): domain Bacteria; phylum Chloroflexota; class Dehalococcoidia; order SZUA-161; family JAUWZY01; genus JAUWZY01. The sequence goes on from CAZMKJ010000015.1 coordinate 14,867, forward strand.
CGCCGACCTCCTTTGCCTCTAAGGAGACAAAAGCCTGGGCGATACGGTCCACGGGACCGCGAGTCTCGGCCCAGCGCTTCCAGAAATCGACCACAGCCTCGATCTCCCGATCTGAGACGAAGCAGCCGCGCAACCGCACCGGCTTGGCAACATCAGCGGGCAGATAAAGCATATCGCCGGGGCCGATAAGCCTCTCAGCACCGCTGGTATCGAGGATTGTTCGTGAGTCCACAGCCGAGGGCACGGCGAAGCTGATCCTGGTGGGGAAGTTGGCCTTGATCAGGCCGGTGACCACATCAACTGATGGGCGCTGAGTAGCTAATACTAAGTGGATGCCGGTGGCCCGGGAAAGCTGGGCCAGACGGCAGATGAGGGGTTCGATGACGTCGGGGGAAGCCATCATTAAATCGGCAAGCTCGTCGATGAGCACTACGATATAGGGCAGCGGCTCGACTGCCTTCCGATTATGGTCCTCAATGTTGCGCGCTCCAACTGATGCCAGTTTATGGTAGCGGTTTTCCATCTCTCTGGTAACCCGGCGCAAGACCTCGATCACCTTATTGATCTCAACGACCACCGGCGTCATCAGATGAGGCACGTCACTAAAGGCGATCATCTCCACCCTCTTAGGGTCGATGATGATCAACCGCACCTCTGCCGGGGTGGTATGCGTCAGGAGGCAGGTGATCAAGCTATTGAGGCACACCGTCTTCCCGGTTCCGGTGGCTCCAGCGACAAGAAGATGCGGCATCTTGGCTAAATCGGCAACTACGGGCTCACCGCCAGCCCCTTTGCCCAGAGCCACCGCCAACTTTGACTTGCTCCTGGTCTTCTGAAAGGACGCGCTCTCGACGACGCTGCGCAGGGAGACCAAAGCAGTGCCCGTATTAGGCACCTCAATTCCCACCAGCCCCGTCCCTGGGACTGGGGACTCGACCCTTATGTTGGGCACGGCCAGCGCCAAGGCCAAGTCGTTGGCCAAGGAGGCAATGCGTTCTACCTTAATTCTGGTCTTGGACACCTCGTCCAGCCGCACCTTAGCGCTGCCATCGCGCTCCAACTTCACCCTACCATCTTGCTCTCGCTCCACCACCCTTCTATATCTGCGGTCCCAACCCGGCTCGACGCCAAACTGGGTTACGGCGGGGCCGGGGTTAATCTGCATTACCTTAGCCTCAACTCCATAGCTGGCTAAGGCTTCTTCGAGGAGCCTGGCCCGGTCTTCGTTGTCTGCCTGAGTCCACCTGATCTCCGGGGCCGTTTCCAGCAATTCGAGGGAGGGCAATTGCCCCTTAGTGGGCGTTATTTCCTCGGCGGCCATTTTGGCCCCTGTTGGTGCTGCCAACTCTGCTGGAGTGGTCACTGCGGGCATTGGCTGCCTCTTCACTTCAGCTTTGCCCGCTTCGCTTATCGGGGGTGGGTGCTGTCGCCGCCTAAACCCACTCTTAAACCTGGTCCAGCCGCGCCCCATGGCCGGAAACGCCGACCCGCGAAGCCATTGGTTGAATCTGGCTCCGCCGCGCCCTATGGCGGGGAATGCCGACTCGCGGAGCCAGTCCACAAAACGAACGAAGCCGCGCGGGGTGACGAACACGACGCCAGCGATGACCAGGAGCGAAATACTTAGCCAGCCGTATGAGCCACCGGCGAGGCTGGCTCCCAATGCGCCGCCGGCGGAGGCGGACTCAGTGCCAAAGATACTTTCGGGGTGGAATAAGCCCAATATCCCGAATAAGGCCGCGGTGAGCAGGATAAGCCCCAGCCATTGACGCCACCATCGCATGAAGCTATGAGCACGGTGGCTCAACACCACCCAAATGATAGCTGCAAGCCATAACAGGAGTAAAAATACGCCACCCCCCAGGCCCTCAATGGTTAACTCGGTGAGTTTGGGAATGCCCCAGATCAGCCCGCAGATAACCCCCACTGAGGCGATCACGATAGCTGCTATCTTGAAGAACATAAACATACTTGCTGTCATCTCTGTTAGAACATGGTTAGCTGAGACGGCTTTTCGGCAACCTCATCAGCCTGGGCCAGGAGCTGAGGCAGCTTTTGGAAATCGGCTTCGATGATGGGGCGCAGGCTCTGCTGATGGAGGGCAGCAGCCGGATGGTACATAGCGAAATAGATCACGCCTCCCTGTTTTTGCCACGTGCCATGGATCTTGCCGATGCTCTCTCTGGGGAAGAACCGGGCCAGCGCATGGCGACCCAAGGGCACGATAACCCGGGGCGAAATGAGTTCGATTTGGCGGTCGAGCCACTTCTGGCAGGCGTTGATCTCCTGGGGCAGTGGGTCTCGATTCTCCGGGGGTCGGCACTTCAACATGTTGCAGATGTAGACCTCGCTCCGTTGCAGTCCGATGGAGGTCAACAGCTCATCGAGGAAGTGGCCAGCGGCTCCGACAAAGGGACGACCTTGTTGATCCTCATAGAATCCCGGCGCCTCACCGATGAACATTATCTGGGCATTCTCTGCCCCCTCACCAGGCACAACCCTGTTGCGATACCTGGCCAGCTCACAATCCTGACACAGCTCGATCTCGTGATACAGTTCGGTTAGTGCCGACATCTGCGTCTCGCTGGGATGATAGCATAGCCTCGCTATCAAGTCAAACGAGGGGGATTACTTCAGCACCACATTCACCAGCCGCCCCGGAACATAGATCACACTCTTTATCTCTCGATGTTGGAGTTGCGCCCGGACTCGCTCCCGGCCCAGCGCCAACTGACGAGCTTGTTCCTCGGTGATGGAAACAGGCACGGTGACCTTGTCGCGGAGCTTGCCATTGACCTGAATCACCAAGGTGAATTCCTCCTCAGCGGCAAGCTCCTCGTCCCAGGCAGGGAAAGGTTGGTTATGGATGCTATAGGGGTGACCGGTCTCGCTCCATAGCTCCTCAGCGAGGTGGGGGGCAATAGGAGCTAAGAGAAGGAGCAAGGCGTCGATGCTCTGTTGCCAAACGGGGCTGTCAATTGAGTATGAATCCTTTATCCTGGTTAGGTGATTTGTGCACTCCATGAGGGCGGCGACCAAGGTGTTGAGATGAAACCTCTCCAGATCCTCGGCCACCTTCTTAATGGTGCTATGGATTATCCTGAGTAGCTGCCTCTCCGTGGCTTGATCCATCTCGGGCTTGCTCTTCGCTTTAGGCTCCTCCAGCACCAGATTCCAAACTCGATTAAGCCAGCGGGAGACCCCGATGAGACCGCTGTCATTCCAATCACCCCCTTGTTGCCAAGGGGCAATAAACATGAGGTAGGCGCGAACGGCATCGGCGCCCAGCTCAGAGACGTATTCATCGGGGTTAATCACATTGCCGCGCGACTTGCTCATCTTTTCCCCCCGATAGACAATAGTTCCCTGATTGAACAGCTGGGTGAACGGCTCGTCGAAATCGACAAGCCCGATGTCTTGGAGCGCCTTGATGAAGAAGCGGGCATAGAGTAGATGCATGGTGGCATGCTCGGCGCCGCCGGTGTAGAGGTCTACCGGAAGCCAATGCCTGACCTTCTCCGGGGCGAAGGGGCCATCTTGGTATTCGGGGCTGGCATAGCGGAGAAAATACCATGAAGAGCACATAAAGGTATCCATGGTATCGGTCTCGCGGCTTGCAGGACCACCACAGCGGGGACAGCTGACATTGACAAAGGAGGGGCAGTATTTTAACGGGGACTCACCGGTGGGCCTGAACTCAGCATCCTCGGGGAGGAGCACTGGCAACTGCTCCTCGGGCACGGGGACGGTGCCGCAGCCCGAGCAATAAATGATTGGTATCGGCGCCCCCCAGTATCTCTGGCGAGAGATGAGCCAGTCTCGCAGTCGATAGCTTACTGTCCTCTTGCCATAGCCTTTTTGCTCTATGAAATCGGAGATTGCCTCCTTCGCCTGCTCGCTGGGGAGGTCGGCAAACGGTCCGGAATTGACCATAACCCCTGGCTCCTCATAGGCCTGTTCCAGCGCCTCCCCGCGCCAGCCCTCGGGGGCGATGACCACCTTTATCGGCAAGCCGAACTCCGTGGCAAACTCAAAGTCGCGCTGGTCATGAGCCGGGACCCCCATCACTGCTCCGGTGCCATAGCTGGGGAGCACATAATCGGCAACCCAAATGGGCACCCTTTCTCCGTTGAGCTTATTTGTGGCATAAGCTCCGATGAAAACCCCGCTTTTCTCCCTGCTCACCGCTTGCCTCTCGATCTCTGATTGGCGCCGTGCCCACTCGATATAATCCTCGACCTCTCTTCTTCGCTCTGGGGAGGCGAGCTCAAGCGTCAGCGGATGCTCCGGGGCCAAAACGACGAAGGTGACGCCGTAGATGGTATCAGGGCGGGTGGTGAACACCACGATTTCCGTCAGCCCATATTCCTCGATGCTGAAGGAGATCTCGATGCCAACGCTTTTCCCGATCCAGTTTCTCTGCATCGCCTTTATCCGCTCCGGCCACTCGATGCCGTTATGGTGCAGAAGCTCCTCGGCATATTTTGTTATCCTGAAGAACCACTGCTCTAAATCCCTCTTGGTCACCCTTGTCTTGCAGCGCTCGCACAAGCCCTCGGCGGTGACCTGCTCATTAGCCAGCACCGTCTGACACTGGGGGCACCAATTAGCCGGGGCTTTGCCTCGATAGGCAAGACCCGCTTCATAGAGCTTCAGGAAGAACCATTGCGTCCACTTGTAGTATTCGGGGAGGCAGGTTATTACCTCCCGCCTCCAGTCATAGATGGCACCCATGCTCATGAGTTGGCGGCGCATGTATTCGATATTGTCCTTGGTCCAAATGTAGGGATGGATGCCATGCTCGATGGCTGCATTCTCCGCGGGAAGGCCGAAGGCATCGAAGCCCATGGGGTGCAGCACATTGTAGCCCTTCATCCGCATGAAGCGGGCATGAACATCTGAGGGCGCCATGGCGTACCAGTGCCCGATATGGAGGTCACCTGAGGTATAGGGGAACATGGTCAGGGCATACCACTTAGGGC
>CAZMKJ010000016.1:0-3437 GCA_964567075.1 uncultured Dehalococcoidia bacterium
ATGGAGAACTCCCTGGATGCCGGTGCCACCCAGGTCACTGTCGAGGTCGTTGGCGGCGGCACAGCGCTGACCAGGGTCAGCGATAACGGCGTCGGCATACCTGCTGACGAGGTTGAGTTAGCCTTCCATAGATACGCCACCAGCAAGGTCGCCACCATCCCGGACCTCGATGCCATAGCAAGCCTCGGCTTCAGGGGCGAGGCGCTGCCCTCCATCGCCGCCGTCACCGAGGTCTCCATGGTCACCAGGAGCCAGGATGAGCTGGCGGGGACTTTTATTCACCTGAAGAATGGCGCCGTCATGGGCAAGACCAAGCGCGGCTGTGCGCCGGGGACTACCATCACTGTGCGCAACCTGTTCCGCAATGTCCCAGCCCGGCTCAAGTTCCTCAAGTCGATGGCTACCGAGAGCAGGCACATCAGCCATCTGGTGACCCAATACAGCCTCGCTTTCCCCGAGGTCAAGTTCATCTTGATCGTCGATGGTCGCACTGTTTTTCTCTCCCCAGGAAGCGGCAACCTGCGAGATGTGCTCATCCAGGTCTATGGCCTGGAGACGGCAAAGTCTTTGTTTGAGATCAAAGGCTCTGGGGAGGCAATGATCAAAGTCTCAGGTCTTATCAGCCCGCCACGCATCAACCGCTCCACTCGCACTCACCTCAGCTTCTTCATCAACAGGCGCTGGGTCCAGAGCCGAATGCTGGCCTATGCGGTAGAAGAGGCTTATCGCGGCCTGATCATGACGGGAAAGCATCCCATCGCTGCGGTCAATATCTTTCTCCCCCCTCAGGAGGTGGATGTCAATGTCCATCCCACCAAAAGCGAGGTTCGATTCCGCCGCGAACACGAGGTCTTTTCTGCAGTAAACCACGAGGTGAGAGCTACTCTGGTGGAACAAGTGACCGCGCCGCCGCTGAAAATCCATGCTGCCCCAGCCCCTGCGCTGCCTGCCGAGCAAATCCCTTTTTCCGATATCAAGGCTGAGGAGCAGCCAGTCCCTTTGCCACAGGAATTTGCTCCGGCAAGATTACCCATTCTTCGCGTCCTCGGGCAACTGCGAGGCACTTACATCATCGCCGAGGGCCCTGATAGCATGTATCTCATCGACCAGCACGCAGCCCACGAAAGGGTGTTGTTTGAGAGGATAAGCGAGCAGCAGAGGCAGCGGCAAGTAGAGGTCCAAGGTCTGCTTGAGCCGGTAGCCATGGAGCTCACGGTGCGCCAGGAGGAATTCCTGAGAGCGCAGCAGGAGGCATTAGCTGAGTATGGCTTTGCTATCGAGCCCTTCGGGGAACGAACATACCTCATCCGCTCCGTGCCTGCCTTGCTCAAAGAGCAAAATGTGGCTCAGTCACTAATTGAACTGCTCGATTTCCTTGCTCAGGGGACGCCAGGCGACTGGCGGGAGAGGATAGCTGTCTCCTTAGCCTGTCATGGAGCGGTGAAGGCGGGGCAGACATTAAGCCATCAGGAGATGCAGGGGCTGGTGCAACAGCTGGAGCAGACGACAACACCCCAAACCTGCCCCCACGGCAGACCAACCATGATCCAGCTCAGCACCTCGCAGTTGGAGAAGGAGTTTGGCAGGAGATAGCTCTACAGCCTCAGGTATCCGTGAGCATAGAGCGTTTTGTTTTGCAGCACATCGATTGTTTTGGCGATGTCTCGCAGCTCGGGGTCGGTCATATCCACAGCGCTGGTATCGAACTCCTCGCTTAAGGCAAAGGCATCGTAGAGAGCCAAATAGAGCTCTCCCTTGGGCGTGGAATCATCTCGGCTTTCAATGATGCGCACTACCTCCATCAGCTCATCGTCCAGTGGATCAGCGATAGCTGAATCCAGTCCAGCACCAAGCATCATTACCAAGTACACGCGGTTGAGGATGGGGCGCACTTCTGCTGGGCAACTATTAGACACATTGGAAAGGCCACAGGTGGTCATGGGAGCAGGATCGGTCATCTGCTTGAAGAAGCGCACTGCGTTGACGGTCTCTGGAGCTTGGTCTTGAGTGCCGTTGACAGTCATTACCAAGGGATCGAGGTAGAGATTATCCGTGGGGACTCCGTGCTCCATAGCTACGGGCAGGATTTTTTCAGCCACAAGCTCGATGCGGGCATCGGCGGTTGTGGGCAGCCCGACCTTCCCCAGGCTCAGGGCGATAATATTGGCATTGTATTTGGCAGCCAGCGGCATGAGGGCACTGAGCCGCTCCTCGGTAGCATCGGTGCTATTGATGATGGCCTTTTTTTGGCAAAGCTTGAGCCCAGCCTCGATGGCTGCGGCATTAGTGGTATCCAGCGACAGAGGGACATCAACCACCTCTTGAACAGCGTCGACCACCCAGGTCATGACCTCAGGTCCAGCCTTCTTCATCGGTCCCAGGTTCAGGTCCAAGACACGAGCCCCCTTCACCACTTGGCGCTTAGCCAGTTCCTGGATGAAGCCTTTATCCCGGCTGTCGATGGCCTCCCTGACCCTTTGCGCGATGATATGAATGCATTCCCCGATGACGATCATTGCTTCCTCCTTTGACAAGCTTTATTAAATCCTGTTGAACCACTCCTTTATCTCATAATCGGTGAAGAAGCCGCACTTGAAGAAGGGATCACCCTCGATTAATGCCTTGGCTTCCTCCTCGGAGTCCACAATGTAAATGAACAGGACCCAGGTGTAATCGGTCAGGGGTCCGGCACACAGGAGCTTGCCATCTTGCTTGAGAGCAAAGTTATAGTCGAAGTGAGGCCCCCTCATCTTGTTCATGTCATCAGGCAGGAAGGATGGGTAGGATGACTTGCCCCCTGATGCCTTCTCCATCTCCAAGGCCTTCACATGGGCTTCCCTGACCCGGGTTGAGAAATTGGCCCGAACCACAAAGTACTTCATGGCAAAGCCGCCCTTAGTTGAGTCCTCTTATGCCAGGCCCACTTTCCTGGCGATCTCCGCTATCCCCAACTCCAGCGGGGAATCAGGGGCTAATTCAGTCAAGGGAGCTCCTGTGGCGTCCAGCTCCAGCACCTGGGGGTCTTCGGGCAGGATGGCGATGAGCTCAAGTCCAAACTGCTCTATGGCTTTGGCCAATTGTGGTGGCAGGGTGCCATCGGTCCTGTTGACTATCAAGCAAATCCGGCCAACGGAGGATCTCAACTCCGCGATGAGCTCCTTCATCTTAGCCGCAGTGATAATGCCCTTCATCGTCGGGTCCGAGGTGATAAGCAGGATATCGATATCCTGTGTCGTCTGCCGGCTGATATGCTCCATGCCCGCTTCGCAGTCGATGACCACATAGTCGTAATTCTTAGCCAGGCGGTCGATGGAGAAGCGAAGCATTTCATTAGAAGCGCAGTAACAGCCAGGGCCCTCGGGACGTCCCATGGCCAGAAGATCAACTCTGTCAGATTCAACTAAGGCTTCGCCGATCTTAAGCCCGACGTAATCCAT
>CAZMKJ010000016.1:3537-7191 GCA_964567075.1 uncultured Dehalococcoidia bacterium
CCAGTGTTGTTTCAAGTAGCCGCCGATATCCATGGCCTCGAGAGGGCCAACCATGATTTTCCAGTCGGGCAATTCCTCCTCAAGCTCGCCTCTTAACACCGCCACCTTGCCTGGGAGGATCAAACTGCGATGGCTGATGTTCTTGGCCACGTCAAATTCCTTAACTGACTTGGCGATCTTCTCGGCATCGAATTTGCCCGCAGCCCAGCTGGTGAGAACGGAAAGCCCCTCGGTATCGCAGACCAAAAGCCAGGATGCCCAGGCGCTGGACTCGAGCTCGCCAGCAACGGAGAAATAAGTCAAAGAGAAGTTTGTGGTGACACATAGCGGGCTTGTCTCCTTTGGCGCCCCAATCTGATAAACACCCGGTGTCATCTGAATCGGCTTTTGCGGATCGGTATAGATATTGAGGCGCAAGGTGAGCAGTGGATAGGCCACGCTGGGAGAAAAGTGGTCCAGGACGATGATGCCAGCATACTTGGCTATTTGCTGACCGGCGAGGAGCGCTTCCTCCTGTGGTGAAGCGGCTGCTTCCCCAGGGAAGGTGATGATGGGATAACCCAAGGGACGGAAGCTCTTTCTTAACGCCAGCCTGCGAAGCTGAGTTAGTGTGGTTAGAGATTGAGCGAAGTCGCGCGCTCCTGGGTCGATGACGATATCCTCAACCCCACCCTGGCTCACCTTTTCTGTGAGCTCGGCGAGCTCGCTCAATCCATCCGAGGCATAAACTGCCAGCGGACAGCCATGCTTCAGAGCCAGCTCCACCATCTTATCGCTATTATCCTTGTTCGCCGCATAGATCAGAGGCTTGCCCTCGGCTACCTTCTCCAACGCCGCGCTCATACAAGCGGGGTCGTTGGACATCAGCACCAGAGGGAGGTCGGTCTTGGACTTGACCAGCTCAGCGCAGTTGGCAAAGGCTGCCGCGTCCCCTGATTTGCCGTCGATGGCGAAGCCATCGAGCTCCAACTGCATGCCCACACGCTCCACACTATATGAAGCCACCTCCTCCACAATCCTGCCTGTTTCCTCGGGGGCAGCGGTGTCCATAACCCGAACCATCAGCCCTGGGCGATGATAGAAGGTCTTTTCGTGGCGGAACATCACTACTTCGTTTCCCACCTCGATCTTCTTTTCCCCAGCGCCTATGGTGACCAGGCGGATGGGCGGGCGGGCGGCTGCCTCCAGAGCCTGCTTAGCCTCTTCAGAAAGATCAGGGCAAAGTGCGATATCCACCGCCTTGGCAGCTACTTTCATGGCAAAAGCGAGGCAGGTGGGGAAGCCACACTTCTTGCAGTTGGTTTTGGGCAATAGCTTATAGATTTCAACCCCGGTCAGTGCCATTTCCAGCCCTCCTTTAGCTCAGACTTGGCTCATCAGCCTATCGATGGTTGCTTTCACTAACTCCACTGCCTTGGGATGGCGCAAAACCAAGATGTCCGCCCCGCTGCTAATCAAAGCGGTAGCGGTGAGCTCCTCCCAGAGGAGGGAGCGCTGCTCGTAGTCCCCCCATGATGCTGGCACTCCTTCAGCGGCTTTAGCCTCCTTCTGCCGCCAAGCCTCCTCGCCAACAGTGCAGATCATGGGCATGGCTGTCATCGCATCCCCTTGCAGCGCCGCCAGGCGCAGCCGTTCCATCACCGAATAGCTGTATTCCAGGCCATAACCCAAAGCTCCCGTCGTCGGATCCATAAGAATCGCATCTACAGGAATGCCGAGATCACTAACCAGAATATTGAGCTGCTTAGCCAGGTTGATCTCGATGGGGGTCTTGGTGATGACCACATGACCATCGGCAATGGCAGTGGCAGCGATGGTGCGATAGTTCTTCTCCACGCAGTCGCCTAAAGCGACTCTTTGCCCCCGGGCTACCTCTGAGGCTGCTACCAGAACCTCATTATCCTTCTCCGCTACCTCCGGCCCTAAGATGATGACCGGGAGGTCAACAGCAGAGAGCACCTTGTCCACCGTTACCTTGGCTTCGGCAGCGCCGGTGTTACCCTCCTCAGGGTGAGCGCTTCTCAGTCTGAGGGCGATGATATCAGCGCCAAACTCCGCTGCCTTCTTGGCCCATGCCCCTGGGTCCCGCAGCACGTCACCCCAAGCGGAAACAAGACTTGTTGCCCAGTCTGAGGGCTCCTGGTCTTGAACCTCTACAGCTACCGCTATTCTATTGGGAATAGAGCCTTCGAAGTGAAGGAAGGGCAGGGTGGTCTCGCCGCCAACGACAATGCTCTTGCGTCCCTCGCCACCCAGCCTCACTTCATGGATTTTGCCAGTCCATTTTTCCACCGGGATCTCTACTGGTGACATAATATCTCCTTTCAACAAACAAGGGTCGATACAACGACCCTTGTTTATTATCTCTTACTACTATTCCGGTCAGATCAGCGGTTCCATGGTCAGGGCCGGATGCCCCTTCTGCTCAAGGAATGGCAGTAACTCGTCTACCGTAGTCACAGTCGTGCCGTCAGCGACCATATCCAAGAAATTGGGAATGCCGTGCTCCCGCTCAACCTTGGCGTTGATCTGATCCCCAAACTCCTCCTTGAGATTCTTTGACATCCATACTACCCTTCTCAGCCCCCCCTCCACCGAGATGAATTTATCGCTCAAGATATAAATCTTGCCGTGACCCATCATCCCTGGATTCTGCAGACCTCCGCCAACCGAGGCCATTAGCGTGGTGAACTTCATACCGGAAGGGGTGTCGCTGGGATCTTCCCTGGAGACGATCATGACTCCATTGGCCTCGGGGATGATAATCATAACGCACTCGCAGCAGCCGCAGGTGGTCAGCGGCGCATCCATAAGGGAGTAGATGGTGAATCGTTCCACGCTCCCTTGGGAATGCTCATGGGCGAACTTATTCACCCCCTCCCATTCCCCCTTATCTGCGTCGATGCAGTAACCCTTAGTCACCGGCTGGTTTGGTCCCGTGGGGTTGATCTCGAAGGCAGCCCTGCAATCAAGCCAGCTATAGGCGCCACACAAACCAACCCGCTCCGGATTGATAACACAAACATGGGTGGGGGCAAACGACTGGCACAAAGTGCAGCTATAAAAGGTATCCACAGCTTCATCGGTGAGCCCGGCGATGCGGGCGTTGCGCTCGCGATATACCTCCCGAGCTTGCTCCCTTAGCTCCGATACTTTATCCAGCTCAGTATAAAGGGTCACTTGAACCTTATCCACAATGGCGCCAAACATATTATGTATGTTGGTATGGATGATATCGCCGATGTGTCTCAGCCTGAAGCCACTGCTAAAGGCCCTCTTGCTCAGGCGCAGCCAGGCGATATCACGCTGCCCTTGGTGCTGGAGTCCCTCAGCCTCGTTGCAGAAATGGTGGATCTGGCGCTCTAAGACAGGCTCGAAGTCCTTCTGCATCTTACGCCCGGCGACCTCAACCACAATCGCCAAGGGGATATTGCTACCTTCTTCGAAGGCATCTAAGTCTGGTCCCACCACAGCGATCTGGCCATCGTCGATTTCATCCATGCCCCTCATGGTGAGCCACTCAAAGCAAGGATTGCCTTTCGGGCCACCGAACTCGGCCTGAAGGTCGGCGCGGCGCACCACCTCGCCTTCAAAAGCAGGGCCAAATGCCACCGGAATGGGGACCTTGGGGATTATGATCTTGATGCCCCGGAT
>CAZMKJ010000016.1:7291-17404 GCA_964567075.1 uncultured Dehalococcoidia bacterium
GGCCAAATGCCACCGGAATGGGGACCTTGGGGATTATGATCTTGATGCCCCGGATCTCAATGCACTTCTCTACTAACCTCTCCGCCCGCTCCAGGTCATCTTTTCCCGGGATATCATCGAAGGGCATGCTGATCACGTGCTCATATTTGGTTATCCCTATAGGCAGAATTTGAGGCACTACGGTATCACAAACAGCGGGGAAGCCATAGGTTATGGCCCCGGCACCTGTAGCCCATTTGAGATCATCCATGGGGCCGAGGGCCAAGGCGAAGGCATAGCAGCGGAACTTGTTATAAAGCAGTATGCGGCGGAAGTCACCGGGAGCCACATTGCCAAAGCTGAAGGCAGCCCTTGCCGCATAGCCTAAGGCATAGACTGTGGACTCGGTATCTGTGCCATAGGGGACAGTATAGGTCGCATAGCCAAGCTCTACACCCTCCTCGAGCAATTGATCCACTATTGAGCGCCCATTGGACATGCTGGAGAGGAAGACGAGCTGCCCTTTGGACTGAAGCTCACGGACGATTTTAACCGCCACCTCATTGCTTTTGGCGGCGCCGATGACAGCGGCAAAACCGGGCATGCTGCCATCGACCATTTGGATGCCCCAGGAGCGCGTCTGCGTGTCGCTGATGGGTCCATTGAACTGGAAGCCATTGTGCACCTCGGGCTGTTCACCCTTGGCAAACTCTATCCCTTTGATCAACTCCTCGGCGAAAATGGTTGCTACGCCGGCATCTGCTGTCTCACCGAGATATGGCAGCCAAAGATGCTCGTTGGGCACCGGGGAGAGCAACTTTTTACAGTGCTCGATAACAGGCATCATATCGCCCAATTGCTCTACCTTATGCCCTAAGTAGCCATAGATAACCGGGAGATAGTAAGCTGTTCCCACTCCTTCCTTATCAACGAAAGCGATCGACTTGTCGGGGCCTAATTTCTCCAGGGCATCCTGGAGCATCTTCTCTGCTTTGTCCACAATATAGTGGGATCCCCTGATCGCTGAAGCAGCGATAAAGCGAGACATAGCCTGCCTCCTTTAATATCTTCGGAAATCCCCGGTCATGGGGGCATCGATGGGATTGGTTTCACTCATCCTGCTGGCAAGGTCGAATGGCGGGCAGCTGGCCCACTTTGGGCTCCTCTCAGTCAGCGGCTTGACCCCGGCCTCTCTCAGGAGCTGCCGGGCTTCTTCAAGGCGGGCTCCTTCAGCATGGACGCTGATCACGACCCCGCCCAAGGAGAGGCCAGACTGATAGTAGCTCAGGGTTTCCTCAGAGACCCCCCAGAGCTCAATTAAGGCTGTCCTTGGCTCGCTACCCCCAGTTATAGCAGCGGCCACAGCACCCTTGGCGATGACCGCGCCCACGCCAGGAAAAGAGATATCTTTGGTTACTGGGACGAGTTCGGGAGCGAATGTCTCTCCATCTCCCTTTTCCTGAATGAGTATACCAACCTCCCCCGCTTGATAACCCTTAGCCTTGAGCTTGGTTATCACGTTTTCCGCTTGCTGTGGCTCTCGGAAGAGCTTTGTTACTGCCTTCGCCATGTAACCTCCGTCTGTTTGAGGCAGAAGCCTGAAATTTCCCAAATATTTAGTTTATCATATAGTTGTAACTGCGTCAATCTACTCGCGGCTTGAACTCGGCAGCGAGCGACTTTATAATTATGATCAGCAGCCTTGGAGGATAACTTCTGGAAGCAGTTGAAGTAGCCAGAAAAACGGTCGATGCCGCCTTAAGCAAGCATGCCGCTGATATTCTCCTGTTAGACCTGAGGGAGGTGTGCACTTTTACCGATTACTTTGTTTTCTGTAGCGGCGATAGCGAACGCCAAATTCAAGCTATTTGCGATGAAATAGACGAGACACTGCGCCGGGAGGGGGTTTCCCCTTATCGCCGTGAGGGAAGCGTTGACTCTGGCTGGGTGCTCCTCGATTTCGGTGAGGTGATTGTCCATATCTTCGCCCCACAGGAGCGGGAATACTATGAGCTGGAGAAGCTGTGGAGCAAAGCCACGCCAGTGATCAGGATTCTTTAACCCAGTGGTCGGCTCCACGCTCATAGCTGAGCAGCTCACCTGCGGAGAAGAACAAGCTTATCTCCTGTTCTGCACTCGCCACCGAGTCCGAGCCGTGCACCAGATTCCGCCCGATCTCTAAGCCGAAGTCACCTCTGATAGTGCCCGGGGCCGCTTGCGCTGGGTCGGTCTGGCCCATAGACTGGCGAGCTACTTCCACAGCGCGTGCACCCTCGAACACAGCAGCAACGACCGGGCTTGAAGTGATGAAATGCACCAGCCCGGGGAAGAAGGGCTTGCCCTGATGGACAGCGTAAAGCCTCTCGGCCAAGGCTTCGTCAATTTGAAGCATCTTCAGGGCGATGATTTTGAGCCCCCGCCGCTCCAAGCGTGAGATGATCGCCCCGACAAGCCCTCTTTGCACCGCGTCCGGCTTGATTAAGATTAAGGTCCGCTCCATAGCTTGCTCCGGCATTTTTGACATAAAGAAGCTTCCTTCCTATCGGTATCGGCAAGGCTGTTGGAGAAGTGCATTACGCAAGCTTCGTCGCCACAATGCATCAAGCCATAAGTATGGCCTATCTCGTGAATTGCCTCTTTTATTGCTCTTAGTGAAAAGAGCTCCTTATCTTGGGCTAAACCGTAGTACTCCTGCCGCAACCGGCACAATGAGATGACTGCTATCCCGCGCTTGATATCAGCTTGACCGAAGACGAAATTGAGTCCAGGGGCGTATAAATCGACGTCAACAACCCCCAGCATTTTCCCCTCTGCCGCAAACTCGCTGATGGCAGCCAGGATGAGAGGGGCGAGATACTGCCCCCTGGTCGGGTTGTAAGCGTAATCGGGCTTGTCCATCTGGGGACCGATTTCAACCGTGGAGGCATAGGTTTGCTCCAGGCTTTGCTTTAGCTGAACCAGGATCTCAGGCTCGATGGCGCCGATGGGGACCAGAGTTATCCTTTCCATGTCATGATTTTAGCCAGAACAGCACCTGGTTTATAACCTGGCTCCGGTTCATCCTGGTTACCGGAACCACCTTTACCCCGGGGTGCTGCTTGATCTTATCGGCCCAGGGGTGAGGTTTAAGCATAATGGTGCCCAGAACCCTTTTCCCGCTCTCGATGGCTTCCAGCACTGCTTCTCGAAAAGAGGGCGAGAACAGCTCCATTTTCCCAATCTCGTCAATGACCACGATATCACATTCCTGAATTGCCTTTCTGATGGCGGGGACAGCGACTTCCTCCAGGGCAGCGAGATCGACCCCATATTTGCTCACCCGATAAGGGCTTTGAATATCGATATGAGCCAAGGTGGCGCTTTGGCCGTCTAGGGTGACGATCTTGAATCCGTGGCGCATGCCACCGACCCTTATCTCCTCAGTATAAAAGCCGCCGGCGCTCTTCCCGACCTGTGCCAGCACCTCCTTGAGGATAGAGGTCTTGCCACTTCCTGGCACGCCGGTGAGCAGAAAAGCTTGCTTCATTATGGCTGTTGCTCTATTCCTTTTCAGCTGCCTTGTTTTATCGTCACCGCTGGCTTCCTGAGATAGAGTGGCTGCAGGGTAGCAGGGTCGTCAAAATCCTTGGCCTCAAGTCGCCTCCAGCCAAGCTCAGCAAGGAAGCCAGCACGACGCAGGGAGGCACCACCCTGTAAGATTATCGCCTTTGACCCTAATCGTTGTTTAAGGCTCTGGGCCACTTCTGGAGGGATCTCACCGCAGAATATGGTCCGGTCTTTGATCTCAGAGCATAGGTCGCCAACGTTGGTGATATGCTCCGCGCTAAGCCTCGCCCATTTTTCGCCCTGCATTTGAAATAATGCGGCGGCGATTTCACCCCGGCCGGCGCCCAGGATAGGGCAGACGGGCAGGGAGGTGGCAGCGTGGGCAAAGGCCTCTACCTCAAGGGTGCTGATGCCAACCAGTGGGACGCCTAAGGCGAAGCAAAGCCCCTTGGCTGTGCTCACTCCCACCCGAACCCCAGTGAAGCTCCCTGGTCCCTTAGCCACGATAAGTCCTTCCATGTCCTTAATCTCCACCTTCGCCAGATGGAGAAGATGAACTATGTTGGGCATCAGCTCCGTGGCATGGCTTCGCCCGGCATGCCAGGTAAGCTCTGCCTGCACCTCGCCCTTGACCGATAGGGCCAGGCTGGCGATTGCGGTTGAGGTATCTATAGCGAGCTCCACCTCTTCTTCAGCTCCAAAATCAGGTTCTCATAATGCTTCCCTTTGGGCTCTAAGCAAAGCTTGCGTTCGTTCTCCCCGAGGTGCTCCAGCTTGACCAGCAAGTGCTCCTCGGGAAGCACCGGCAAAGCCTTTTCCGCCCACTCCACCACACAGACCCCATCGCCGTAGAGATAATCATCGAGTCCGAGGTCGACAATCTCTTCAATGCTATCGAGTCGGTAAAAGTCGATGTGATATAAAAGGAGCCGCCCCTGATATTCTCTAATCAGCACAAAGGAAGGGCTCAAGGTATAATCATCGATGCCCAGCCCCCAAGCGATGCCTTGGGCCAGGCAGGTTTTCCCTGTCCCCAGCTCGCCGACTAAGAGCAGTACATCACCTGCTTTCGTTAGCTTCCCCAACTGGATTCCAAGGCGCTGCGTCTCTTCCGTACTGTAGCTGATGAACTCAAGCGAATCTCTCATCCCTGAAGTGCTCCCATCCCCCACCTTCCCATTCCATCACCTTTCCTTCCTCATCAAGAAGCGTTACTCGCCCCGGTTCAGCGACGATGTCGCCAATGATCGTTACTGGACTTGACATGAGCGATTGTGTCCTTTCAATGACATCACTTCGGGCAGTGAATAATAACTCGTAATCCTCACCCCCTGATAACGCCAACCTCAGACAGTCCTGTTCAAAAGCAGCCTGCACTAAAGGATGAATGGGCACTTTATTGGTCATAACCCGGGCTCCCACCTTGCTCGCCTGACAAATCTTAGCCAGGTCAGCAACGAGCCCATCGCTCAAATCTATAGCAGCCCGCACCCCATGCTGAGCCAGGAGCTCCCCCTCGCCAACTCGGGGAAGCGGGCAGAGATGAGCCTGTCTAAGGTAATAGGCTGTTTCTTTCTCAAACTCAAGCCCTGCCTTTAGCATCCTGAGCCCAGCTGCCGAGGAGCCCAAATAACCTGTGACCGCGATTAGGTCAGCGGGAAGAGCCGCTGAGCGGGTGAGGATGTTATTCCCTGCGATCCCGACTACGCTGGGGCTGATGATGACCAGAGGCGCCTTGATGACATCGCCACCGATGATGCTGAGGTCGAACTTTTTGGCTATCTCAGCCATCCCTTGGTATAGCTCGATGACCTGTTCTACCTCGGTATCCGAGGGCAAGCCCAATGAGACCAAGGCATGCTTGGGCATGCCGCCCATAGCGGCAATGTCACTGATATTCACCGCCAGCGCTTTCCAGCCCAGCTCCCACCAAGTGATGATGTCCAGCGAGAAGTGCACATCTTGAACCAAGATATCGGTGGTGCCGAGCTGGGGCAATCCCTGGCTGCGCCAGGCGGCAGCATCATCGCCAACACCAATCAAGATATCATGCCCAGAGGTATCGCTAACTCCTGATTTGTTCAGGAACTCGGTGATAATCTCGATTAAGCCGAATTCCCCAATTTGCCAGAGCTTCATAGGCAAATTATACATATTCACACCCTATGTCTCAACTCGCTATGAGGCTTCCTTGTCCCAAGCCGCACCCCTTGTTATAATAACGCAAGGAGAAAAGAGAAGGGAGATTTATTATGGGTGTACTTTATGAGAAAGAGGATAAAATCGTAACCATTACTCTCAATCGCCCTGAAGCATTAAATGCCCTCGATCCTGAAACCTGCCAGGAATTCAGCAGCGCCGTGATAAGATTTCGAGATGACCCGGAAGCTCTGGTGGCCATTATCACCGGTGCCGGGAAGGCTTTTTGCGTCGGCGCTGACATCAAGAAACTGGTCCCGGTGTGGGCTGATGGGTCGTTTCAGGTGCCCCCGATGATCATGCGCGGCCTTGAAATCTGGAAGCCGCTCATCGCTGCAATCAATGGCGCCGCTTTAGGCGGCGGGCTTGAGGTGGCACTGGCTTGCGATCTAAGGATTGCTGCCGAAAACGCTATCTTTGGCCAGCCCGAGGTCCGCTGGAGTCTGATCCCTGGCTGGGGTGGAACGCAGAGACTGCCCCGCACCATCTCCGAAGCCAAAGCTGCGGAATTGATCCTCATGGGCACAAATATCGATGCCAAGGAGGCCTACCGCCTTGGACTGATAAATAAGGTGGTGCCCGCGGCTGAACTTCTGCCCACGGCTAAGAAATGGGCAGCTAAGATCTGTGACAATGGCCCCCTGGGGGTCAGGGCAGCCAAGGAGGCTATGATCAGGGGCCGCAGCATGACCCTGGAAGATGGGGTGCGGCTGGAGGAACTGCTGTTTAATACTGTCCTCAGCACTGAGGATGCTAAAGAAGGGCTTCAAGCATTCGGCGAGAAGAGAAAGCCAGAATATAAGGGACGCTAAATAAAGACAAGGGGGTAGCATGGAAATCAAGAAGGTCGGGATTGTCGGCTGCGGTTTGATGGGTTCAGGCATCGCCCAGGTCTGCATCCAGGCTGGCTATCAAGTAGTGGTCTCTGAGATCAACGATGAGCTGTTAAATAAGGGCATAGATTCGATTAAGGCCAACTTAGACAAGAATGTGCGAAAGGGCAGAATGACCGAGGAAGATGAGAAGGCGGCGTTGGGTCGACTAAAGGGCACCACCGAGATCAGGGATTTTGCCGATTGTGACTTGATTATCGAGGCCATTATTGAGCAAATGGAGGAGAAGAAAAAGCTCCTTTCCGCCCTGGATCAAATCTGCCCCGAGAGCACCATCTTCGCCAGCAATACCTCAAGCCTTTCCATCATCGAAATGGCGTCAGCGACTAACAGGCCAGACCGGGTATTGGGTTTGCACTTCTTCAATCCCGTGCCCGTGATGCGATTAATCGAGCTTGTGCACAGCCTGGCCACCTCCGATGAGACTATCAATACAGCAGCGGACTTCGGCAGATCTCTGGGTAAGGAAGTAGTGATAGTTAAGGATAGTCCGGGATTTCTGGTAAACCTTCTGCTCACTCCGCTCATGCATGAGGCTATGAGGGCATTGGAATCGGGGTTGGCTACCAAGGAGGATATCGATACCGCAGTAAGGCTGGGCTTAAACCATCCTATGGGCCCCTTTACCCTGGCTGACCTCATTGGACTTGATACCGTTTATCGCATCTCGTCCGCTATATATGAGGAGATTAAAGATCCCCGATTTGCCCCACCACCTCTGTTGAAGCAAATGGTGATCGCAGGATGGCTTGGGCGCAAAACAGGCAAGGGCTTCTACGAGTACAAATAACCTATCGTTAGGGGACTGGCTATTTCCCTCGCTTTTCATAGTCAGGGCATTCTGTGGCGTTGGGGCGCTCCCGGCGGTGACAGGCACTGCGCCAGTTCCACTTACAACTATCACATAAGATTATGTTCATTCCCAGCGCCTTTTTAATCCTGAGCTTGAACCTCTGGGTCCAGCGTGACTTCATTCAGCCCCCAAAGCTTGACATAAGATGCAATGCACGATGGCTAGCACTTAGCGATAGTATAAGAGGTTGTCAAGCAAACATCAAATAGCTTGTAGCAATAACTTCCTAGTGCTATACTGCCACTGAGGCCAGCGACATTGTTACATAAAGTATCACTTGGGGTTAGAGACATCAGCAAATACCGTTTGCTCATCGCTGGTGAGCTCATCGACGAAGTGGAAAGATTGGCTGCTGAGCTTAAGGGGGTCCGCATTTGCCATATCAACTCCACTCCCTTTGGCGGCGGGGTTGCTGAACTCCTTAGCTCCTATATCCCATTGGTACGCGATCTGGGGCTTGATATCGATTGGCAAGTGATCTATGGTGATCGGAGGTTTTTTGCCATCACCAAGAGCATCCACAACGCCTTGCAGGGTGGCGATGGTCGTTTTATCAGAAGAGAGGAGACGCAAAGGGTTTATAAGTCACAGAGTCTGCTCAATGCCCGGGAGATGGATCGCAATTACGATGTGTTCATCGTTAATGACCCACAGCCGGCAGCACTGCCTCACTTTACTGATGAGGCACAGGCAAAATGGATTTGGCGCTGCCACGTCGATAGCTCAGAGCCAAATGAGGAGGCATGGCAATTTCTGCGCCCTTATATCGAGGACTTTGATGCCGCCGTCTTCACCATGAGCAAGTTCGTGCCGCCTGATCTTAGG
Organism: uncultured Dehalococcoidia bacterium; assembly: GCA_964567075.1. Classification (GTDB taxonomy): domain Bacteria; phylum Chloroflexota; class Dehalococcoidia; order SZUA-161; family JAUWZY01; genus JAUWZY01. The sequence goes on from CAZMKJ010000016.1 coordinate 15,587, forward strand.
GGGCCACAAATTGCCACCATGCCCCCGGCCATTGACCCCTTCAGCTCTAAGAATATACCCCTTCCCAGAACGCTCTGTCGGGAGTTGATCGAAAACTTGGGCCTCGACCGGAAGCGACCGCTCATTATCCAGGTTTCCAGGTTTGATCAATGGAAAGACCCCTTCGGTGTCATCATGGTTTACCGAATGGTGAAGCGGGAAGTGCCTGGATTGCAGCTGGCTTTAGTTGGCTCCCTTGCTGGTGATGACCCTGAGGGTATGGATATGTATGCTGCAATCCACCGTGAAGCGGACAAAGATAAGGATATATATATTTTCAGTAACCTCACCGGGGTCGGCAACATGGAGGTCAATGTCTTTCAAACTGCCTGCGACGTCGCCATCCAGAAGTCAATAAGAGAGGGCTTTGGTTTAGTCGTCTCCGAGGCATTATGGAAACAAACCGCCATGGTCGCTGGTAATGCTGGCGGCATCCCACTGCAGATGTCAGGCAAGCTCAGCCAGTATTTGATTTCCAGCGAACAGGAGTGTGCTGAAAAGGTGCTCTATTTGCTCCAGCATCCCGATATCGCAGCAGAGCTAGGGCAGGAAGGCAAAGAACACATAAGGCAAAACTTCCTCATGCCAAGGCTAATCAAAGACGAGCTAAGCTTGATAAAAAGCCTGTTGCAGGATTAGTCGCTGGGAGCCCCGCCCTTTTGCATTTCCCATCTCCCTATGTCTATTAAAGGATGTGCGAAACTCGTGTTTAGAGCACCATCGGCTCTACTTGAGCCACCACATCGCAGGGAGGAGCACCGATCGCTTTCATAAACTCCTCCACTGCCTTGAGGTCAGGAGCGTCACAATCGCCGACGCCGATGCCGGTATTGGGATCCCACATAACGCCGTTGAACTTCACCGCCGGCATTTTCGCTGACGCCTCTCCGATCGCCTTTTTCAGCCCTTCTGCTTGCTCCGCGGTCATCTTTGGAATCCTCTTGGTGTAATGAATGGCATAGAACTTTGGCATTTCCACCACCTCCTCCTTTTTTATTCTCGGTTTCGCCACCCCTTATCAGATAGGGTTTTCAGGCGGGGCTCCCTGCTTATGCTCAGTTTATAGAGCAAAAGTCGGCCCTTGTCAAGCCCCTCGCCAAAATGGTCAATCGCTTAGCGGGTGATATTTCTTGTGGGTTTCCTCTGCGTATTTATCTGAGGCATGAACATAGCGGGTGGTGGTATCCAATGATTCGTGACCGAGGAGAATTTGAATAGCTGCTGGATTAGCACCTTCTTCAGCCAGGTAAGTGGCAAAGCCATGCCTTAGGGAATGGGCTGAAGTTGGCACATTTATTTTCAGCTTTTCCCGATACCGTTTGATCCGCTCTTGCAAGTAATTGGCAGAGAGCCTCTTCTTGGAATTGGCAACATTCCTCCCTGCGTAGGGGATAAATAGAGCCGGACAGCTATCTTGGCGTGTGATCAAATACCTATCTAAGTGCTCGCGAGCCCTGGTGGTCAAATAAACGAAGCGCTGCTTTTTGCCCTTTCCGGTGATAAAGATGCGACCCGTGTCATCGATTTGGTCTCTATTGAGATTGCAGAGCTCAGAGATCCGCATTCCGGTGGCAAATAAGGTCTCCAGCATGGCTCTGTTTCTCAAACCGGCCTTAGGATTTGACTCCAAATGGCTTGGTGCCTCAATTAAGCTCACTAAATCATTCAGCTCCGCCACTTGGCCGTGTTTCCGTTCCGTCTTGATAAGTTTGACTGCCTCCGGAGGCACGGGACAGGGATAATCTACCTCAATGAGGTATTTCAGGAAGGAGCGAAGAG
>CAZMKJ010000016.1:17504-18968 GCA_964567075.1 uncultured Dehalococcoidia bacterium
CCACGGAGTATATCATGTCGCTCATCTCGGCAAGTAAATTCTACGGCATGGTTCTCGTCCGGGACCAGCAGGATTTTGGAATTTGTTAGCATTTGCAGGTTCCACCACAACTTATAAACAGAAATAGTACCGATTTCGATAAACAAATCCTTATGGCCACCTTTGTAGACCCCTAAATCGGCACGCCCTTTATTAAGAAAAGGCTCAGGAATTACTTCGAACCCTTGGTTTTCGAAGTATTCAGTAAGTGCACCCATCATTTTTCTATGCCATTCACCACCATGGCGCGCTGGTTTCTTAATGCCATGCTTTCTGGTCAGGTCATCCCATAAGTCGTGCCCCTCTCTACTAACAAATTCCTTCGCTTTTACTTTGCCTGTGATAATTAAGAGAGCGATTTTTCTAAAGGTATACGGACAATCATCACATCCGGGTATTTTTTCGCCAGTGTTTTGGGGAATGACTTTTCGAAGCCATTCGCTCTCCTGATTGACCGATTCTTCAACAACATGCCAAGGCAATCCCGTTTTTCTACGCTTTCTATTCATTGTTTGCACCTTGTTCTTGCTGTTTCCTACCATGAAAAGCCTTATGGACCTCTCTTAGCTGTCTATTGGTAACGTGAGTGTAAACTTGAGTTGTTCTAATACTTTCGTGGCCCAGCATTTCTTGGACGGAGCGAAGATCAGCACCGCCCATCAACAGATCCGTGGCAAACGAGTGCCTCAAGGTATGAGGGCTTGCCTCAATTGGTAAGCCGCACTTCTTTGCATATTTCTCAATAATTCTCTGAATAGACCTTACGGTCAGTCGCATTTTTTCGCCATCCTTTGTAGCATCCACGGCACCGCTATATCGAATAAATAAGGGCTTGAAACCATCCTGGCGCGAGCGCAAATAGCGCCCCAGCGACTCCGCAGCCGTGTCGGACAGGAATACGACTCGAGGTTTACGTCCTTTACCTATGACCCCAAACTCTTTGCGCTCTAAATTTACATGGTCCCGGTTTAGTGCTACGAGTTCTGAGACCCTCAGCCCCGTGCTAAACAAGGTTTCCAAAATAGCTTTATCCCTTAATCCTATCTTGTTTGATATTTGTGGGCTATTTAAGAGCCTTTCTACCTGCTCTGAATCTAGGAACTTGACAGAACGAGCCCTTTCTTTAGGAAGTTCTATCTTATCAGGGGAAAGAACCGGGATATCACGCTGGACCAAAAGATAGCGCAGGAAAGCCCTTAAAGCGATGACATGGTAGCTTTGAGTTACCCTTTCTAACAGCTGTCCATTCCGGTTACGCAAGCGAGCAAGATATAATCTATACTTTCTAACGAGCTCCAAATTTATGTCTTCGGGCTCTATCGAGCTTTTCCCCAGCCAAGTAGAAAAACGCGTCAAATAGTGATTGTAATCGCGAATAGTGAACGGCGAGCAGCCCTTTTCGACCTCTAAGTATTCCAAAAACTC
>CAZMKJ010000017.1:0-18384 GCA_964567075.1 uncultured Dehalococcoidia bacterium
GCTGCGCCTCGCCGCCCACTTGGAGGGGCAGGGGGGCACTGCTATCGCATTCGATCCCGAACCCTATCGTCAGAGGTTCATTGAGGTGATGGACGACGATTTCAACACTGCTCAAGCCGTTGCCGTGCTGTTCAACTTAGACAGGGAGATATACCAACGGCGAAGTGAGGGTTTTACAGTCGAAGAGGCTCAGAAGACACTCATTGAGCTTGCCGGGGTTTTGGGCTTAACACTAAAAGAAGAGAAAAGGGAGGAGCTTGCTGAGGCAGTTCCTTCTGCGGAGTTCATTGAGCTCTTAATCTTCGTCCGCGATAAGCTGCGGGCAGAGCAAAATTGGGCTCTCGCCGATGAGATAAGGAGTCGGCTCAGGGAGCTTGGCATCGTCCTTGAAGATACGGCAAAGGGGACGGTGTGGCGCTATAAAAGATGACCCCAGTTGACAACGGCTCGAATTTATCTTTATACTATTGCCAAGGCTTTTGAAAAGCCCGAGTGGCGCAATGGGAGCGCAGCCGACTTGTAATCGGCAGGTTGGTGGGTTCGAGTCCCCTCTCGGGCTGCGGCGGGGTGGGTGAGAGGCTAATACCAGCAGACTGTAAATCTGCCGCCGGAAGGCTTCGTAGGTTCGAATCCTACCCCCGCCACCATAACGAGGGTTAATAAAGCCCACATAGCTCAGTGGTAGAGCACGTTCTTGGTAAGAACGGGGTCGCCAGTTCAAGTCTGGCTGTGGGCTAGTTTCCAAGGAGGGAGAGAAATGGCAAAGAAAATCTTTGAGCGAGTCAAGCCCCATGTCAATGTGGGCACCATAGGTCATGTCGACCATGGCAAGACAATGCTGACCTCGGCCATAACCAAGGTATTGTCCACTGCAACCCCAACACAATATCGCACCTTTGAGAGCATAGATAATGCTCCTGAAGAGAAGGCAAGGGGGCTGACCATCGCCATCGCCCACATCGAATACGAGACCGAGAAGCGCCATTATGCTCACGTCGATTGCCCCGGTCACTCCGACTACATCAAGAACATGATTACCGGTGCAGCCCAGATGGATGGGGCGGTATTGGTAGTCAGCGCCCCCGATGGCCCCATGCCTCAGACCAGGGAGCATGTCCTCCTGGCCCGCCAGGTGGAGGTGCCATATGTAATGACAGCCTTGAACAAGGTGGACCTGATGGAGGATGAGGAGCTATTGGAGTTAGTCGAGTTAGAGCTGAGGGACCTTTTGAAAAAATATGGCTTCCCCGGGGATGAAACCCCGATAATCAGGGTCAGCGCCACTAAGGCCCTGGAATGTGGCTGCGGCAAGAGGGAATGTAAATGGTGTGGACCTATATGGCAGTTAACCGATGCCATTGATGACTATATACCGCTCCCGCAGCGCTCCCGAGACCTGCCCTTCATCATGCCGATAGAGGACGTCTTCGGCATCAAAGGGCGTGGCACCGTGGTCACAGGAAGGGTGGAGCGAGGCATCATCAAGCCTGGGGATGAGGTCGAGATCGTGGGCATTGAAGACACCAGGAAAACAGTGTGCACCAGCATCGAGATGTTCCATAAGACGCTCCCCGATGGCGAGGCTGGCGATGCCGTCGGCTGCCTGCTCCGGGGCATAGAGCGCGATGACGTGATGCGGGGCATGGTCTTGGCCAAGCCTGGCTCGATCAAACCCCATACCAGCTTTGAGGCCGCGGTCTATGTCCTGACCAAGGAAGAGGGAGGCAGGCATACCCCGTTTTTCACCGGCTATAAGCCTCAGTTCTACATCAGAACAATGGATGTCACCGGGAGCATCGAACTCCCCGGCGGGATGGAGATGGCTATGCCCGGCGATGATGTGCGGCTAAAGGTCAAGCTGATCTACCCCGTAGCCTTGGAGGAGGGGCTGCGCTTTGCCATCAGAGAGGGCGGTAGGACAGTGGGCGCCGGGGTGATAACCAAGATCGCGGAATAATGGCCAAGAAGAAAGGCGAGGCTCGAGTCATCATCCATCTCGCTTGCACTCAGTGTAAGGAGAGAACATACACCACAACCAAAAATAAGAAGAACGATCCAGGCCGGCTTGAGCTGAGGAAATTCTGTCCCCGCTGTGGCAGCCACACTTTACACCGGGAGACGAAGTAATTGAAGCGGAAGGCGGAAGCCAAGAAGGAAAAGAGAAGCAGGTTTGCCTTTATCACAGACATCATATCTGAGCTGAAGAAGGTAACCTGGCCACCGCGGCAAGAGGCCATTTATCTCACCATCATCGTGGTCGCTGTATGCGTAGTAGCAGGGGCTATCCTCTGGGCCCTTGATTACGGATTTTCCGAGTTGGTAAACCGATTCCTGCTAAGGTGATGCTATGACAGAGAACGGGGGGAAATGGTACGTCATCCATACTTACTCCGGCTATGAGGAGCGGGTTAAGACTAACTTGGAGCAGCGCATTGAGTCCATGGATGTCGCCGATAAGATCTTCAAGGTAATAGTGCCTCAAGAGAATGAGATCGAGATCAGGGATGGTCAGCGGCGCACTGTGGCTCGAAGGATGTTCCCCGGCTATCTTCTGGTGCAAATGAAACTGGATGAGCAGAGCTGGTATGTGGTGCGCAATACCCCTGGCGTCACCGGCTTTGTTGGCTCGGGGAATAGACCAATCCCCTTGACTGAGGAAGAGGTCAACACCATCCGCAGGCAGATGGAATCGGAGACGCCACGGGTTAAGGTTGGCTTCAGAAAGGGGGAAAACATTCGCATCGTCGATGGGCCTTTTGTTGATTTCATCGGCACCGTGGACGGGATCAATCTGGAGAAGGGCAAGGTCCGGGTCTTGGTCTCCTTCTTTGGTCGGGAGACACCTGTTGAACTCGACTTGGCTCAAGTACAGGCGCTTTAATCATGGCTAAGAGGATCAAGGCAGTGCTCAAACTGCAGCTCCCCGGCGGCAAGGCGACGGCGGCGCCCCCGGTAGGGCCAGCCTTGGGACAGCATGGGGTCAATATCATGGCATTCTGTAAGGAATATAATGAGCGCACCGCATCCGAGGCCGGCTCCATAGTTCCTGTGGAGCTCACCATCTACGAGGATCGCTCCTTCACCTTTGTCACCAAGACCTCGCCAGTTTCCGATTTGTTGAAGAAGGCACTCAATGTCGAGAAGGGGAGTGCTTCCGCCAAAACTGAGAAGCTGGGCAAACTGGCCCCGGAGCAGATACGCCAGATTGCCGAGCTCAAGATGAAGGACCTCAATGCCATCGATATCCAAGGGGCAATTAGAATGGTTGAGGGCACCGCTCGCAGCATGGGAATCGAGATCGGGGAGTAGAGATGGGGAAACGTGGCAAGAAGTATCAAGAGGCAGCTCAGCTGGTGGATCGGGACAGGACTTATGAGCCCAGGGAAGCTATCGAGCTGGCGAAAAAGGCATCTTATGTCAAATTTGATGAGACGGTAGAACTCCACTTGCGCATGGGGGTAGACCCCCGCCATGCCGACCAGCAGGTTCGGGGGGTGACCCTTCTGCCTCATGGCCTGGGCAAGAGAGTGCGCATCTTGGTCCTGACCCAAGGAGAGGGTTTAAAACTCGCTGAGGAGGCTGGCGCTGACTACGTCGGCGGCGATGAGCTGGTGAAACGGATTGAGGATGGCTGGCTCGACTTCGATATCACCATCGCCACCCCGGATATGATGCCCAAGATCGCGAAGCTGGGACGGATCTTAGGCCCCCGGGGGCTGATGCCAAACCCTAAGTCCGGCACCATCGCCCCCGCCGAGGATTTGCCCCGTGTGATCTCCGAGGCGCGCAAGGGCCGCCTTGAGTTCAAGCTGGACAGAACGGCTCTGATCCATCTCCCCATCGGGAAGCTGAGTTTCGAGGAGGACAAATTACTGGAGAACTTAGCTACGGTGGTTGAGGCTGTGATCAAAGCCAGACCCAGCGGTGCCAAGGGTCAGTATATCAAGAGCATCTCGCTGGCAACATCGATGGGACCTGGAATCAAGCTTGACCTCAAACCCACTCTTTCCTTGACAGCCGCTTGATGTAAATAGCTATTACAGATAGGAGGCAATATGAGCGATGTGGCCATTATCGGGGTAGGGCAAAGCACCTTTGTTCGTAAATGTGGCACTTCCATTCAGGAATTATGCTTTGAGGCATTTAAGGAAGCGATAGAGGATGCCAACATTTCAGCTAAGGAAATAGATGGCTCTATCATCTGCTCCGCTCCGGAATATGATAAACAGCGCACCCCGTCCGGCGTAATAGCGGAGTATCTGGGGCTAAACCCGATGCCAACCTTTTATTGTGAGACCATATGCTCCTCCAGCAGCACCGGATTAAAGGTGGCTTGGTCGTTCATAAAATCAGGACTCCATGAAGTGGTGGCGGTGATCGGCTTCCAGAAGATGTCTGAGATATCATCAGGCGATGTCCAGGAGAGGATGGGGCGCGGCGCCGATATCATGTGGGAGGCGCCGTTTGGCACCATGATGCCCGCCTATTATGCCATGCACGCCCGCGCCCATATGCACCAATATGGCACCACCGAAGAGCAATTAGCCTTGGTGCGGGTGAAAAATGCTAAGTATGGCGCGCTAAATCCCAAGGCCGCTTTTCGTAAGGAACTCAGCTTGGATGATGTTTTAAACTCAAGAGTAATAGCTTCACCACTGAAGATGTTTGATTGCTGTGCCAACGCCGATGGCTCCTCCTGCATCATATTAGCCTCGAAAGAAAGGGCGCAGAGGGGGGCCAGCGTTCCTGTCTGGGTCGCTGGCTTGGGAGCAGCATCAAGCTCTGTTAACATAGCACGTAGAGACTCGCTGACCGGCCTGAGCTGTGCCCGAGAGGCAGCGAGACAGGCCTACCAGATGGCCGGTGTCGGGCCTGAGGACATACAAGTCGCCGAGGTCCATGACTGCTTCACCATAGCCGAGATAATGGCCTACGAGGACCTGGGCTTCGCCAAGCCGGGAGAAGGCCCAAGATTGATAGAGGAGAAACAAACCTACGTCGGGGGGAGGATACCGGTAAACGTTGATGGCGGCTTGCTCTCCAAAGGTCACCCTATTGGTGCTACCGGGGGCTCTCAAATCAGATCTATAGTCAGCCAGCTCAGAGGGGAAGCTGGTGAGGTGCAGGTAGAGGGGGCAAAGATCGGCCTCGTCCATAATATCGGTGGGGTCGGCATCTATGGCAACGTGACCATATTCAGGAGGTAGCAAGTGAGCTTCGACAAATTTGGGACAGTGAGCTTCGTTTCAGAGACAAAAGCGGCCGATTTCATCAATCATCTGGAAGCGGGGGAAGTGGCGATTACCAGATGCAACAATTGTGGCACGGTTTATTCCCCACCCAAAATGGATTGCAGTAACTGCCACTCCAGTGATATGGAGTGGCTTGGGGTAAAAGGCAAAGGTAGACTTATCAGCTATTCCACCCTGCATTTTGCCCCCACCGGCTTTGAAGACGATTTGCCCTATACAGTGGCACTGGCTGAGTTCGAAGAAGGGATAAGGGTTTTCGGGCGCCTAAGCAAAGAGATCCCACAAGATGAGATCGCAATAGACATGGAGCTAAAGCTTGCGCCAGTGCTGCTTCCCGGTGATAGGATTTCCTATCAGTTTGAGAAAGCTTAAGCGTTAAAATATAATATAAACTAACGCTGTAGAAGCGGGTGCCGAAAGGCTCAATGGCTATGCCTGCCGAGGCGAGATTGATTCTAATTAGCCCTTGTGCCCGGCACAAGGGCTAATTTCGAAGGGGCTAAGATGTCTAAGGAGAAGAAACAGGAGCGGATAAGCCAGTTGGCGGACAAGCTCTCACAGAGCAGCATCGTGATCGCCACCGACTATCGGGGGCTTTCAGTGGCCGAGATGACCGCGCTCCGCCGCCAGCTACAGCAGCAAGGCACGGAGTATCGGGTGGTGAAGAACACCTTGACCAGCTTGGCTGCGGAGAAGGCAGAAAAGCGGGAGCTTTCCCCTTTGCTTAAGGGACCAACAGCCTTGGCCTTCGGCTATGGCGATGTGGTCCAATTAGCCAAGATCCTTATCGATTACCAGCGCTCGACAAAAACCACCTTGAGTATTAAAGGGGGTTTGCTTGAAGGTCGAGTGCTCCGCGGCGACGAAATTGTGACCTTATCCGCCTTGCCCTCAAGGGAGGTCTTGATTGCCAAGCTGACGGGAGCCCTATATGGCCCCATCTATGGCTTGCTTTATGTCCTCGGCGCTGAGATGCGCCAGCTTTTGGGGATGCTACAGGCGAGGATAAAGCAACTGGAAGGAGATTGAAATGACAGAGATGGAACAAGAGGATCCTAAGAAAGAGATGGAATCAGAGGCCGCTATGAAGGAGACGGAGCCAGAGGCCGCTAAGAAAGAGACGGAGCCAGAGGCCGCTAAGAAAGAGCCAGAGGTTACCAAGAAGCGGCAAGCCCCTTCAGCCGCGGGGAAAGGAGCCAAGACGCTGACCAAAGAGGAACTGGTTGCTGCCATCAAGGGGATGACCATTTTGGAGCTGGCTGAGCTGGTGAAGGCATTGGAGGAGGAATTCGGGGTCAGTGCTGCTGTCCCCGCGGCGGTAGCGGCAGCACCAGCAGCAGCACCGACTGAGGCTGCTCCAGCTGTGGAGGAGAAGACGGAATTCAGCGTCATCCTCAAGGACATCGGCCCAAATAGGATCAACGTGATCAAGGCAGTGCGTGAGGTCACTACCCTGGGCTTGAAGGAGGCTAAGGAGTTGGTGGAGAGCGCGCCCAAAGCGGTTAAGGAAGCGGTGAGCAAGTCCGAGGCCGGGACGATAAAGGAGAGGTTAGAGGCAGCCGGCGCCACTGTAGTCATTGAGTGAACCTGGTTGGAGGTCACTATGAACTCCACAAAGATTGAATATCGCCCTCTGATTAGAGACCTCCCCACCCAGGAGCGCCCCCGAGAGCGGCTCAAGGAAAAGGGAGCTGCCTCGCTGAGCACCGCCGAACTGCTGGCTATCATCCTGCGCACTGGCGCTGCCTCGGAAAGCGTGCTCGATGTGGCAACAAGATTGCTGGCTCGGTTTGATGGCCTGGCTGGCTTGACCCGGGCCAGTTTTGGCGAACTGTGCCTGGAGCACGGCTTGGGTGAGGCCAAGGTGGCTCAACTCAAAGCAGCTCTGGAATTAGGACGAAGGCTTGTTTCCTCCCACCCCGACGAGCGAGCGGTAGTCAAGTCCCCGGAAGACATCGCCAATCTGCTTCAGGCCGAAATGGGTTTTCTGGAGCAAGAAGAGCTCAAGGTGGTTCTCCTCAATAGCAAGAACCAGGTGATAGCCATCCCGGGTGTTTACAAAGGGAGCGTTAATACCTCGCTTATCCGCATAAGCGAGCTGTTTCGGGAAGCGGTGAGGCAAAACTGCCCCGCTCTGGTGCTGGTGCACAACCATCCGTCCGGAGATCCAAACCCAAGCTCAGAGGATATCGAGGTCACCGAGCAAGCGGTGGCCGCAGGGAAGCTCTTGGACATCGAGGTCCTTGACCACCTCATCATCGGGCAGCAGACATATGTCAGCCTCCGGGAGCGGGGGCTTGGGTTCAAATCAGCCTAGCCCTTTTTGACCAGAATACATATATTCCTGGAGAAGAACTTTATCGGAAAGCGATACGATTTCTCGGGAAATTCTTTTAGCACTTTGAGTCCCGCTTCCTCAGCTATCCGCCTCAGCTCTGGATAGGAGAACAAATAATGATAGCGGTAAAGTGTTTTCTCTTTTGTTCTCCACGGGATTTGCACTTCCTTGGGCTGAAACCAAAATCGCGGCTGATGCCGGTTCCACACTGTGATCAAAGCCTCACCATCGGGCTTGAGCACCCTTCTCAGCTCTTGAAAGGCGGCCTTCCTTTCCTGCTCGGTTTCCAGATGATGATAAGTTGCCACCGAGAGCGCCCAATCGAAAGCGTGGTCGGAAAATGGCAGAAAGCAGGCATCGCCCTGAACTAAATTGGCCTCGAAATCGAATTTCTGGGCATATCTGGGCGCCAGTTTAAGCATCTCCACAGAGGACTCAAGACCCCAAAGCTCGAAACCATCCCGAAAGGGGAGAAAATCAGCACCGTGACCACAGCCTATGTTAAGCAGCCGCCCCTTTTGCCATCTCCGGGACAGCTCCTCGAGCTCCGCTGGGAAACGGGTCCAGTGTCTGAAGTTATACCAGCTCTCCGCTATTTGATCGTAGACCTTTACTATTGACCTCATAGCCCAAAGCCTCGATACTATATAATAGAGTATACTATGAGGAAGGCGACCAGGACTATATCCGGGGTGACACCGATCCCGGTGATGGCTAAGCCATTAAGGTGCCCGGGAGAGTGTATTTATTGTCCCGGAGAGCCTTCGGTGCCCAAAAGCTATACTTTGGAGTCGCCGGCAGCGCTTGCCGCCAGGAAGCAAGACTATGATCCAGGAAAACAGGTCGAGGCCAGGATGGGGATCTTGCACCGAATGGGGCACCCCACGGATAAGATAGAGCTCATTGTATTGGGCGGGACAATTCTCGCCTATCCGCCACAGTATCAATACCAATTTATAAAATCGTGTTTCGATGCCCTAAATGAGACGGAGTCTTCCACCTTGGAGGAAGCGCAGAAATTGAACCAGAGGGCAAAGCATCGCTCGGTGGGACTCTGTATCGAGACCAGGCCCGATTGGTGTGGCCCAGCGGAGGTGAAACGGATGCTCGCCTTCGGCGTCACCAGGGTCGAGCTCGGGGTGCAGACTCTCGATGATGAGATTTACCACTTGATCAGAAGAGGGCATAGGGTGAAAGAGGTAATCGAGGCCACAAAGCTGCTCAAAGATAACGGCTTCAAGGTCTATTACCACTGGATGCCCGGCCTCCCCGGATCCACCGCGCAATGGGATCTCCAGTTATTCAAAAAGCTATTCCATGACCAGGAATTCAGACCGGATGGGCTTAAGATTTACCCCACCTTGGTAGTGAAGGGGACAGAGCTTGAGGGCTGGTATCAAGCAGGGCGCTATAAACCTTACTCCGGGGAGGAGATGATAGACCTCATCGCCAGGAGCAAAGCGCAGACGCCAAAATATGCCCGCATCTCCAGGGTCATGCGTGAGATACCGGCTAAATTCATCGTCGCTGGGTTGAAGACGTCCTCGCTAAGGGAAGAGGTTAAACAAAGGATGAAGGAATTGGGCCTTGAATGCCAATGCATTAGATGTCGAGAATACGGTCATAGATCGAAACAAGGGTGGAAAATAGGAGAGCCAAAGCTGAAAAGGCTTGATTACCAGGCCTCTGAGGGCAGGGAGATATTCCTATCCTTCGAGGATGAAAAGGAAACACTTTATGCCATTTTGCGAATGAGGGTTCCATCAAATAACGGAGATTTGGCTCTAATAAGGGAGCTGCACGTTTTCGGTCCCGAAGTCCCCTTGGGAACAAAGGACAGTGAAGCAGCCCAGCATAGAGGCCTGGGCAGGGCACTCCTGGAAGAGGCAGAGAAAATCGCCCACAATGAATTCAGAAGTGGCAAAATCGCAGTCTTGAGCGGCATCGGCGCCAGGGAATACTATTCTGAAATCGGCTACCAGTTTGAAACACCTTATATGGTGAAAACGCTTTGAGCAAATGACGTTGTTCCAGGACGCGATAAAGGTGATATCTTTCGATGCCGATGGCACCCTGGCAACTACAGAGTTCGCCGATGCTATTTGGCATCGTGAGATCCCAAGGCTTTATGCCAACAAGAACAAGATGAGCCTCAACGAGGCAAAAAGACAAGTCTTCGCGGAATATCAAAAGGTGGGGGAGCACAGGGTTGAGTGGTATGATGTCCAGTATTGGTTTGATCGCTTCCAGCTCGGCAACTATCAGCCTGTGCTCAATAGACTCAGCTATAAAATCTCCTATTTCCCAGAGGTCGAGGAAGTCCTTTCCTCATTGGGCCAAAGGTATCAGCTCATCATCGCCTCAAATTCACCACACTATTACCTCGATCTTTTGCTTGCCGCGATAAGGGGCTATTTCTCTCGCATTTTCTCCTCAGTCTCAGACTACAACGAGGTTAAGAAAGAGGCTTTCTTCCTCAGGCTTTGCCGGGAGATGAAGGTAAAACCGCAGCAGATGGTCCACGTCGGTGATCACTTTGAATTCGATTTCATTGTCCCTAAGCAAGCGGGCATAACAGCCTTCTTCTTAGATAGAAGGAAACAAGGAGAGGAAGGGGTAACAGACCTGAAGGAGTTCGCGGCCAGGTTGGGCTTAAGTTAAGAAATATTAAGATAGAACTGTTGGCTCCCTCTATCCCGTTTTGGATTGACGTCGATATCCCATGATAGTAAACTGAGATTACGAAATGTTGATATTGATTGGCGTTCTGCTGTTCATTTTGGTCTACGGCTCATACCGCTGTATTAAGGAAAGGAGCTTTTATTTTTTCCGCTGGTTTGGCTCAATGGTGACATATACTTTCTTCAAAGCTGATAAAAAGGTTTCTGTAGTTTTATGGGGCACAGTAGCATCAACCCTCACAGGCGCAAGCCTGCTGGGTAGCAAAGGTTTTAACACCTCTTATTTTGATGTGCCTATGCATTTTTTGTTTGGCTTTTTAGCCAGAGAGCTGATAAAGAACGCAAACGATTATTACCCTTTCGTGGACAAATTTGCCAGCAAATTCCCGGCAAGAATAGCTAAATTTATCACCCCGTCCACTTTTGCTCTGGCATTATGTTTGGGCAACGGGGTACAAGAAGAGCTGCAGAAAGGCATCCCCCTCTTTCGCTCTGTCATTTACACCGATTTCCTTGAGCAGATGAGGGATGTCGTTGCGGATTTAGCTGGCGTCGCCTTTTCCGCCAAGAGAGCCGCCTTGTATGCCAGGTTAAGGCCGCGCCCAGCGGGATAAAATTGCATCCAATTCATCGGCTATGGAACACATCATCCTTTATCACAGACCAGAGCTCAGGAGCCCATATTTGGTTGCTGGATTTGCCGGCTGGCCAAATGCCGGTGAGGTTTCTACTGGAACTATAAGCTACCTGAAGGAGAAACTAAAAGCGGAGAAATTCGGGGAAATAGAACCGCATGCTTTCTATGATTTTCCCTCCCTGCGACCCCAAACTTTGATTGAAAATGGCTTGATCAAAGAGCTAATATTCCCAGCTAATGAATTCTTCTACTGGAAAAGCGAAAAATCTGTCCATGATCTGATAATTCTTCTCGCTGTTGAACCCCATCTAAAATGGAACGAATATGTCGATCTAATTCTCCACCTTGCCGAGCAATTCAAGGTGGAAAGGATATACACAGTAGGCGGAACTTATGATCGGGTCCCCCACACGGTAAGGCCAATGGTAACGGCAGCAGTCAGTGATCCCGAGCTAAAGGAAGAGCTGGAGAAGTATGACATAGAGCCAGCAGAATACCAGGGCCCCTGCAGCATACATACTGTCTTATTAGCCGCTGCCAAGAGGAGGAATATCAAGAGCATTAGTTTGTGGGGCCATGCACCGCACTATATTCAAGTTAAAAATCCCAAGGTCTGCTATGGCATACTCGAAGGGCTCACTAAGATGTTGCAGATTGAACTCGACCTCCAAGAGATCATAGGTGCAAGTGAATATCTGGATGAACAAATAAGTGAAGCTATTAGTCAAAAGCCAGAGCTCGAGGAATATGTTAAGAATTTAGAAAAAGAATACCAAGCGATGGAAAAATATGAGGAGCCGGCAAAACAAGAGGACATCATTAAAGAAATAGAAAATTTCCTCAGAAAAGGGCAAGGGGAAGACAAAGAGCAAAGCTGAAGGATCTAATTAAGCATTTTAGAACTCAAAATAGGCGGAGGCAAAAAGGGGAAAAACTGTAGCTCGTTTAATTACTCCATAAAGCCCCGAGCTCGAACCTCTGACAGCTTTTGCAGCAATTCCTCGGCGATGCTCATTGCTTTATCGGCTAACCATTGGCTCAAGTAGCCCCCTTTTACACAGGCTTCCAGCTTCTCTTTATCCACTATTTGACACCTGCCGTCAGGCCAGCTCACAACATCAACGTGCAAATCCAGATAACGTATTTTGCCCGGATAAAGCTCCAGCGGGGTATTGATATTGAAGAACGCCCCCTTGGGCCTGCCTTCTTTGCCGTAGTATACATGCTTTAGCACCCAATCTTGTTCCCGACCCTCGGTTATCGCGTAATCCCCCTCTTCCTTTGCTATGCCCAGCCCATCGTAAGCTCCGGCGCGGAACATTTTGCTTTGCCTCCTTAGCGTGATCAGGGCATTTTCAGCATCAAAATCTATGACCTCGCCCTTGCTCAGGGGTATAATTTCTCCCTCGGGTCTAACGTGGTCTATTCTCACCTCTTTACCTTTGTGGAAATAGTTAAGAACAAGGCTGCTCCTTAATAGCTGCTCAATCCTCCCTCTTCTCTCCGGGAAGCTTTCGATCTTCCCTTCCATTATGTCCACATAATTTGGGGCCAAGATCTTCAGCTTATGATGATCCCTAACCGTGGGCACAACTTCGTCCCTCAGTCTATCGAGCGCTGATTTGGACAGGGAAGGGAATTCGATGTCAAAGCAGGCAAGGTCGGAAGCAACCTGGACTTCCTCTTCAATATCGTGGCCAGAAATCTCCCTCGGCTTCATTACCATATCAAAGAGCCTGTCCCCCATAGCCTCGATCAACTCCAGGGCTTGCTGGGCATCTCCGGCGACAACCACCCCCTGCTTATCCTCCTTATCCTCCACCACCACCCCGGGAAGGTCGAAATTGGGCTCCAGCTTAAACCTTCGCACGATTTCCCAAGATGGCTGGGCCAAGGAGAAGCCGCTATCAAGGAAGAGCTTGGTCAGTGCAGTAGCGTATATCCCCCTTACCTTCACCCTCATTTCTCGAATCCCACTCCTTCGATCTCTATCCTGTTGCCCTCCATCTTCGCTTTAGCCCCCAGCATCTCGGCAATCAGCCAGAGGTTGGTCTCAATATGCTCGGTCATCTTCGGCACCAAGTATTCGGTCGTGCCCTGGGCCAGGGCGGCATAGATAATCAATTGATCGGCTACAAAACGATCGACTGTGCCTCCGCTCCTTAGATCGTCGAGGAGACTCTGAGCTACGTGCTTGCCGATCTCCTCCGACATTCTCCGCGGGGCCCCAGCCCTGTCGGAGCCTATTATACACTCGGTGTCGGTTTCGGCGTAAACTGCTAAAGCAGCTCCCTCCTGGATCGAGCTGGTATCATAAACCTCCTCAATCTCAGCTTCAAATCCCTCTGCTCTCAATATCTCCTGGCAGCTTTGAGCCATTCTATGGCTCACCCTTCGCTTGCTCAGATGGGAGGAAATAGCTATGCCTTTGATCTCCGTTACCTGCCCTTGTTTTAGCAGCCTCAGAGGCTTGAGCCCATGTTTCACCGGCTTGACCTTTACCTCGATGATGCCACCGCCCCGAGGAACATATCCCGGCCGGACCATCTTCGCCTCGGCATCGACCCCCATCCTGGCTAAGATGGGGAGCAGGACATAGCACATATGATAAGCTGAGGGAGCGAAATCCTGAAACAGCCCTCCTTCAACCCTAAATGTCATCGCGCTGCTGGCAAAACAGGCCACCGGCAATATCGCCTCGGCAAGCATCACCGTTGAGCCCGCAGTCCCTATATCCCAGACGTAATTGCCCCCTTTTATCTCTGCCCCAGGCTTATATATGACCTCCCTGGAACCTATTTCCGCCTTTTCCACCACCCCACCACATATCTCCTGGCATGCTGAGATCGCCTTCAAGTGCTGAGCTCTGAGTCCAGGTCTATCTCTCTTGGCTCTTACCTCGGTTATATGCAATCCCTGGCCAAGCAATGAAGCTAAGGCAGTGGCAGAGCGGACTATAGTGCCGCTACCCGATTTGGCCCCTCCGTCGATATGCCTCATTTGCGCATCCCTCAGATGCTGACCCCGAGGTGAAAGCCATCATGGATGGCATTATGTATCCAGCGCGGCGCTGCTGCATCCCCGATGACGTATAATTCATCGCACAAAAACTCCAATGCCTCTGCCAATTCCTGCCTCGGTTTTCTGGGAGCAGCAGCAACTATTGTATCTGCCGGGATAAAACTCTCTTCACCACCCGTATCTACGACTATAAGCCCACCGTCTGCTACTTCCTTTACCTTCGTGTCGACCAGTGTCTTGATGTCGAACTGCTCAACCCAGGCCATATGCCGCCACCTCCAAGTGGAGATCACATCCGCGGCTATCCTTCTCCCCTCCTCAACGATGCATACCTCCTTGCCCATCCTGGCCAGGTATTCAGCAGTTACCAGCCCTACCTTGCCACCACCACAGACGATGACCCTCCTGCCCACAGCAACCCTACCTTCCAACACGTCATGGGCAGTTACTACGCTACTTTTGTCGCCATATCTCTGGGCATCGATGGCGGAGCCGGTAGCAAGTACTATGGCATCCACATCTAACCTGATCCCCCTAACCAGGGCTCGGGTGACCTCGGTATTGAGTTTGACCTCTACGCCAAGCTTTTTCAGCTGTATCTGATAGTAGTCGAGCAGCTTGAAGAGTTCTTGACCTGAGACCTCTTGGGACATCGCAATCAGTTGCCCACCGAGGCGATCGCTTTGCTCATAGATAGTCACCTCATGGCCCCTCTGAGCTGCGGTTAGGGCGCACTCCAGGCCGGCAGGGCCGGCGCCAACCACCATGATCCTTTTCCTCCTCGCTGCCGGCTGAATAGGGCACTCCAGCTCATGCCCCAATATGGGATTGACAGTGCAGCCATAGGGGACATCATTGAAGAACCGGGAAAGGCAAAAAAGGCAACCAATACAGGGTTTAATGTCCTCCAGGCGATCCTCAGCTACCTTGTGTAGCAGTTTTGGGTCGGCGAGAAACGGACGACATACCTCCCAAAAGTCGATCTTCCCCTCGGCGATAGCTTTGTCTGCCAGCACCGGATCGCCGAGGCGGGCGCCAAAGGCGGTGGGAACGTCGATGCTCTTCTTGGCCTGCTCAGCAAGGTAGAGCCAATAACCATCGGGGACATCCCTGGCAATCGAGGAGACCCGCGATTCCTGCCAGCCAACTCCAATGCTCACGCAGTCCACGCCGGCTTGCGCTGCCATTCTTATGAACTCAAGACAATCTTCAGGGGTATTCCCGCCCACTTCGTCCATCAATTCGGCACCGTTAAGCCTGATGCTAAGCACATGCTCGTCTCCAATGGTATCCCTAATGGCAGCGATAACCTCTCGCATGAACCGTCCTCTATTCTCGATGGAGCCCCCATACTCATCGCTGCGCCTATTGGTGAACTTGGAGTTGAAGTTCGTTATCAGGTAACCCATGATGCCACAGAGCTCGACGCCATCGTATCCCGCCTCGATCGCCCTCCTGGCGCCATCGGCGTGTTCCTTAATGCAGGCTTTGATATCATCCTTGGTCATCTCCCTGGGCGGCTTAAACCGCGGCAGTGTTTGGCGCACGGCAGAGGGCTGAAGGCAATAGCCGATCTCATATCCCCCGTATCTGCCGCAATGTAGTATCTGCTGAATAGCTATGGCGCCCTGCTCGTGGATAAGCTCGGCCACCTTTTTCAGCCCCGGGATATACTTATCGTCGCTTATACCTATCTGCCGGCTTATATATTTTGCCGGGCCGGGGTCTATGAAGGCCCCCTGGTTAGTGATAATGGCGCACCCGGTTCGGGCCACATCGGCCATGCGCGCCAATTCCCTGTCGGTAATAAAGCCGTCCCTGGTGCCAAAACTGTCCATAGAGCAAGCGGCGTATTTCACCCGGTTTCCGGTGTCGAACTTTCCTATGCGTCCTGGTTGAAAAAGATGGGGAAACTTCTTCTCGCCGGGCCTTTCCATTACTTCCTCCCTTATATTTATGATGACACTTTTCCCTTGGGGCAGCAACTTTTGCTATAATAGACATAAAGGGAAGGCATCTGATGGAGCCGCGGAGAGAGAAGATTGAATATGTGGTTGAAAATACGGAGGTGTTAAGGCCTCCCAAGCAGGCTTTGGTCACCTTCGGTAGTACCACTGTGCATTATTATTTAGTTACCGAGCCAGTATATGTCGAGCTATCAGATATCGGAGATGAGACCGTAATCAGAGAGGGCAAAGTCATCGCCGAAAGACCCAAAATTGTGACCCCCTCTTATCTGGTCAATCTCTTCCAAGGCTTTGAGCATGGAAAGGAATATGCCGAATTTGTACTGCGAGAATATGGACCCCATGAGCCGGGGCTGTTATACCGTTATAAGAACGAGCTCAACAGCACAGACATTGTTTCTGAGCCGCTAAGTGAAGTAGCCACTAAATTGATTGCCAAATTGGAATGGGAAAAGGAACCACTTGCCACAGTGATTAAGGGCGTGGACGAAATGTGGGATGTCTCATTAATGAAGTTCATCCATGATTTCACAGCAAACTCGTTCCACGACAATGTGGCTGAATTACAAGGAAAGGGATTTTTGGATATAGATGACAGCCACGTCCCGAGAGGGGTCAGGATCAGGATCGAGGAGATTTTCGATCAAGTTTGGAAAGGGCAACGCCAGCCCCAGGAACTGAAATTGGAGCTGGAACGATGGGGACTGTTCCGCGAATATGAGGATCGGTTCCTCAACCTTTTCCGCAGAAGGTAGTCATGCCGGCGAACCTACCACCGCAGTATCACGAGGCCGAGAAGAGCTATCGGCTGGCCAAGAGCGCCCAAGAAAAGATCAGGGCTCTGGAGACCATGCTGGCCATCATGCCCAAGCATAAAGGCACTGATAAGCTCCGCGCCGAGTTGCGGAGGAAGATGTCAAGGCTCTCCGAGGAGCTGGAAACAAAATATGTCATCGGGAAAAAGGGGCTCAGCTATCAAGTGAAGCGGGAGGGAGCCGGTCAAGCGGTGTTGCTTGGGCTGCCCAATGTGGGCAAATCCCAGCTGCTATCAGCCATTACCAATGCCACCCCGGATGTGGCTGATTACCCTTTCACCACCCAAACCCCGATCCCAGGGATGATGGGGTTTGAGAATATCCAGATACAGATAGTGGATATCCCCCCGATAACGAGCCATGAGTCCCAACCATGGCTGGTTAACCTGTTAAGAAGCGCAGACATCTTTTTGATCCTTGTCGATTTAGGCGCTGAGCCGCTAAATCAAGTGGAGACCGTGCTCCAGGAGTTGAACAAGCTCAGGATAGAGCCCATGGCGAAAAGGGTCTTAGTCATAGGGAACAAAAGCGATCTGGATAGTGCCAGCGAGAATTACCACAGGCTGAGCGCAAAATACGACGCCCAATTTCCCCTTATCTCCATCTCAGCTAAAGAGGGAATTGGACTCGAGGAATTAAGGGAGGGGATTTATCGAGCGCTTGATGTCATTCGAGTATATACCAAGGCACCGGGAAGAAAGCCGGATTTTGATGAGCCCGTGGTTTTAGAAAGGGGAAGCACAGTTGCCGATGCCGCCGAGGCCATCCACAAGGACTTCCGCGATAAGTTGAAATACGCCTTAGTTTGGGGCTCAGGGAAATTCGACGGACAAAAAGTGAAAAGAGAGCACACCCTCGAGGATGGGGATGTAATAGAGCTCCATATCTAGATCATTTCAATTATTAGGTCATCAGCTGTTTTTATCTCTTTGGCCAGATCAACGATGGCGACCGTCCTCAACGGGGAATAAGCAGAGGAAGTGAATAAAGTCAGGCATCTGTTATCATACAAAATCGGTGTAAATGGCTGATGTGACCTTATCAACAGGTTCTTGTCGAATCTCTGCATAATCTCGTTGAAATAATCGCGGCCAAACTGAGGTCTACCCACATAGCCTCCAAGAAACCTGCCTCTGCTCTCTTGAAAATCACCCCAGATTATCGTCACCCATTCTTCGCTGCCCAGGTTTATCTGGTTTATATCGCTCAGCTTTTCCACACCGGGCAACGCCCCATGTAATGCCAGTACCCCGTTCTGCGCCGTGACCGCTAATGGAAGCTTGGCCAGCAGGGCTGTATAGCGGGCATACAGCTCGTGGTCCAGGCTCCACCAAAAATCAGCAGGGTAGAAATTTATCAGCTCATGCACTTCATGATTACCCATGAGTAAGAAGATATCTTCTGGGTAGGTGGACTTTAATAGGGCTAGATAATTGATGTTCTCCATTGACTGCGGGCCGCGGTCGACATAATCCCCGAGGAAGATGACCTTATTGTTGCTCCCCAGATATCTGCTGATGACCTTCTTGGTAGCATCGAAGTCACCATGGGTGTCTCCAATGAAGATGGCATATCCAGAGCTGGGCAGCTGGAGCAGGTTGGGCTCCTTTGCCAGCACCCCTTCCATTTCTCGGAGCAGAGACTCTGCATCCTCCCTCGTCAGTGTGGCTATC
>CAZMKJ010000018.1:0-18114 GCA_964567075.1 uncultured Dehalococcoidia bacterium
AAGGTGTGAAGCAGCTACCTGGTGATTCGGCTTTGTAATGGTGCGGCTTAGAGCTGGCTGAGGCTTGTATTTGTTTGTTGTGCCGGGATCTATGATGCGGACGATAGCGATTATTAGCACGCTGGATTCATATGGGGATATCGTAAGCTTTGTCAAGGAGCAAATTGAGCAAAAAGGACATAAAAGCGTAGTTATAGATCTGAGCACGGGAGGGGCACCCTCCGTCTCCGCTGATGTTACTTGCGAAGAAATCGCAGAAGCTGGCGGGGCCAGCATAGAGCATATTAGGGCATCCCGGGACAGGCCCAAAATAAGCGGAATAATGATCAAGGGTGCTATCCAAAAGACTACGGAGCTATATTCCGCTGGCAGGCTGGACGGGATTATAGGCGTCGGTGGTGCCACCTGCGCCTTTATGGCAACAAGCGTCATGAGGGCATTGCCCTTCGGCGTGCCCAGGTTAATGGTCTCCAGTTCAGCATCAGTCCCACACCTTTGTAGTGGCTATTTCGGTCCTTTTGATATAACAATGATGAACACCATGGTCGACATCGTAGACCTTAGTGAACCAGTGAAGAATGTGCTGACTAGAGGAGTTGGAGCTATCTGCGGGATGGTTGAAAGCTTGGTCGAAGTCAGGCCCGGCGTGCACACAACTGGGGTGTCGATCGCTATGACTGACTGGGCCCTCTCTGAACAATGTGCCAAACAGGTAAAGCAAGGCCTTAGCCAAAGAGGTTATGAGGTGATATCGTTCCATGCACAAGGTATGGGTGACAGAGCCATGGAGGAATTGATAAATCAAGGCCTATTTGAAGGTGTTGTTGACCTAGCTCCTGGTGGGGTGAGTGAGGAGCTATTTGGTGGTCGCCGCGCGGCTGGACCCAATCGTCTTGAAGCAGCGGGCAGCAGAGGCATCCCTCAGATTATCACCCCAAACGGGCTGAATATCATCAGCTGTGGGCCACTGGAGAAGTTGCAGCCGAAGTATAAAAAAAGGAAGCTTTATATGCTTGATCATCAGCGAGTTCATGCAAAAATGGTCCCCGCTGAAATAAAAAGGACTGCTCGCGTCATCGCCGACAAGCTGAACCGCGCCAAGGGCCCGACAAAGTTTATTGTGCCCCTGCGGGGCTGGTCTGCTTCAGAAAGAAACGGCGATCCCTATTATGAACCGGAGCTTAATCGATTATTTGTGCAAACCCTTAAGGCACGCCTAAAACCGGAAATCGAAACCATAGAGATCGACGCCCACCTTGAGGATCCAGCTTTTGCACAAGCAATAGTGGCTACCTTTGATAACATGATGAAACTCCACTTAAACAAAGCTCCAGGGTGAGCTAAGAATTTGCCAACTTTCTGCTTTTTCACCGCCACAAGTAAAAGGAGGTGAAACCGTGGCAGATGCCAGCTACGATGCGGTGGTAATTGGAGGGGGGCCTAACGGGCTGACGCTTGCCTGTTATCTGGCCAACGCTGGGATGACTGTCGCCGTTCTCGAGCGGCAGCACGAATTGGGAGGTGGTGCCTGCGGTGAGGAAATTCCCCTTCCTGGCTTCCTCAGCAATCCTTGTGGCCATTTCATTTATTTCTATCGTAATCCGGCGTGGAAAGATTTCAAGCTGTATGAGAAGGGCCTTAGATATGCATTTCACGACGATCTTGGCTATGGGGCGATCTTCGATGACGCAACCTGTCTCATAGGCTATGCGATGACGAAGATGATCGATCAAACAACGGGCGAGCAAGAGTACTCCGCGGAAGGTGCGGAAAAGGGTCTCAAGGAAATCGCCAGGTTTTCAGAGAGGGATGCCGAGACAGCTGCCATTTTGAGGGAAAAGCTGCAAAGGAAATGGTGGGCTGCCTATCAGGAATGGGTGTGGAATCCTCCTCCCCCGCCGAGTGAAAAGGATGCCATGGAGAGGTTATTTGATGACCCGGTAGATGGGATCGATCCCATTTATCAAGCGATGACTGTTAAGGAAATAGCTTACGACCTATTTGAGAGCAAGGAATTACGGACGTACTTTATGAGGGCAGTGTTAACCACTGATGCTGGCTATCCCGGTGACGTGATGCATATCGCTGACATCGTTGACCGACTGAGAGTCATGGCCTCGTTTACCGGCCCTGCCTCGTCTACCGTAAGTGGCACCCATGCTGCAACCCATGCCTTGCAGAAGGCACTTACTGAGATGGGGGGTAAGTTCTTCATCCACCATGAGGTTGACAAGATACTTCTTGATAATGGCACGGCCAGGGGCGTCCGGTTGATGGATGGCACGGAAATTGAGGCCAAAAAGCTTGTGGTGAGCGATGTAGACCCAAGTCAGACCCTATTTAGATTTGTGGGGGAGGAGTACATAAGCCCCCAGCTTGCCCGGAGGATAAGGAACTTTTCCTATGATAGGGGGAATCTATTCTGGGTGAACTTCGCCATCCGTGAGCTCCCCGAATACAAGGCAGCTGATTTCAATCCAGATTGCCTCCGAGCCAGCAGGCTTTTCTATTTGCCCAAAGACCCTGAAACACTGGCCGAGAAGCACCAAATGGAGATCTTCACCCGGGGCATCACCGAGAAGTTATACCTCGCAGTTGGTGTGGACAGCATTCTGGATAGAACTCGAGCCCCGGAGGGGAAGCATAATGTTCTGCTGGAAAACTTTGCCGCTCCGGCTCGCTACTTTTCGGAAAGAGAATGGCTGCGAATGAAGGATGAGATCGTCAATGAGATGGTAAGGCAGTGGCAATGGTATGCGCCTAATATGACCTGGGATAATGTGATCGCAGGCTATGCCAATACCCCTTATGATGTGATACAGAGGAACATAAATATGCATGAGGGTAGCTGGGTACTGGGAGCACATACCGCCTCTCAGATGGGCAAGTTCAGACCTTGCCCCGAGCTGTCACGATACCGGACACCGATAAAGGACCTTTATCTCTGTGGAGGCTCTCAGCACTACGGGGGTGGGGTGCATGGACGGAATGGCTACAATTGCTACAAAATCATAGCCGAGGATTTTGGCCTCCCCAAAGTGTGGGAGGAAAAGGGACGCCCATATTAAGTAAGATAGGAGGTTATTTTCTATGAGGCTCGAGGGTAAAGTAGCTATAGTTACCGGTGGAGGGAGGGGATTAGGTCAATTGTACTGCTTGAGGTTGGCTGAAGAGGGGGCGAAGGTTGTAGCAGCCGATATAATAGATGTCACCGACACTATTAAGCAAATCGAGGACAAAGGTGGCACCGCCATGGGTCTCAAGGTTGATGTCTCCAGCGAAGAGGATACTTTGCGCATGGCTGAGGAGACGGTGAAGAGATTTGGCAGGATCGATATCCTAATCAATAACGCCGCCATATACTACGGCGTAGGTCTGAGGCCGTTTTATGAGATCGGGGTCAAGGAATGGGATCGGGAAATGGAGGTCAACGTAAAGGGGTCTTGGCTGTGTGCCAAGGCAGTGTTTCCTCAGATGAAGAAGCAAGGGAAAGGCAACATCATCAACATCTCATCGGGGACTATCTACACTGGCACGCCCGGTTTTCTTCACTACGTCACCTCTAAGGCAGCGATTATCGGCTTAACCCATGGCATGGCTAGCGAGCTTGGAGATCACAGGATACGCGTTAATGCACTAGCTCCAGGCTATACCATGACCGAAGCGAGCAAGATATTGATGCCGGAGGAACGTCAGGTGCGAGCTGTGCAGCATAGATGCCTTAAGCGCCCAGAGGAGCCTGAAGACCTTGTTGGTGCCATCATCTTTCTGGCCTCTGATGAGAGCGAATTTATGACCGGGCAAACGCTCCTCGTTGATGGAGGCGCCAGTCTTCATTGATGGAGAGGTCTGTTTGGGATCGCCCATGGCATTCGTTTCGTCCTCAGCCGATGGGCAGAATATGGCTATAAGGGTTAGAGAAGCTTGCCAGGATATAGCTGAGAAACTCCGGAAGGCAAGGCTTGATCAATCCCTACTGAAAGGAGATCGTGGAGACGTCTACTTATAGCGGAAAACTGCTTCGGGTAAATCTGACAAATGGGACATTCAAGATCGAATCCATCCCCGAGCAAGTTAGAAGGGACTTTCTCGGGGGCCGCGGGTTTGGCATCAAGTACCTCTATGATGAGCTGAGCCCCGGAATTGAGCCCTTGGCACCAGAGAACAAATTGGTCTTATCAACTGGGGTCCTTTGTGGCACTGCTGGCTCGGGGTTCTCCAAGTGGATTGCGATGACCAAAAGCCCTCTTTCTGGATGTGTTGCCAAAGCTGTGGTTGGAGCCAACTTTGGCCCGTGGCTGAAATTCGCCGGCTTCGACATCATCATAATCGAGGGCAAAGCTGATAAACCAGCTTATATTTACCTCGAAGATGAAAAGGCTTACATCTTGGCTGCAGAGGACCTTTGGGGCTTGAACACTGAGGAGACGCAACAGAGGCTGAAACAGAGACATGGGTCAACGACGGAGATCGCCTGCATTGGCCCTGCTGGAGAGAAGCTCATCAAATACGCTGCTATTGTCACTGCCCGACGTAGTGCTTCCCGCTGTGGTGTCGGCACAGTAATGAGCTCTAAGAACCTAAAAGCCGTGGCAATTAATGCCATAAGCAGGGTCGTTCCTCATAACCCACAGCGCTTCAAGGAATTAGCGCGAGAGCTAATAGAAATCCAAAGATCCCATCCCCGGCGGCTAGAATATACCGATTTCGGCACTACTTCTCTCATCGCGCGCTATTCCCACGAGAGGAATATGACCCCTGTTCGCAATTTCCGAGAAGGGGCAATGGAGGGCGTTGAGAAGTTACATGCATTAGAGTTTAAGAAGATCAAGGTAAAGAACTTTGGCTGCTGGGGCTGCATGACCAGATGCGGTCAGATTCATGAAGTGACCAGCGGCGCTTATAGCGGAGCGTGGAGCGAAGGACCAGAATATGAGACCATCTTCGCCTTTGGCTGTGAGCTTTACAACACCGACCTTGCTTCTATAGTGGCAGCAGACTCAATTTGTGACCTCTTTGGCATGGATGCCATCAGCACCGGAGTTTCCATCGGCTTTGCCTGCGAGCTATTCGAGAGAGGGATCATCAGCACCAAGGACACCGATGGGCTTGAACTTACCTGGGGCAACCATGCCGCCTTCGTTCGCCTGGTGGAGAAAATCGGGCGCCGGGAAGGATTTGGGGAGCTATTGGGAGAAGGGGTGAGACGGGCCGCAGAGCACATTGGTAAAGGGGCTAATAAATACGCTATGCATGTAAAAGGGATAGAGCTGCCTGGCTACGAGCCCCGTGCTGTGAAAGGCTTTGGGCTTAGCTACGCTGTCTCCAATTGTGGCGGCATCCACACGTATGGCCGCCCCGGTCTTGAGCTGTCCAGGACTGTAGACCCGCTCGCTGAGGAGGGAAAGGGTAAGCTTGTCGCCTCAGCGCAAAAGGAATATGCTATAGCTGACTGTGTTCTGGAGTGCCCCTTTGGCAATGCCGGGCTTACCCCTGAGCTGCGAAATCAGCTCCTGGTGGCAGCCACAGGGATTGAAGAGTTTGGCGACCCTGCTTACCTGGAAAAGATAGGCGAGAGGATCGTTTGCCTGGAGCGTGCTTTCAATGTCCGAGAGGGATTCGGTCGCAAAGATGATACCCTTCCTTCTCGTTTCCTCACCGAACCGCTAGAGAACGCGGGATCAGCCACAGGGCAAACTGTGCAGCAGCAGGACACCATGCTTGATGAGTATTATGATGCCGTCGGCTACACACGCCAAGGTATTCCGACGCCTCAAAAGCTCAATGAACTGGGATTGGGAGGGGTTATAAACGACGTTGAGAGATTCATAAAGTGAGCCAAGCCAAAGGCAATGTCTCAAAACCACAGAGAAAAGCCGAGGGATGACAGACCACAGGACAAGCGAGGCAGCCTTCGCTCCTCAGCCTGTGGTCACTACAGCCATCCCCCAATTCAGTTTGACCGAGAGCAACCAGGAGGTCAACAATATAATGCTTGACAAAGATGAGGAAATCTAGTTTGTCAAGCGCGGATTAAGAAGCGCCGTGACTATTCACGGCCTTGATCTGAACAGTACTAAATACGCTTTCTGATCTGTGCCCTCAAGGAGCAAGAGCAAGGCCCAACAGTGTCCATTAGCCCAGCCCCATCAAGTGTCCCATTTTTGCTGACTACATACAATTAATCAGCCCAAAAACCCTCGGCTGTGGCCCTTTTGCCATAACCAAAGAATTTGTCCATCCGGACTAACAGCGAATCAAGCCAGGATGCGTTTCTAACAATGAATTTGGCCGTGTCATGAAGCAATCCCGTGGGCTTGTTGAACGGGCAGACCCTGATGCAGTTAGAGCAAGTCTGCATCGTGTGACCCCAGTACATGAAGCATTTTTCGCTATCAATCGGCCATTTGAACACCCCGGGGCTGGTAGAAATATTTACCGGTTTATCCGTCAAATCCCCAAACATAATCGCCCGTCCAGGGCACTCTTCAGCACATCTGCTGCAAATATTGCAAAACTCCGGTACGCCAAAGCTAATAGGCTTATCAGGTGAGAGAGGCAAATTAGTAAAGATCTTAGCTATTCTAACCCGCGGTCCGTATTGCGGGGTTATTAAAAGGCCGTTCCTGCCAAGCTGCCCCAACCCAGCGTCGGCGGCCAAGGGGATGTTGAGCGCAGTATCATTGCAACTGGGTATTGCCTTGTATCCCAGGGTCCTAATAAAGTGAGCCATTTGACCCGCCACATAAGCCATTCTTGAATAGGCATAGCCCACAGTCGCGTATGAGAGATGACCCGGGGAAGTGCGCATCACCTCATAGTCCATCTCAACAACGAAGACGATAGCATATTTGTACTCGTTGAAGTCTATCTCTATCGGAAAATCCTCGTGGGTCATGGGATTGTGTCCCGCTGCGTAAACCCATAGCGGGTTCAACTCGCACACCCCTACCTCAGAAGCGCCGAGCTTCTTGGCTGCTTTCTTCACATCTTTAGACATGTTCCCTGGGTCTTGTACTTCATATTTAAAGCCGGGCTTCATGCGGTCTATCGCGGTCATTTCCTCTGGATCTTCCTCCCACCTGAGAAGGCCGAAATTGCCCGCCACATGACCTCTGGCGAACATGCGCTCTACATAATAGGAACCCATAGCATAGGCATAGTCTTTCAGTGTGCGACCAGGCAACTTCCAGATGCTTTCTGTGGGCACGCGCAGCGTATAGTAATATGCATCTGCAGCTTCCTTCATTACAGGGTCCCGACGGTAAGCTCTCTTGTACACATCATTTCTCTGATCAAAGCGCTGTAGAGCATCAGTCCTCACTAAGTATTTATCCATTTTCACCATTTTGAACCGCTCCCATCTATCAAGTTAATCTTGGCTTCGATGTCGATAGTCGCTTCGCCGCAGCCAATTTCCCCTTCAGAAGCACGCCCAGATACAAAATCGCCGGGGCGCCGCAGCACGATGGCACAAAATCATATCTGAGGACACCGGGTGGGACGACCAGACTGCCACCATAAACCGCTCGGTCACCCCTCCCGCTGCAAAGTATAATATGATCCATTACGCCGAGGCAAGGATGCTGAATCTCAGTGAATCACTTCGATTCCCCCGAGATAGGGGCGCAGCACCTCAGGCACGATAACGCTGCCATCGGGCTGTTGGTAGTTTTCCAGGATGGCGGCCGAGGTCCGCCCCACAGCCAGCCCACTTCCGTTCAGCGTATGGACGAATTCAGGTTTGGCCTTGGCTGCCCGGCGATACCTGATATTGGCTCGCCGTGCTTGGAATGACTCGCAATTGCTGCAAGAGGAGACCTCGACGTATCTATTCTGACCGGGGAACCAGGCATCTACGTCATATTTCTTTGTTGCCGCAAAGCCCAAATCGCCGCTGCACATCAAGGTGATGCGGTGGGGGATATTCAGCTTGCGCAGCACATCGGCGGCGTTGTCCACCAGCTTGTCGAGCTCGTCATAAGAAGTAGCGGGCTCGGCGAACTTAACCAGCTCCACCTTATCGAATTGGTGCACTCGAATTACCCCTCGGGTATCCCTTCCCGCAGCTCCGGCCTCACGGCGAAAGCAAGCAGTATAGCAGACGTAATAGAGGGGAAGCATCCCGGGATCGAATATCTCATCACGGTGCAGGTTGACCATTGGCACCTCAGCGGTGGGGATCAGGAACAGGTCGTCGACGTCGCAGCGATAGAGGTCATCCTCGAACTTGGGCAGCTGCCCCGTGCCCACCATGACCTCTCGCCGCACCAGGTAAGGGGTGGCAACCTCAACATAGCCGTGCTCCTTGGTATGGAGGTCGATCATCCAGTCGATGAGTGCCCTCTCCAGCTTGGCGCCGAGCCCCTTGAGCACATAAAATCTGGAGCCGCTGAGCTTCACCCCTCTTTGGAAGTCGATGATGCCCAGCCTCTCCCCGAGCTCCCAGTGGGCAAGCGGGGTGAAGGAGAACTCCTCGGGCGTGCCCCAGTAGTGGACGACCACATTCTCGCTTTCATCCTTGCCATAGGGGACGCTCTCATGCACGATGTTGGGCAGATCGAGCAAAAGCTCGTTTAGCTGGATATCGACTTGCTTAATTTGTTCCTCCAGAGCTTTGATTTGCTCTCCTACCTCTCGCATCTGGTTGGTGAGCGCAGGGGCTTTTTGCGCTGTTTTACCAAGCTCTTTGCTCGCCCGTTTATGCTGTGCCCTTAGACTCTCCGCTTGAAATAGAAGCTTGCGCCGCTCCTCATCCAAGCGCAGAATATCATCGATGGGCGTGGCATCATCGCCCTTTTTCTGCAGCGATTCACGGATTAAATCTGGATTTTCACGGATGAACTTGATGTCGAGCATATCACTTTGTCCTCAATTGCGGGAACAGTATCACCTCTCTAATCGACTCCTGCCCGGTGAGCAGCATCACCAGGCGGTCGATACCCAAGCCCAACCCCCCGGTGGGGGGCATGCCATACTCTAAGGCTAAGAGGAAATCCTCGTCTATTCGCTCCACCTCCTCATCTCCCCACATCTCCCGCAGTCTCTCCTGCTCCTGGAAGCGCTCCCGCTGCTCCAAGGGGTTGTTGAGCTCGGTGAAGGCGTTAGCCATTTCCATGCCGCCGACAAAGGCTTCGAAGCGCTCCACCAGGCGCTCATTTCCCGGCTTCCTCTTGGCTAACGGTGATAGCTCCACCGGGTAGTCGAGGACGAAGGTTGGCTGGACGAGATTTGGCTCCATGGAGCCGGAGATGAGTTTGTCGATGAGCTTGCCCCAACCTTTAATCCCAGATGTATCCATGCCTTTTGTTTCCATCGCTTGGCGCAAGGATTCCTCATCAGGGCAATCCTCAAAGTCGATGCCACAGCTTTTTTGCATGGCGTCGCGCAAGGTAATCCGAGGCCAGGGAGGTGAAAAGTCGATAGTGTTCCCGCCGAACTCGATCTTGGTGCTGCCCACAACCTCGCGCGAGATATAGGAGACCATCTCCTCGACCATCTTCATGACATCGTTATAGTCGGCATAGGCCTCATAGCTCTCCAGCATGGTGAATTCGGGATTATGCCTGGTGGAGATTCCCTCATTGCGAAAGACACGACCGATCTCATAGACCTTATCCAGGCCGCCAATGATGAGGCGTTTCAGGTGCAGTTCGATGGCGATGCGCAGATATAGGTCTTGCCCTAAGGCATGATGATGGGTGGCAAATGGCCGCGCCAGGGCGCCAGCAGCCAGGGGCTGTAATATAGGCGTTTCGACCTCGATGAATCCTCGCTCATCGAGAAAACGGCGCATGGCGGTGACAACCTTGCTTCGGGCGGCGAAAACATCCCTTGCCTGCTTATTTGAGATCAGATCCAGGTAGCGCTGGCGATAGCGCTTTTCCACATCGCTCAGGCCATGCCACTTCTCGGGGAGCGGCTGAAGGGATTTGCTGAGCATGGTGAAATCCGAGGCCTCTAAGGTCAACTCCCCGGTGCGGGTGCGGAACAGTTTGCCCTCGACCCCGATGAAATCGCCCAGGTCGAAGTGGCTAAGGGATTCGTATTTTTCGCCCAGGACATCCTCACGCAGGTAGAGCTGGATTTTATCGGTGCCATCTCGGATGTCAAGGAAGGTGGCTTTGCCCATGGCGCGACTGGCGGTAATGCGCCCGGCAAGGCGCATCGGGCTCAGCTCGCTGGCATCACCTGCCTCATAGTGTTGGAACAGGGCTACAGCCTCTTTGATGGTGCCGGTGCGATGGAAGCGGTGAGGGTAGGGGTCGATGCCTTGGGCTTGAATCCGTTGCAGCTTATTCAGGCGCTGCTGGATGGCATCTGCCTTTCTGCTTGTCATAAATTTAGCCTTAGCCTATAGTCACTATCTTCAGCTTGAGCATCCCTGCCGGGGCTCGAACCTCGACCTCCTCGCCAACTCTCCTGCCCAGCAGAACCTTGCCCACGGGCGACTCGTTGGAGATCTTCCCCTCGCTGGGGTCGGCTTCAGCGCTGCCCACGATTGTATAGTGTTCTTGTTCCCCATCTTGGGTCTGAACAGTAACCGTAGAGCCCAGCCTCACCTGTTCCGAGGAAGTTTCGGCAGAAATGACCGCAGCATTTTTGATCATCCTTTCCAGGGTCCGAATTCGACCCTCGACGAACGCCTGCTCGTTCTTAGCATCCTCGTATTCGGCGTTGTCCACGGTATCAGTGAGCTCTTTCGCCCTTTGTATTCGCTCGGCGACCTCCTGGCGGCGGACGGTATACAAGTAGTCCAGTTCCGCCTTCAACTTGGTCAAGCCCTCTTCCGTGAGATAGACCTTTTCCCTGGGCATTTCTGGCCTCCTCCCTAAGCTTATTAAAAAACTGAGAGTGTGGGCCAACTCTCAGCCATGTATTACCTTTCTTTAATTATAATATATATCCCTTACATTTGTAAAGCCTTGTCCTCACTCCTTTTGGCAGTTGGGGCAAAAATAGGTGCCTCGGTTCCTGATTGGGATGCGCTGGATAGCAGTTTGGCAAATGCGGCAAGCTTGGCCACCGCGGTGGGCAACATAGAATTCATACTGATGTCTTCCCGGCTGGCCGTAAGCGCCAGTGTAGTCGGAGATGGTAGCCCCGCGGTTGCCGATGGCAGCCTCAAGCACCTCAGCGATGGCTTGGTGCAGCCTCTCTATTTCCTCCTCAGAGAGCGCCCTTGCCGGCTTAAGCGGGTGGATGCGGGCCAAAAACAAGGCCTCGTCGGCATACATATTGCCGATGCCGGCGAGGAAAGCCTGGTCGCAGAGCACCGCCTTGATCGGTGCTTGACGCCGGCTTAAGCGCTGGCTCAGAACCTCAGCGGTGAAGCTGGGGTCCAGCGGCTCGGGCCCAAGCTTAGCCATGGCTTCGGCTTCATCATTTACCAGCTCTATCGTGCCCAGCTTGCGCCGGTCGCAGAAATGAAGTTCAAGCCCGTTTTCCAGATTGAATATAGTCCGGGTATAGTAGTTTAGCTCAGCAGGGCTGGGCTTGAGTAGCAGCGAGCCGCTCATCCTTAAGTGGAGCAGCAATGCCTCACCGTTATTCAAGCGGAAGATGAGATATTTCCCTCTCCTGGTTAACTCTCGGATAGTCTGACCGATGAGCCGCTGACGCAGCTCGTCGGGTGAAAGCTGGCGCACCATTTGGGGGCAGAGACAGGTGACCCCGACAAATTGACGCCCTGCTACTATAGGAGCGAGGTCGTTCTTTATCGTTTCGACCTCAGGAAGCTCGGGCATCCTTCCGCCCCTCTCACTCCATCTCGCCCCAGGTCTTGCCCACCTTGACCTCGACTTTGAGCGGCACGCTGAGCTCAAGCGCCTTGGGCATGACCTCGAGCACCAACTGTTTCATCTCATCGAGTTCCCCAGGAGGCACCTCAAACAGGAGCTCATCATGCACCTGGAGGATCATCTTGCTTCTGAGTCCTCGCTCATCCATCCTCTGCTGAAGTTCGATCATAGCCAGCTTGATAATGTCAGCGGCGGTTCCCTGGACTGGCATGTTCACTGCCATGCGCTCTGCTGCCTGCCGCACCTGCGCGTTGGCGGAGTTGATCTCAGGGATATATCGCCGCCGACCCAATAGCGACTGAACATAGCCCTTCTCAGCAGCCTCAGCTTTGGTGGCATCGAGATAGCCCTTAATCCCGCTATACTTGTCAAAATAGGCGCTGATGAACTGAGCAGCTTCTTGGCGGGAAAGCTCGGTGGCCTGTTCCAGCCCATAATCGCTTATCCCGTAGATCACGCCGAAGTTCACCGTCTTGGCCACCCTCCTCATCTGGGGCTTGACCTCAGAAAGCGGCACCCCGAAGACCTGGGAGGCGGTGGCGGCGTGGATATCCTCGCCCTGGGCGAAGGCAGCGAGGAGTCTGGGGTCCTGAGATAGATGGGCCATAATGCGGAGCTCGATCTGGGAATAGTCGGCGGCCAAAAGGAGGCAATCGCCCTCGGCGATGAAGGCTCGCCTCACTTGCAGCCCCTCTTCAGTGCGAACTGGAATGTTCTGCAGATTGGGCTCGCTCGAGGATAGCCTCCCCGTGGCAGTAGCTGTCTGGTTGAAGTTGGTATGAACCCTGCCTGTCTCGGGGTCGATCAGGGCGGGCAGGGCATCGATATATGTAGATTTCAACTTCATAATTTGCCGGTATTCGAGGAGAAGCTCCACGATCGGATGAGTCCCTTTAAGTCCCTCCAGGACCGAGGCATCTGTGGAGTAGCCGCCTTTGGTCTTGCGGGCTCGCGGCAGCTTGAGTTCTTCGAACAGGACTGCCCCCAGCTGCTGTGGCGAGTTTATATTGAACTTATGGCCCACTGAGCTATAGATCTCAGCTTCGAGCCTTTTCATCTGCTGACCCAAGCTTTGGGAGATGTCTCTGAGGAGTGCGGCATCCAGAGCCACTCCGTTTTTCTCCAGGCGAAACAGGACCGGGACCAAGGGCATCTCCATATCGGTGAAAAGCGACCAGAAGCCTTGCTCCTTAAGTTCCATCTCAAGCAGGCCCTTGAGCTGGCCGCAGATATCGGCATCGGCGCAGGCATAGTTAGCGGCTTGGGGGACAAGAACCTGAGCCATGGTGATTTGCTTGGCCCCGGTGCCGATGAGAGCGGTTATTGGTGTCATCTCAATGCCCAGCTTGCTGAAGGCTAAGGGCTTGAGCCCTATTGACTTCTCCCCCAAGAGATAGGCAGCGATCATGGTATCGAAGCTGAAGCCGTTTAGCTCCACCCCATAACTGGAGAGCACAGTCATGTCAAATTTGCCATTATGGGCGATCTTGGGGATGGCACCGTCCTCAAGGAGCGGCTTGAGCCTGTCTATAACCTGTGCTCGGGGAAGCTGACGATCGACCCATCTATGTCCCACCGGCACATACCACGCCCTCCCCGCAGTGGTGGAGAGAGCGATACCTACCAGCTCAGCTCGTCTCGCTTCCTTGCCTGTGGTCTCGACATCGATGACTAAGGATTTGGCCGGGGAAAGCGAAGCCATCAGCTCATCTAAGGCCTCGGCTGTGTCCACAATTCGATAGTCGGTGGCTGTTTCCACCGCCGCCACCCTTTGCCGGGGCTGTTGCACCACCGTCTCAGGGAGCTTGGGCAACAGGCTTGAGAACTCAAGCTCGCGGAAAAGCCTTGTTACTTTCTCTCGATCGTAACCGCTGACATGGCATTTAGCCAGGTCCAGGGTGATGGGGATGTCGCTGACGATGGTGGCCAGTCTCTTGCTTTGCCTTGCCAGCTGTTCATTGGCTTTGAGCACTTCCCGGATCTTGGGCGGCTCAACTTCCTCAATTCGCTGGTAAATGCCGTCAACGCTGCCGAACTGGTGAATGAGTTTTACCGCGGTCTTCTCGCCAATGCCCGGCACACCGGGGATATTATCAGAGGGATCCCCTTTCAGCGCTTTGAAGTCCGCCATCTGCTCTGGTTTAATGTCATATCGCTGCCGCACCGCGTCCTTGTCATAGAGCACGGTATCGCTGAATGGCCTACCCGGGCGCGGAGTGAGCACCCGGATGTGGGATGAAACCAACTGTAAGGTATCGGTATCGCCGGTGACGATAATGGCATCGGTGTCCTGCTCACTGGCTTGGCGGCAAAGTGCACCCAGGATATCGTCGGCCTCATAGCCAGCTACCTCATAAACAGGCATATTGAAGGCCTGGACCAGCTCGCGAACCCTTTTGAACTGGGAAACGAGTTCGTCAGGGGCTTTGGGCCGCTGTGCCTTGTAAGGCTCAAACTCTAAGTGTCTAAATGTGGGCGCGGCGCTATCGAAGGCTATAGCCCAATGAGATGGCTTGAAATCGTTTAGAACTTTGAGCACCATGCTGGCGAAGCCATAGACAGCTCCTGTTGGCTCACCGGTCTTGGGCACAGAAAGGGGAGGCAGGGCGTGGAAGGCACGGTGCACCAGGGCATGCCCATCTAAAAGCAAAAGCAGATTCTTCTGCGCCATTACAGCTCTTATGGCCAATAAATCCTATCCACCGCTGACAAAGGCAAATAACCAAACCATGCTGCGGGATAACCAACCGCTGGCGATCCCGAGAAGGCCTTGGTTCATCGATGGCCGAGGAGTGGACTAGGTGACCGCTGGTTCCTGACCGGGGTGAAGCTGGCGCCACTTTTCCAGGAGTTGCGCCTTGGCTTCCTTATGGTCAGGGTCGGGGACGCAGCAGTCAACGGGGCAGAGTTCAACACATTTTGGCGACTCAAACCAGCCGACGCACTCGGTGCACTTACCGGGGTCAATGACGTAAATAGTCTCTCCCTCTTTGATAGCCTCGTTCTTACACTCAGGCTCGCATGCCCCGCAACTAATGCACTCCTCAGTGATCTTGTATGCCATTCTATTTCCTCCCTTTAGGCTATTTATGAGCTACTTTGTAGCTTCATCGCCTCCTTTTACAGCAGCTATAGGTGATAGCTTCCGCCTCAGGGCTGTGGCCACATGAGCTGGAACCAAATCATCGATGCAGCCACCGAGTTGAGCTACCTCCTTGAGTAAGCTGGAGCTTAGGAATTCATATTGCAAGCTGCACATCAGGCAGATCACTTCGATATCTGGGGCCAACTTCTTATTCATCAGCGCCATCTCAAACTCGCGTTCAAAGTCGGCGCTCATCCTTATGCCGCGGATAATGACCTGAGCATTGATCCTCCGGGCGAAGTCCACAGTGAGCTCGGAATAAGGCTCAACCTCGGCATTGGGCATATGGGCTACTGCTTTCTTCAGTAGCTCCACCCTCTCCTTGATAGAGAACATAATGGGTTTTGGGGGCAAGCTGTAGACGCCTATGATCAGCTTATCAAATAGAGCTGCCGCTCTGGTGATGATATCGAGATGGCCATTGGTTACCGGATCAAAACTCCCCGGGTATAAAGCGATGGTCAAGTTTCACCCCTGCTGAATTGATACACCGAGATGCAAGTATCACCATGGCGCAGATTCCTCATCATTTGGAAATCGCCGTAGCGATCCTGGAGCGCCAGCCGGCGGGAGTGTTCGACAACGATGCTCGTTTCCTCGGTGACCAATGTTGATGATGTCAGTTTGGGCAAAATGGAGGTCAGTGCGGAGTCGGAATAAGGTGGGTCGAGGAGTATGATGCCATAACCCCCGCTGAGGAAGGAAAGCGCCTTTTTGGCATCGGAGCAGTAGACCTTTGCCCTTTCCGCCAATCCGGTGCGCTCCAGATTGTCCTTGATGATAGCGCAGCACTTAGGGCTCTGCTCTACGAAATCAGCCCACCCGGCCCCACGGCTCAGGGCTTCGATGCCCAGAGCGCCAGTCCCGGCATAGAGGTCGAGAACCCGGGACCAGTCGGGGGCGGTGGACGCCAACACAGAGAAGATAGCTTCCCGAACTATGTTGGAGGTGGCACGAGTGCGTGGATTCTTAGGCCGCTTCAGGGAATGCCCTTTGGCTGCACCCGCAATTACCCTCATCGCTATCCCATTTTATAGCAACACTCTGCTTTCAGTCAAGGGCAAATTATGATATACTTTATGCCACAGCACAAAATGGAGGCATGATTGGCAAACATTCAGCTCTATGATACTACACTTCGTGACGGGACGCAGCGGGAGGGGATTTCCTTCTCCCTTGAGGATAAGCTCAAGATCGCTAAGAAGCTCGATGACCTTGGCATCCACTTCATCGAGGGGGGGTGGCCCGGGGCAAACCCCAAGGATACCGAGTTCTTCAGCCGGGCGCGCGAACTCAAGTTATCTCAGGCCATTTTGGTTCCCTTTGGCAGCACCCGCCACCCTGATAATCAGGCGGGAAACGACCCCAATCTTCGTGCCTTACTCAATGTCAAGCCCAAGGTGGTCACCATAGTCGGCAAGAGCTGGGACCTGCATGTCACCCAGGTGTTGGAGACCACTCTGGAGGAAAATCTGCGCATGGTCTCCGATTCCATCCGCTATCTCAAGTCAAAAGGGTGTGCTGTCTTCTTTGATGCCGAGCACTTCTTCGATGGCTATAAAGGAAATGCCCAATATGCCTTGCGCATCATCGAGGTCGCTATCGAGGCCGGGGCTGACCTAATCGTGCTCTGTGACACCAATGGTGGTTCCTTGCCCCAAGAGGTGATTGCCGCCATCGATGCCGTGAAAAGATACGATATCCCCTTGGGCATTCACGCCCATAATGATATGGAGTTGGCAGTGGCCAACAGCTTAGCCGCGGTGAGCGCCGGGGTGGTTCAAATCCAGGGGACCATCAATGGCTATGGCGAGCGCTGTGGCAATGCCAATTTATGCTCCATCATCCCCACCCTCAAGCTTAAGCTGGGCATCGACTGCATTAGCCATTCCCAGTTAGCTAAATTGACCGAGGTAGCTCACTATGTCAGCGAGGTCGCTAACCTGAGCCCGGATTCCCATCTCCCCTATGTTGGCTCCAGTGCCTTCGGGCACAAGGGTGGTCTTCATATCTCGGGCATCACAAAATCTGAGCAAAGCTATCAGCATATCGACCCCGAGCTTGTAGGCAACCGAGGTCGGGTGCTTGTCTCTGAGCTCTCCGGCATCAGCGCTGTGGTTCACAAGGCTCGGGAACGAGGGTTAGAGCTTGTTCCCCAGAGCGAGCAGGCGCAGCATGTGTTGCAGCAGGTCAAGGAACTGGAGAACCAAGGCTTTCAGTATGATAATGCTGAAGCCTCGTTCGAGCTTTTGATCCGCCGCGCCCAGCCCGATTATCAGTCACCCTTCGAATTAGTCGATTTCATGGTGGTGGTGGAGAAAAGGCGGCGCCCCCCGACTGCTGGGGAGGAGTTGCTCGCTGAGGCTATGGTCAAGGTCAGGGTTGGTGGCGAAGTGATTCATACCGCAGCCGAGGGCAATGGCCCGGTTAACGCCCTTGATGCCGCCCTGCGCAAAGCACTGATTCAGTTCTATCCCAGCTTGGCTGCGGTGGAGCTGAGGGACTATAAAGTGCGCATCCTTGAGGAGAGCCAGGGCACAGCATCTCTGGTGCGGGTGCTCATTGAGTCCAGCGATGGCGAGCACGAATGGCACACCGTGGGCAGCTCGACTAACATCATCGAGGCCAGCTGGCTTGCCTTGGCTGATAGTCTAGAGTATTGGCTTTTGCGGAGAGGCTCTCATTGACCCGTTTCGTTCTCATAAGGCATGGGCAGACGGAATGGAATCGGGTGGAGAGGTTTCGTGGTCGGGCTGACCTGGCCCTGGATGACACCGGGATAAGACAGGCAGAAGCGGCAGCGGAGAGGCTTTCCCGTTGGCAGATCGTAGCGATCTATTCCAGCCCCCTGCGGCGAGCCTTGATGACAGCCCAGAGCCTGGCCGGCCAGCTGCGACTTGCGGTGCAGCCACTGGAGGGCCTCATCGACATCGATTTCGGCGACTGGCAGGGGCTTTCGCCACAGGAGGCAGCGGCGCAGGACAGCGACCTCTACAAAAAGTGGCTGGAGCACCCCCAGGAGGTCCGCTTCCCTCATGGGGAGAGCCTTCAGGATGTGCAGCACAGGATTACGGCTGCAATCGAGAGCCTGGTGCAAAATCATAGTGAGCAGACAGTGGTTCTCGTCTCCCATAATGTGGTTTGTCGCGTTCTGCTTTGCGTTGTCCT
>CAZMKJ010000019.1:0-18009 GCA_964567075.1 uncultured Dehalococcoidia bacterium
TATTATTACAAGACCTATCGGCACCCGGTAGCATTGGCCAGCGGGACAACGAGATTGAGTGCCTGCAAAAAGAGGCCAGAGCAACTAACTGGGGCCCGGCAGATCTCGAAGCCTTAAGACACGAACTGGGAGTGCTTCGTGATCTGAATCTCAAAGAAGCGTCGTTTGAAGAAAGGGAAGACTTAGTGGCCAATCTGGGGATCAAGGTCTATCCTTCACAGGACTTGAGGTCCCGGCGTATTGCCTGCCGGCTCAATTTGTCAGAAGTGAGCAGCGAGAGGGAGCGTGAGAATGACTATGGGAAAGTTTTGTTTGGCTCCCCGGGCAGGATTCGAACCTGCGACCTAGCGGTTAACAGCCGCCCGCTCTACCGCTGAGCTACCGAGGAATCTTTACCACCTTCTGACTGGTAACCTGGTTGAAAAAGCTGCCGAGCCTGGATTCGAACCAGGCTTTGGGGATCCAAAGTCCCCCGTGCTACCACTACACCACTCGGCAATATTTTACTTTAGCAGCCTATTAGATTTTTATGCCGAAGGTCGGATTCGAACCGACAAGGGAGTTGCCCCCCAACGGTTTTTGAGACCGCCGCGTCTACCATTCCGCCACTTCGGCGTGCCGAGGCCCAGATTCGAACTGGGGACACGTGGATTTTCAGTCCCGCCCATAAAGCTGATTCGTTAAGCAACCCCTCAGCACTGTTAAGCATGTTTTTAAGTTCCAGAAGACAGGGGCTTTCACTCCAGACCCTTAGATTTTATCATTCCTACTTAGGTCATGCAAGATGTGTTATTGGATTGGATGTCAAGCCTGAAGAGATTAAGCAGTTCATTGACAACCTAACTTGCTCCAATGGCGGTAGGCACGCCTATTATAGAGCACTAAGGGCATTCTACAATTGGCTATACTCTCCCAAGTCAGGAATGGGCCTCAATGCTCGGGCTAACCCGATGCTGCTCGTTGACGCTCCTAAGGTGGAGAGGAGGATATTGCCGTCCTTAGCCCCAGAGCAGGTCAATTACCTTGTTGAGCAGGCTGACAGCCTCAGAGACAAGGCTATCATTTCCCTCTTCGCCGATAGCGGCATGCGATTAGGCGAATTGGCTGGAATAGAGCAAGGCAATATAAACCGCGAGAGCCTTGACATGGTGGTTCGATACACTCGGTCGGTGAAGTTTGAGGACAGCCTCAGGCTCTACCGCAACCTTGAGATTGTTTCTTGGAACTCGATGAAGACCTTAGCTGAGCAGGGGACTGCTATGCGAAATCCCTCTTGCTGATTGCTATGAAGATAAGCCCCAATAATCCGAGAAGAAATGAGGTGAGTAAGCCGCAAATTGCCCCTATCAACGCCAAGCCCCAGCTTCTCACAGCAAGGGCAGTAATCCCACCTGCTATAGCTATTCCACCTAAGACAACATAAACTATACCCGTTGACAACACCCCTCTGATACCGTGGACGTCAAACCAATTCTGTACATCCACTGCCCATTGTGACCCCCACCACCCCCATTCCCATCCAGCAACGAGTACAATGCCCGAGATACCCATCCCCAGTGCAAGAATACCGGCAATTAAGGTCAAAACCCCTCCTGCCGTGAGCAGCCCGCTTCTATGTCTGCCAACTGCCATCTCTATCTCCTTCCCTTAGCAGTTTGCTCAGCCGTGTCTCCTGAATATGACTTTTCTCCTCCACGGCTGCACTCTCCAAATCCGCTTGGCTGCGCTATTGATTTAAACTAATCCTCCTTAATGATAGCAATTACTACCTCTCCATCTTGTATTACAACTTCCATTGTTTGCCCGCAACCTGGGCAAAGAATATTGCCTCTGTAGTTCGCTTTTGAAGAATCGAGAGGAATGGGCTTCCCGCATTTCAGGCAAATTGGACCTTTCTGTGGTTGTTCTTTATGGGAGAGCTTATGCTTCATGAACTCTTCCGCTGTGTCAAAGGTTAATCCACAAGAAAAGCACTTAAAAGGCATCTCTTTCCTCTTTCTGGCCGCTTACTAATTTGCCTATCACGAATACGCCTGTCTGGGCTACAAGAACGGCCGGTAGCCAAGCCTTAACACTTTGTGCTTAATTATAATTGACAAGTGCTCTAATCCGCAAGCATTATAGGTCTAATTCGCATTTGACCTCAGTTCGCCAGCTAAAAATGTCAAAAAGGTCGCCCCTGATAGCCAATCGCCCGATTTCCCGTGTATCTGAGAATAGGCCATTTTTTAGCTACGGTTGAAAATGGGAAAACGGTAGCTACCACGAGGAAAAAGGTGTAAATCACGGGGAGGCGGCCTTCCCGGTCACGAGGAAGCGTGGCTCTTCGTCCTCAAGTAACCTCAGACAAGCTCCCATGGCAGGCATGTTTCCCGCCTTTGCCTCTGGGAGAGCAACCGCTTAAACGAGAAACGGTCCTTGACAGGCTGACACTATGGAGCGCGAGGCTCTGCCAGCCGCGGTACGCCTTGCATTACTAAAAGAATGCCCAGTGGAATCAAGGCATACAGGCAGTAAGAACCCGGGTTGGTAAGGCCAAAGACGGTGCCACAGCAAAACCCGAATACTGCCATGGTCACACCCAAAACAACTTCGGCCACTATTTCCTCCTTATGTTTAATTATACTACAGAATGTCAAGATGGGTGAAAAAGAAAAGGCCAAAACCTGATAGCTGCTGGGACTTTCCCACAATTCCCCCCGCCCTCACTTTCTCAGGTGAAAAATGTTGCCCCGGATAGCCAATCGCCTAGTTTTCTGTGTATCTGAGAATAGGCCATTTTTTAGATAGGGCTAAAATAAAAAATGGCTGGCCTACCACGAGGAAAAAGGTCTAAACACGGGGAGGCATCCTTCTTGTCCACGAGGAAGCGTCAGCCAAGTTGGGCATATCCGAGAGACGGATTAGACAGCTATTGGCGCAAGGGCGAATAGAGGGCAAGCGGTGAGGTCGAGATTGGCGAGTCCTGACTTTGGACTACCAACGAAAGCGGAAACCGAAAACAAAGAAGGAGGCAAAAGATGACGCCAGCTACCTATCTCAGGTTAGGCACGGGAAGCGTCCAGCCAGTGCTAAAGTGTTAAGCAAAATAAATGTGCCGAGGCCCAGATTCGAACTGGGGACACGTGGATTTTCAGTCCACTGCTCTACCCCTGAGCTACCTCGGCTGTCTCAATTCTACCTTGCCACCTTTGCCTATGTCAAGCGCTATAGCTTGTGCTATACTACTGGTGTTGCTTTATTATGTATTATCATGGCATTGACATCGTTGAGATCGCCAGGATAAAGAGAGCCTTAGACCGCTGGGGGGCAAGGTTCCTGGAGCGGGTATATACTCAAGCCGAAATTGAGCTCTGCCAAAATCGGGCTCCAGAGTTAGCCTCTCGGTTCGCCGCCAAGGAGGCAGTGGCCAAAGCCTTTAGGGACAATAGCGGCATTTCCTGGCGCGACATTGAGATCCTATCGGATCAAAGCGGCGCGCCGATAGTCTGTCTCCATGGCAAAGCCAAAGCTAAAGCTGAGGAGTTTGGGCTCAAGGAGTTAGTCATCACCCTTTCTCATTCCAAGGAATACGCCATTGCCTCAGTAGTAGGAGGAAGATAGTGAAGCTTGTGACCGCAGAGCAAATGAGGGAGATAGATGGGCGCTGCACCGATGCAGGCCTGCCTACAGAGGTGCTTATGGAGAATGCCGGGCTTGCCGTGGCCAAGGAGCTGGGAAAGCTTTTGGGCAGCGTCGCTGGCAGCCACATCCTGGTCTTGGTCGGGCCGGGAAACAACGGTGGCGATGGCTTGGTTGCCGCCCGCCATCTTCATGACTGGGGGGCCAAGGTGCATCTTCACCTCTATCAGCGTAAGACTGAGGGCGATAACAATCTTAGCATCGCCTTAGAGCGGGGCATCACCTATACCCGGGCTGAAGAAGAACTGCCCCCTCTCGACTCCATCGCGGTGGTGATCGATGCCCTTTTCGGCACCGGAAGATTACGTCCCCTCGATGAGACCATCAGGAGGATATTGGAACAAGTGAGAGCGGCCAAAGAGAGCAGACCCGATCTCTCGATCATGGCCTTAGATCTACCCTCAGGTCTGGATGCCGATACCGGAGCAACAGACCCTGCCTGCCTCGCCGCCGATGTCACGGTTACCCTGGGTTTTCCCAAACTCGGCCTTTTTTCCTTTCCCGGAGCGGAGAAGGTGGGCAAGCTCATAGTCGCTGATATCGGCATTCATCCCAGTCTGGCTGAGGATGTTTCC
This sequence comes from uncultured Dehalococcoidia bacterium, assembly GCA_964567075.1. GTDB lineage: Bacteria > Chloroflexota > Dehalococcoidia > SZUA-161 > JAUWZY01 > JAUWZY01. The sequence goes on from CAZMKJ010000019.1 coordinate 4,257, forward strand.
ACCGAGCTCATCACTGCTGATGAAGTTGCTGCCTCCCTTCCCAAAAGGCCTCTGGATGCCAATAAAGGGACTTTCGGTCGGCTTTTAGTGGTCGCCGGGTCGATAAACTATATCGGGGCTGCCTATCTCGCCTGCAGCGCTGCCATTCGAGTTGGTGCCGGGCTTGTGACCTTAGCCACCGCGAAAAGCCTGCAGCCCATTTTGGCCAGTAAACTGACTGAGGTGACCTATGCTCCTCTGCCTGAAGCTGAGCCCGGGATTGTCCACCCCGAGGCGGCTCAGGTTCTGCTCGAGTGGCTTGCCGGTTACGATGTTTTGCTTCTGGGATGTGGGCTGGGGCAGAGCCCGGCGGCAATGGAATTCATCAGAGCTTCCCTTTTCTCTTTACCCCGAGACAAGCCCGCTGTCCTCGATGCCGATGCCCTGAACACCCTGGCTCAGACGCCCGACTGGTGGCTAAGGCTTGGGCCCGGAGCTGTGCTTACCCCTCATCCTGGTGAGATGTCGCGGCTGATAGGGCTTTCCGTGCCCGAAATCCAAAGCAATCGGCTGCAGCGAGCTCAAGAGTGCGCCGTCAAGTGGCAGCAGACAGTGGTACTGAAGGGGGCCTATACCATAATCGCTGCCCCCGATGGCAGAGCGAAACTCAGCCCCATAGCTAATGCTGGCCTGGCTTCAGCGGGAACAGGGGATGTGCTTTGTGGGGCCATCGCCGGGCTAATGGCCCAGGGGCTTGAGCCTTTCGCTGCCTCCAGCTGCGGCGTCTACCTCCACGCCATGGCTGGGGAGCTGGTGAAGGGGGAGCTTGGTGATGCGGGGATGGTCGCCACCGATTTGCTGCCCAAGCTGCCACTTGTGATCAAAGGGCTCAAAGAATCGAGAAAATCGATATAGAAGGGTTGAATTGCCTGCCAAAACGTGGTATATTCTAATCGAAGCCAAGTGGGTAGGCACCCACTTTTTTGTTAGTCAAGGGGGTTGTGCCGGGCATGAAGAGCGAATTTCTGCTCGCTATTATACAGCTGGCCGCGGAGAGGAACTTGCCCAAGGAAGCGGTGTTTAAGGCAGTGGAGGCAGCACTGGCATCCGCTTACCGCAAGGATGAGTTCGGCTCACGATATAACATTGCGGTCAAGATCCATCCCACCTCCGGTGAGGTCCGGGTCTATGCCCAGAAATCGGTAGTGGAAGACCCTACTGACCCCTGCCATGAGCTGTCATTGACCGAAGCTCAGGAGATAAAAAAGGACGCTCAACTTGGCCAAGCCATTGCTGTGGAGGTTACTCCGCCCAATGCGGGGCGAATTGCAGCCCAAACCGCAAAGCAGGTGGTGATGCAGCGTCTCCGTGAGGCGGAGCGTGAATTCATCTTCGGGGAATTCGCCGCCAGAGAGGGAGAAATCGTGAGCGGCATTGTCCAGAGGATAGAGCCCAGGCAAGTCATCATCGACCTGGGCAAAGTCGAGGGCACACTGCCAGCTCAAGAGCAGGTGCGGAGCGAGCGCTACCGTGTGGGGCAAAGACTTAAGCTGTATTTGATGGAGGTCAATCGCGCTGATAAAGGTCCGCGGTTGCTGCTCTCTCGCAGCCATCCTAATCTGGTGCGTCGCCTCTTTGAGCTCGAGGTCCCAGAGGTCCATACTGGCGTGGTCGAGCTTAAGGCTATCGCCCGTGAACCGGGCTCTCGAACCAAGGTAGCAGTGGCGGCTCGTCAAGAAGGAGTTGACCCCGTGGGCTCCTGCATCGGGCTCCGCGGCATCAGGATTCAGAACATAATCGATGAGCTTCAGGGGGAAAAGATAGACATCATTCCTTGGCATCACGAGGCTAAGGTCTTCGTGGCAAATGCCCTGGCCCCAGCCCGAGTAATAAGTGTGGAGGACGCTGAGGAGGAGATGGCGGTCACTGCGGTTGTGCCCGATGAGCAATTATCGTTAGCCATTGGCAAAGAAGGCCAAAATGCCAGGCTTGCTGCCAAGCTCACCGGCTGGAAGATCGACATCAAGAGCGCCAGCGTCGCCGAAGAGGAGAAAGCGGCGATGAAGAAAGAAGCAGCGCTGGCAGAGGTGACCGAAGCTCCTGCGGAACTGGCCGAGGAGGTTGCACCCCTTGAGATAATAGAGGAACGCCCCGCGGAGGCTGGAATTCGCTTTGCCGAGGATATCTTCCCAGCAATGCCCAAGCCGCAGGCTAAGGTGAGGAAAGAGAGAAAGAAAAAGGCACGCCCTGAAGCAGGGCTTGAGGATGCCGAGGGGAAGCGGGGCGTTAAGCCCTCAATAGCTTACCCAGAGGAAGAGGAGGATTTCGGATCTTAGAGGCAGTTAATGCCATTGAAACGTGTGCCGCAGCGAACCTGCATTGCTTGTCGCAGGGCGAGGCCGAAATGGGAGTTGGTGCGCATCGTTTGCACCCCACGAGGGACAGTGGAGATAGACCCGAGAGGCAAGGAGTCGGGCCGAGGCGCCTATTTGTGCAAAAACCAAAGCTGTTGGGAAATCGGGCTGAGGAAGGATCGCAAAAATCGATTAGCCCGTGCCCTGAAGATAGAGCTATCCCCAGAGCAGCGAGCTGAGCTCTTACAATATGGTAAGATCTTCCCCGCCAATGAAAGGGCGTTTAAATGAATAAGGCGGAGGGCAAAAGGCAGGTCATACTGCCAGTGAGGCTCACCGTAAAGCAACTGGCAGAGCTCTTGGGCGCCAGCCCCATTGAGATCATCAAGGGACTGATGCGAAATGGGATTATGGCCAGTGTAAACCAGGTCATCAATTACGATGACGCAGCTAAGCTGGCCTCTAATTTAGGCTATGAGCCCGTTGAGCAGCCAGAGATAGCCACCCCTGGGCGAGTTCCTAAGCAGGGCCTTCTGGAGGAGGATGTGAAAGCCTTGAGGCCCCGCCCCCCTGTGGTCACCATCTTGGGCCACGTAGACCATGGCAAGACTACTCTCCTTGACGCCATTCGCCAGAGCAACATCGTCGATACCGAGGTCGGTGCCATCACCCAGCGCATCGGAGCCTATCAGGTGGAGGTTCAAGGGCAAAAGATCACTTTCATTGATACCCCTGGGCACGAAGCCTTTACCGCGATGCGTGCTCGCGGAGCCCAGGTCACCGATATCGCTATCTTGGTAGTGGCTGCTGATGATGGGGTCATGCCGCAGACAGTGGAGGCCATTGACCACGCCCGTGCGGCAGAGGTGCCGATAGTAGTTGCTGTCAACAAAATGGATAAGCCAAATGCTGATCTGGAGCGGGTGAAACAGCAACTGGCTGACCATGGGCTCGTTATCGAGGAGTGGGGTGGTGATGTGGTCTCGGTCCCCGTCTCGGCGAAAAAAAGGGAAGGGCTCTCCGATCTTCTGGAGAACCTGCTCATCGTTGCTGAGCTGGAAGAAGTCAAGGCGAACCCCAGTCGACCGGCTATTGGCGTTGTCATTGAAGCTAAATTGGATAGCACCAGAGGTCCGATGGCTACCATCCTGATCCAGGCGGGCACGCTAAAGGTCGGCGATACCTTTGTTGTGGGCAACACCTGGGGCAAGGGCAAGGCCATGTTCGATGACCTCGGCCGCCGGGTGCGCAGAGCCGAGCCCTCAATGCCCGTGGAGATCCTGGGCTTGGAAAGTGTGGCTCAAGCCGGTGACATCCTGAGGGTAGTGGCCGATGAGCGGCAAGCTCGAGATTGGGTGACAAAGCGGCAAAGGGAGCAAGCGCTGAAAGCGAAAACCCCTACGCTGCTCGACATCTCCTCTCAGATTCGAGAGGGACAGGTCAAGGGGCTTAATCTCATCTTAAAGGTGGATGTTCAGGGCAGCATTGAGCCGATTAAGAGCTCCCTGGAGCGGCTGGAAAATGAACAGGTTAAGGTCAGCATCATTCACTCCGGCAGTGGCACCATCACCGAAAGCGACGTGATGCTGGCTATCGCCTCGGCAGGGATCATCATCGGCTTCAACACTCGCCCTGAGCCTGGGGCCAAGCGGCTTGCCGAAGCGGAAGGCATCGAAATCCGCTACTACGATGTAATCTATAATTTAATCGAGGACATGGAGAAGGCCTTAACCGGCATGCTGGAGCCCGTTTATGTCGATGTCGTGGAAGGGCATGCCCAGGTGCGAGCCATTTTCAGTATCAGGCAGGGGAAGGTTGCAGGTGTCTATGTCACCGATGGCAAGGTAACTCGTGGTGCCCCGGCCAGGGTGATGCGTAATGGTCAGATAATCCATGAATCCAATATCAACAGCTTGAAGCATTTCAAGGAGCATGTGCCCGAGATGGCTGCCGGGTCTGAGTGCGGCATTGGCATCGAGGGATTCATTGATTTTCAAACCGATGACATCATTGAGGTCTATCGGAAGGAAAGAAGGTGACACACCGTAGAAAGCAGGTCGAGCACCTCATTCGGGCGGAAGTCAGCGAATTGCTCAGCCGCCAAGTCAACGACCCCAGGCTCAAGGGCTTGGTTACGGTGACCGGGGTCTCCGCCTCACCAGACCTGAAACAGGCCAGGATATTCATTAGCATCATGGGCGATGAGGAAGAGAAGGGGGAGGTATTGCAGGGGTTGAGCTCCGCCTCCAGCTTCCTGCGCCACGAATTGGCAAAGCGGGTTTCATTACGCCATATCCCCGAGCTCAGCTTTGAGCAGGATGACTCCATCGAGCGAGGGATTCGGCTATCACGGCTGATCGAGCAAGTGTCCGCCGAGGGCAGCGAATCAGGGCAAAGTTGAGCATTGATGGCATCTTGAATATCAATAAACCCGTAGGCAAAACCTCCTTTGAGGTTGTAGCTATTGTGCGCAAGTTGAGCGGGGAAGCGAGGGTGGGGCATGGCGGAACTCTCGATCCCGAAGCCACGGGTGTTTTGCCCATCGGCCTGGGTCGGGGAACTCGGATGGCTGAATTCCTGGCCGAAGCGAGGAAGGTTTATCAGGCCCAGGTTGAGCTGGGCACTGCCACCGACACCTATGATGCCAGTGGCAAGGTCACTTACAGGGGCGATGTCTCCATGGTGACCAAGGAACAGGTAGAGGCAGCGTTGGCCTCCTTCCGCGGCCTGATACAACAGACCCCGCCACTTTATAGCGCCCTGAAGTATCAAGGGCAGCCTCTTTATCGGTTAGCTCGCGCTGGGATTGAGGTACCGAGGTCACCGAGAAAGGTAAACATATTTCGCCTCGAGCTCTTGGACTTCAAGCTTCCGCTCCTCACCTTGGAAGTGACATGTAGTAAAGGGACTTATATCCGCTCCTTAGCTCATGATCTGGGGCAGGCTTTGGGCTGTGGTGCTCACCTGAAGAGCTTGGTCCGGCTAAAGAGCGGTCCTTTTCATCTTAGCGAGGCGGTCAGCCTGCCACAGCTTGAGGATGCCTTCCGCCATTGCTATTGGCAACAACTCCTCTACCCTTTAGATGTGGTGCTACTTCGCTTAATGGCTATCATCGTAGCTGAAGAGAAGGAGCGGGCGATAGTAAATGGACGGCCATTGCTTCTCCGCGGAGGGAATGCTGGTGAGTTATGTCGGGCTTATTCCCGCGATGGCCGCCTTATTGCCCTACTTCGCTTCGATGGCAGGCTGTGGCAAGCTGAAAAAGTGCTCGCCACTACTTGACATTTTGGGTAGGAAGAGTGTAGTCTAAGCAACAAAGGAAGGGGGTGAAGGATGGCACAGGCTTATTGCTTCAAGTGCCGGGCAAAGAGGGAGATCAAGAACCCAAAGAATGTGACGCTGAAGAATGGTAAGCCAGCGATCCAAGGTGTCTGCCCTACTTGCGGCACCAAGGTATTTAGAATCGGCAAGGGCTAAAAGGGCAGCGCAGCCATAGGGATCCGGGCTCATCTGAGGCCCAATTTTTGCAGCAACGAGCGAGGATTGGCTGCGAGGACGGTTTCGATTTCATGGTCATCGAGGCCAGCGCCCTCGGCGATAGCTCGAGCCAAAGCTGGCGTGAGCAATTCTTCTTTCTCGTGGGCATCGGAGTTAATAAGGAGTTTAGTCCCGGCAAGTCGAGCTATTTTGGCTATATGTCCGTTGCGTGCTGAGTATGCTTTGCGGGCCGTGATTTCGATAAAGATGCCATTGGCAGCTGCGGTTTTGGCTTCCTCCAGGGTTAGCAGCCCGGGGTGAGCCAGGATATCAACGTGTGGCGAGTTGACAGCGGCCAAGTTTGTACCTGGCTCTATCGGTTCCAGACCGGTTTCGCCGTGGACAAGCACCAGTTGGGCGCCCAGCTCTTTAGCTTGCTTTGCTGTCTCAGCAATAGCAGCTGCTGGCACCAGGGTCAATTCTACGCCTGGGATGGCGATGATATGCCAATGAGCTTGGGCGAAGGTGCAATCCTTGGTGACTTCGGCGATTGTCCTTTCCAAGGAGCCGATGCCAACGTGGTCGGTGATGGCGATGGCCTTGTAGTTGTTTATGGTTGCTTTATATATCAGTTCCAGCGGTGATAGGGAGCCCTCGCTGAAGAAGGTATGGGTGTGGAAGTCATAGACCATCAAGCTAAGGATAGCACAGGTCCTGTTTCAGGGCAAGTTAGTCCTCGATTCTAAGAAAGGAGCGTTTTGGGCGTGGGCAAGATCAACGTAGCAGTCATCGGGGTTGGTAATTGCGCCTCCTCCCTGGTTCAAGGCGTTTGTTACTACCGTAATGCTGATGAGAACGACTTTATCCCTGGGCTCATGCATGTCAACTTGGGTGGCTATCACGTCGGGGACATCAACTTCGTCGCTGCCTTCGACATCGATAAGAATAAGGTGGGCAAGGAGTTGGCGGAGGCCATTTTCACCCCGCCTAATAATACTCTGAAATTCGCCGAGGTCCCTGCTACCGGCGTAGTGGTGGAACGTGGCATGACCCATGACGGGTTGGGTAAGTATCTATCTCGGATCATCACCAAGGCGCCTGGACCTACAGCAGATATTGTAGGCATCCTCAGGGAGAGGGAAACCGATGTCGTGGTCAGCTATCTCCCTGTTGGCAGTGAAGAAGCAACTAAGTGGTATGTGGAGCAGGTGCTTGCCGCTGGCTGTAGCTTCATCAACTGCATCCCTGTGTTTATCGCCCGTGAGCAGTATTGGCAGAGAAGGTTTGCCGAAAAAGGCTTGCCTATTATCGGAGATGACATAAAGTCCCAGGTCGGGGCTACCATCACCCATCGGGTGCTCACCAGGCTATTCCGGGAGCGTGGGGTCAGACTGGAACGGAGCTATCAGTTGAACTTTGGCGGTAACACCGATTTTTACAACATGTTAGAGCGGGAGCGATTAGAGTCAAAGAAAATCTCTAAGACCAGCGCTGTCACGTCCCAGCTCGATTATGAACTCAGCCCCGAGGATATCCACATTGGCCCCAGCGATTACGTGCCCTGGCTTAAGGATCGCAAGTTATGTTACATCAGGATGGAGGGGCGCACCTTTGGCGATGTGCCATTAAATCTTGAGCTCAAGCTCGAGGTCTGGGATAGCCCGAACTCAGCAGGGGTGGTCATCGATGCCATAAGGTGCTGTAAGCTGGCCTTAGATCGGGGGATCGGTGGCGCTCTTATTGCCCCCTCAGCCTATTTTATGAAATCGCCCCCGATACAATATACTGATGAGCAGGCTCGAATTATGACTGAGGAATTCATCTCTGGGCAATTGCAGGCGGAACCGGCTGTGGGCTTAGCAGCCTCAGCTTCACATCCAAAACGACGGGCTAAGGCGCGATAGGTAAAGTGAAAATCGCTCTGGTTTCTCCCTATGATTATGCCTTCCCCGGTGGGGTGAATGAGCATATCTCCCGGTTGGGGGAGAGCTTCACCAACATGGGGCATACTGTCAAGGTCATCGCCCCCTGTTCCCGCCCCCGTGAAGTGACCGACAACGAGAACTTTATCTTTCTTGGTCGGCCGATCCCGATCCATGCCAGCGGCTCCATTGTCCGCGCTCCGGTGTCGCCCTGGTTGTTTTTCTCTCATCAGGTGAAAAACGTCTTGGAACGAGAGGGTTTTGACCTCATTCATATTCATGAGCCCCTGTTTCCGCCTCTATGCACTGCGGTGGTCCATTACTCTGAGACGATGATTGTGGGCACCTTCCATGCCTCTCGGAGCCGGAGCTGGGGCTATTGGTTCTGGAAGCCTATTTGCCTCAAGCGATGGTTTGAAAAGCTCGATGGCAGGATCGCTGTGTCCAGGCCGGCAATGGAGTTCGCCAGCCGCTATTTCCCCGGGGATTATGCCATAATTCCCAACGGCGTGGATGTAAAGCGTTTCTCCGCTGATGTGGCCCCGATCGAGGAGTATTGCGACGGGAAGCTGAATATCATGTTCGTCGGTCGGCTGGAGAAGCGAAAGGGGCTCGGGCATTTATTGAAGGCCTATCGTCGCATTAAGCGCGAGTTTCCCCGCTCCCGGCTCATTGTGGTCGGCCCCGATGGGAACCTACGTCGGGATTACCAAATGATTGTGGCAAGGTGGCGTTTAGCAGATGTCGTTTTCGTCGGCTATGTATCAGATGACGATTTGCCCCGCTATTATAAGGCTGCTGATATCTTTTGTGCCCCGGCTACAGGGAAGGAGAGCTTCGGCATTGTCCTGCTGGAGGCTATGGCGGCGTCAAAGCCAATTGTGGCCTCGGACATTGAGGGATATGCCAACTTAATCAACCACGGCGTTAATGGGCTGCTGGTGAAGCCTAAAGATGAGAAGGCTCTCGCCGTTGCTCTCAGCCGGCTACTGGAAGACAAGGTGCTGCGAGAAAGGATGGGGGCTCTGGGGAGGCAACAGGTGGAAGCTTATAGCTGGGAGCGCGTTGCCCAAAGGGTGATGGACTACTACCAGGGCCTTGACCTGAAGGGGAAATAGTGGGTGCTGGCTAAGATTCGCCGCAGCTTGGCTCGGTATTTGACCGAGCCTGTAGTCCGCCTCATTGCCAAAACGAAGCTAAGCCCAAATGCGCTAACCATCCTCGGTTTTCTGCTGAGCCTTGTTATTGCCTGGGTCCTGGCTACGGGGCATCTCTTCCTTGGCGGCTTCTTGGTGCTGTTCTCAGGCTGGTTTGACCTTCTCGATGGAGCGCTGGCACGGGCCACGGGACAGGTAACAAGATTTGGTGCCCTCTTCGATTCCGCTATCGATCGTCTTTCCGAGGCAGCATTGCTTTCTGGGCTGTTGTTTTTCTACGCCGCTCAGGGCTCATTTCAGGAGAGCTTGTTAATCTTCGCTGTTTTTGTCGGCTCGGTGATGGTGAGCTACATAAGAGCCCGGGCTGAGGGCTTAGGGCTTGAAGCTCGCGTTGGGCTGTTCACCAGGCCGGAGCGGCTTGTCTTGCTGTCATTAGGGCTTATCTTGAGCCCGATCGACCTCGCTCTCCTCATTGTATTATGGATTCTGGCAGTAGGCACTAACTTGACGGCAATCCAGCGCCTATTCTATATTTGGCGAAAGACGAGACGGGAGAAAGGATGAGCGAGCAGAAAGATAAACCAATGCCCAATATCTATTTTAAATTCATGTCATTCGGCTACAGGTGGCGGGATAGATACCACGATCCCAAAAAGAAACTGGAGAAACTCGGTATCAGGGAAGGACAAACCGTATTAGACTTTGGCTGCGGTCCTGGAAGCTATACCATCCCCGCTGCCAAGATAGTCGGTGAAAAGGGAAAGGTATATGCTTTGGATATCCATCCCTTGGCTATAGAATCAGTTAGCAAAAGGGTCGAAAAAGAAAGGCTGGGCAATATCGAGACAATCCTCTCCGATCGGGATACCGGGCTACCGGACGAAAGCGTGGATGTAGTCCTGCTTTACGACACGATTCACCACATAAGAGATAAACGAGCATTATTGAAAGAGCTACATCGGGTATTAAAGGCTGATGGCCTCCTCTCGGTATCTGATCACCGTCTAAAAGGGGACAAGACCTTGGAGGTCGTGGAGGGAAATGGCTTATTCTCCTTGCGAGAGCAAGACAAAGGGCTTTTCAATTTCAAAAAGGGTTCATAATGTCGATTTCAGATAAGCCCTGATGAACTCGTCGAACTCGCCATCGAGCACAGCAGCGGCGTCGCTTGTTTCATAGCCAGTGCGGTGGTCTTTCACCATCTTATAGGGATGGAGCACATAGCTTCGGATCTGGTTTCCCCAGCCGGCGGAGATATGTTCCCCCTTTAGCCTCGCCTGTTCCTCAGCCTTTCTCTCCAGCTCAAGCTCGAGGAGCCGTGAGCGCAGGATGCGCAGTGCCGTCTCCTTGTTCCTGAGCTGGGAGCGCTCGTTCTGACAGTTGGCAACCAGCCCTGTGGGCAGGTGGGTGATGCGAACTGCGGTGCTGGTCTTCTGCATATGCTGTCCCCCCGGGCCACTGGCGCGAAAGGTCTCAAGCTTAAGCTCATCGGGGTTTATGCTGATCTCGACCTCGCTCTCCACTTCAGGCATGACCTCGACCAAGGCGAAGGAGGTGTGGCGGGCGTGGTCGGCATCGAAGGGGGAAAGGCGAACCAGGCGATGCACTCCGTGCTCCGCTTTGAGGTAGCCATAGGCATAAGCACCTTTGACTGTGATCAGGGCGCTTTTGACCCCAGCCTCCTCTCCCGGCGAGAGGTCAAGAAGCACAGCCTCAAAGCCGCGGCGCTCCGCCCACCTCAGATACATCCGGAGCAAAATCTGCGACCAGTCCTGAGATTCGGTGCCGCCGGCGCCGCTATGCACCGCGAGCAGGGCGTTTCTGTTATCATACTCACCGCTGAATGCCAGTTGAAATTCGAGATCGTCTAATTGACGCTCGATCTGGGCTATCTCAGCGGAAACATCGCTTTCTAAGGAGCCCTCACCCTCAGCGAGGGCTAAATCGATGAGCTCATCGAGTTCGGAGACCTTCTTTTCCAGTTGCCGCCAGGTGATTACAGTGTCCTGAAGCTGGGAAAGCTGGCGCATAACTTGCTGTGCCTTGACCTGCTCTTGCCAGAATTCAGGCTCAGCGGATTGGGCTTCAAGCCGGGCGATCTCTTTTTCCTTGCCGGCGATGTCAAAGATGCACCATTATGTTGCTGATGCGTGCCTTCAACTCGTCAAGCCTTCTCTTCTGCTCTTGCATTTAGCCCTCATCAAAAAGTCTTGCCTGATGCTCTCTTGCCTTCGGCTCCTCATCCTTGAGCTTGCCGGCAGCGGCGAGGTGAGCAAGTCTTGTCGGCTCAGGCAGGCGATACCCGCGACAACAGTTTAACACCCATTGTAAAGCGGTGGCAAGGTCTACCTTGTGCCCAATAGAGATATACAGTGGCGCCGACCACTTTTTGGTCCTCAGTGCCGCCCCTATTACCTCGTTGTCGTCAATGAGCTGGGCGGAGCATCCTGGTTCTGGCGCCACTGGCTCATGCCGACCGCAGAGGCGAGACTTGGCGCAACCTATGGTTGGCTTGTCCCAGAGGAGGCCGAGGTGGGAGGCCAGCCCCAGTCGCCTGGGGTGCGCCACACCTTGGCCATCGACCAGGATCAGGTCTGGGGTCAGCGACAGCCTCTCGCAGGCGGCCAAAATCAGGGGCGACTCGCGGAAGGAGAGCAGCCCCGGGATATAGGGGAAGCTGAGCCTTTTTCTTGCCGTTTTGCACTCCGCGACTTCGAGTTCAGGATAGTGAAGGACGACTACGGCCCCGGTGGCAACGCCACCAGCATCGGGTGATGAGATATCGACGCCGGCTACCAACGAGACGTCGTGAATCTCGCATTTCTTTGATACCCTCTTTGCCAGCTCACGTTGTATTTCCTGGGCTTGGACTGAGGTCATATCCCAGTCATGGTCAAGCTGCTTCTTCATCGATTTCAGCCCTGAATTTCCAGTATTGGACCACGTTGGCAATTGCTTTAGCCGCCCGGTCGAAGGTGGAGTAAACCGGGATCTGGGCCTGAGCCAATTTGCTCCTCATTGCTGCCCATTCGGCCTCCCGCAAAAGCGGGGACGAAACCGCGATCAGGGGCTTAGCTTGAGCTTTGCTCAAGGCGATGAAGGTGTCGAGCACGGCATCGAAGCCCTGTTCAGAGAGGGGGCCGATAAGCTGGCTTATCGGCGTATCAATGATGAGCACATCGATCCCCGGGTCTTTCGCGGTTAACTCCATCGGCTGGAACAGGTATTTTAAGCCGTGGAACAAGGCGACGGCACCGACATCGACGGGGTTGCGAAAGATGCTGCCATCAGGGGGGAGGATGGCCTTCAGCCGAGCTCTTGTTTCCTGGGCAAGGGGTGGGACCTCCAGCCCCTGGCTCAGGCAGGCATCGCTGGCAGCAACACAGGCACCGCCGCCGGCACCGCCGATCCCAGCGATGATAGCTACTCGATTCCCCTCCACTCTGGGGAGGTATTGGAAGGCCAAAGTGGTGTCGGCCAACTCTTCCAAGCTCCCTACCTTGATTGCCCCTGCCTGTTTCAGTGCTGCTGCCCAGATAGCGTCTGAGCTGGCAATAGCTGCCGTGTGGGAGCTGGCCGTTTCTGCCCCAGCTTCAGTGCTGCCTCCCTTCCAGACTATCACCGGCTTGGCTTTCGCGACCTCCTTGATAACCTTGACAAACCGAGGCCCGTCTTTGACCCCCTCTAAATAGGCACCGATGATCTCGGTTTTAGGGTCCACGGCGAAATATTCCAGGAAATCTATACTATCGAGGTCACAGCCATTGCCAAAGCTAACCACCTTGCTGAAGTTTATGCCCCGAGCCAACCCCGCCTCGGCAAAGTTAGCAGTATGACCACCACTTTGGCAAATAAATGCCACCGAACCCGTTCCCTGCTGTCTCGGCATTGGCCGGGGCAAGTGCATGCCACTCTCAGGGCAATAGACACCGACACAGTTTGGGCCGATAATGCGAAGGCCCAGATTTCGTGCCTTCCTCGTCAGTTCCTCCTCCAACCTTCGTCCCTCTTCGCTTCCGGATTCAGAGAAGCCGGCGCTGAAAATCTGAACCACCTTGACTCCTTTGGCAGCGCAATCATCGAGGAGGTCGAGGATGAACTTCTTGGGGATAGCGACAATGACATAATCTATAGGCTCTGGAATCGCCCTCAGGTTTCGATAGATGGGCAAGCCCCAGCTCTTTCCCCCTTTAGCGCCTACGGCGTAAAGCCTGCCCGTGAAACCAGCAGCGAGCAAGCACCTTACATAGATGCTTCCCATCTTCTTCTTGTTTTGGGAAGCGCCAACCACAGCCACCGAATTGGGATAGAAGATAAGCTCGAAATCTTCGACTTTCCCCAGATCCAACCACACTCCCTTTAGCCGGCCAAGAAGTGGCGCACGCGGTCTAACTGTGCCGGCAGGATGGCGAGTATCCAGTCAAAGTAGCCTCTGACCGCGGGCTCAAGAGCAGACCCATGCAGCGCGTTACTAATAGACGCCTGAGCTGAACCCAGGTGGGGAAGAGACCATGTCACCACTATGCCCAGGAGCGCGCTGATGGCGCCACAGATGGTGAAACCAACAGCCAAGCCCACGGCAATGCCGCCAAGGCGGTCGACCCAGACCATAGGTACCCAGGTTATAAATCGCTGCACGAACCTGGTCAATATGAAATAGATCAAGAAGGCGATGATGATGGCCAGAATGACAGAGCACACTGTTATGGCTACCCATCCGCCTCCGAAAGCACTAGCCAGGGCGTCACCGGCATATCCACCCAAGATTATGCCCAAGATCACAGCGACGAAGGCGAAGACGAGCTTAAGCAAGCCCTTCCACAGGCCGACCAACGCAGTGATAAGCAAGATAACGATGTACACT
>CAZMKJ010000020.1:0-17785 GCA_964567075.1 uncultured Dehalococcoidia bacterium
TAGCCGGGGACTTCGGACTGAGGTAGTGGGGAAAGAGTGAGAAGAGCTGTGTAATACAGTGGGAATTGCTGATGTTCCTAGTAAAGGCATTAAGGAGGGAAAATGGGAAGCTTAGAAGGTAAGGTGGCTATAGTGACCGGCGGTGCCAGGGGGCTAGGTAAGGCTTTTTGTTTAAGAATGGCGGAAGAAGGGGCTAAAGTGGTGGTAGCAGATATTTTAGGTGAACAGGCTCAGCAAACGGCTGAGGAAATACGGGCAAAAGGCGGCTCTGCTATTTCGCTTAGGATCGATGTTACCTCTGAGGAGGACACCCTGCGTATGGCGGCGGAGACGGTAAAACAATTTGGCCGCATAGATATTTTGGTTAACAATGCGGCGATGATATACGGCGTAACACGAAAGCCATTTATGGAAGTTCCCGTAGCCGAGTGGGACAAGCTGATGACCGTAAATTTGAAAGGGCCGTTCTTATGCTGCAGAGCGGTATTTCCCCAAATGGAAAAACAAGGGAAGGGTAAAATCATAAACCTTGCCTCCGAAACGGCTTTCACCGGCTCTAGGAATTTTATCCATTATGTGACGTCTAAAGGTGGTGTCGTCAGCTTTACCCGATGCCTAGCCGCAGAGGTAGGTCAGTATGGCATCCGTGTCAATTCAGTAGCGCCTGGCTTCACTGATACTGAGGCAGCGAGGACTCTAACCCAGGACATTACAAAGTATGACGTGAGTCCTACACCCTTAGGACGTCTGGAGCAACCTGGTGACCTGGTTGGCGCTGTCATATTTCTGTCCAGTGATGACAGCGATTTCATCACAGGACAAACCCTGGTAGTAGATGGGGGCAGGTATATGCACTGAGCGGGCAGGATGTATGGTTAGAAGGGTAAAATGTTGAGAGTTGAGCTCTCCCGAGGGGATTGTTTTATCGCTGACGCTAAATGTTGCTTAGAGAGTTCGGTGCAGCACTTCCTCCGCAAAAGCTAGAGCTTGCTCCTTGGTCTCTATCTCTCCGGCTGCCTGAGCCTCGCGCACCGCTTCCAATATGGTTCCGATCTGTGGCCCGGGGCTCAAGCCGAATCTATGAATTAAGTCGTGGCCGCTGATCAGCTTGGGAGGTAGCACCACAGCCTGCTCCTCAAACCACTTGGAGATGATATACTGGGTCTTTTGCACGTCTCGTTGCCACTCCTCGGGGTCGAGCATGGGGCCTCGGGTTGCCAAATGGTCGGCGAGGCTCAAAAACAGAGTATCGATGCCAACATCGGCGGTATCGCGAAAATAGCGGTAGATGGCACGGTGGGTGGGCATGTCATTGGTGTTGGAGAGCTGCCCAGGGCGGAGGTGGTATGTTACCATCTTTGCTACCATCTTTATCTCCCGGGAGCTGAAGCGGAGCCTCTCCATGACGGAGGCTGCCATCTCAGCGCCCTCCTTGCCATGTCCCAAAAAGCGAACCTTGCCATTTTTCTCTATGCTCTTGGTCATAGGCTTTGCCATATCGTGGAACAGCGCCGCTAACTTGAGGAGCACCCTTCTACTTCTACCGGCACTTACTTCCTGGTCAAAGTGCTCGGCGATAGCGGAAGACCAAGGAGTGAGGGGCAAAATCTCATCCCGACCCTGAGCCAGGGTTTGCAGCAAGCGCTCGGCGGCGGCAACAGTGTGCAAGGAATGTTCAAAGACATCCCAGAAGTGCTCCTTGGGCTGGGTTGCTCCCTTGGTTGCGCTGAGCTCGGGGACTATCATAAATAGTAGTCCCAGCTGATCGAGGCGGCACAGGGAGCTTGCCGCCCTGGCAGTGGCCAGAATGTAACAGAGCTCGTCACGGATTCGTTCCCCGCTGATATTGACGATGAGCTGGCAATGGTCTTTGATCAGGGATTCGGTAGCGTCGTCGATAGTGAAGCCGAGCTCGGCCTCGAGGCGAACCGCTCGAAGAAGGCGCAGCGGATCCTCTTCGAATGTGGAGTTGCTCACTGCCCTGATCAAACCGCGCTCAAGATCGCGGGAGCCAGCAAAGGGGTCGATGAGCTGCACTTGGGACCAACCGCCTGCGATTTGGTTCGAGCTGATGGCCATGGCATCTATGGTGAAATCTCGATGGGCAAGGTCCTGCTCGATGTCGCCCCTCATCGCCGAGAAGTCGAGATGCCATCGCTCCTCGGGGAAGACCACCCTGGCTACCTTATTTATCTCGTCCAGCACCACGGACCTGCCTCGGAAGACATCCGCTACCTGGCGAGCTATTGACAATGCCTCGCCAGCCACTGCAATGTCGATGTCGCCTGTGGCGCGCCCCATAAGCCCATCCCGGACATAACCGCCAACGAGATAGGGCTGGACGCCCTGCCGCGACAGAAATCCTGCCAACTGGGCTAAGAATGAGGCTATTTTGGGGTCGACGAAGAATTTCGCCTGTTTCACAGTCCTGCCGCTTCAGCTCCGGGCTCAATGCGATAGAGCTTGTCCATGCCCTCCAGATGGTCGATGTACAAGATGCCATTGAGGTGGTCTATCTCATGCTCCAAGGCTTGGGCCAAAAGCTCCTTAGCCTTTCTCCTCACCTCCCTGCCACGGCGGTCTCGCCCCTTGACCGTGACCGAGAGCGAGCGCTTTATGCTTCCTTGATAGCCCGGGACGCTGAGGCAGCCCTCAACCACCTCACGCTCACCAGACCTCCTCACCACCTCGGGATTAATCAGGACAAGTGGTTCCCTCTCCGGGAGCTGGATGACCATCACTCGAAGGGAGACGCCAACCTGGGGTGCAGCAAGCCCAAGCCCAGGGGCGGCTTGCAAGGTCTCAATCATATCGTCGATGAGCCTCTGGATCGAGCCATCGATGGCTGAGACTCGCTTTGCCTTCTGGCGCAGTACCGGATTGTCAGAGGAAAGGATGGGCAAGATCGCCATTACAGAATTAAGTATAAGCAACAGCCAATAGGGGTGTCAATGCGAGGTTCAAATCAGGCTGATAGGGTCGATGTCCACCACCCAGCCTTGGGGGATAGGCACTTGACAGAGGATGGTTAACGGGTCGGGGCTGCGAATGATTATCTGCCAGCGGTACCTGCCGCGCACTCGCTGAGTATAGGCTGGAGCGGGGCCGATTAAGCTGGTCTGGGGAAGTCCCCAGGAGTCTATCTCAGCCTTAAGCACTCGCTGCATGCGCTCCGCCTCCCTCTGGCACAGGGTGGCATTGGTGTGGGAATAGACGAGGCGGGCGAGGCGATTGAAAGGGGGAGTGCCCTGCTGGCGGCGAAAGGCGAATTCCCTTTCATAAAAAGCGTGGTAGTCATGCTCTGCCGCGGCCTCGATGGCATAGTGCTCCGGGCTATAGGATTGCATGATAACCCTGCCCCCCAATGTGCCCCTCCCCGCTCTGCCCGCCACCTGAGTCAGGATCTGGAAGGTGCGCTCAGAGGAGTGAAAATCGGGGAAGTAGAGCCCGATATCGGCATTGATCACGCCAACCAGGGTGACCAAGGGGAGATCGAGCCCCTTGGCGATCATCTGGGTTCCGATAAGGATATCGGCATCGTGAGCGAGGAATCTATCCAGGATCTCCTCGTGGCTATACTTGCCTCTGGTGACATCGCGATCCCAGCGCAGTAGCCTGGCCTGGGGGAAGGCTTTTGCCACCTCTTCTGCTATCCTTTGGGTGCCGATGCCGAGGAATTTTATCCGCCTGCTGAAGCAGTTGGGGCAGATACGGGGGACGGGCATCTTATAACTGCACTGATGGCAAATTAGGCTATCCTGCGTGCCATGATAGGTCAGCGAGATATCACAGCGGCGGCAGCGAAGGACAAAGCCACAATCCCGGCACTGGACAAAGGAAGCAGTACCCCTGCGGTTGAGGAACAGTATCACTTGCTCGCCAGCAGTCAAAGCCTTGGTGATGGCCTGGAAAAGCGAGCGGCTGAAGATGCTCCTATTGCCTTGTTTCAGCTCCTGGCGCATGTCGACAATCTCCACCTTGGGCAGGCTGGCCTGAGCAATCCTCTCTGGGAGCTGGAGCAGCCGATAGTCGCCGATTTGAGCTCGATGATAGCTTTCCAGATCGGGGGTGGCGCTGCCCAGGATCACTGCTGAGCCGGTGAGCTCGGCCAGTTTTATGGCTACCTCTCGGGCATGATACCGGGGGGACTGCTCCTGCTGCTTATAAGTCCATTCATGCTCCTCATCGATGACGATGAGCCCGAGGTCTGGCTGGGGGGCGAAGACGGCGCTTCTGGAGCCGATGACGACATCGAAGGCGCCATCCCTTATCCGCTGCCACTCATCGAATTGCTCGCCCAGGGAGAGCTTGCTGTGGAGCACGGCTACCCTGCCCGGGAAGCGGGCGGAAAAACGACCTATCGTCTGCGGGGTCAGGGCGATCTCGGGGACGAGGACGATGGCTCGCCTTCCCAGGGAGATAGCCTGGTCCAGGGCATCAAGGTAAATCTCGGTCTTGCCACTGCCGGTGACACCGTGAAGCAGGAACACCGCAGTCCCATTTCGGTGCTCAGCAGAGGATAACCTCCTCAGGCTCTCTCGGATCTCGTGCCAAGCTGCCTCTTGAGCCGGGGTCAGCTTGGGTGGGGTTGTTTTCTCGAAGCTGCGGTGGGCTAAAGGGTCGCGCTGAACCCTGAGCTGCTCCACAGCAATAAGCCCCTTCTCCTTCAGAGCTTGAACCACTGAGGTGGAAAAACCGAGACGCTTGACCTCAGAAAGGGAGATGAGGCCAGACTCTGCGATCAGCTCGAGCAGTTTCGCCTGCTGGTAAGCCCTTCTCTTATCGAGAACGGGGATCTCCTGCCGAGCTCGCTCGGCGCCGACGGCTAAGCCGAGATATGGCACCAGCTTAGGGCTTACTTTAACCCTCTCCAGCTCCTTGGTCTTGGTCACTAACCCTTTGCGCAGCAGCTGATCGATAACGAGGTCAACTTTTTCTCTCTTGAGCTTTCTCTTGAGCTGCCCCAATTCCACCTTCCCCCTTCGCTGAAGAAGGAGGAGCATTTCCCTCTGCTTGGCGTTGAGCGAGGCCAAAGCGGCCTCGGAGGGGCTGGAAACGGGCTCGATGAAGGTGAGAACCCTGCGCTCAAAACCTGGGGGCAACATCGAAGCGGCAGCGTCAAAAAGGGGCGACAGATAGCGCTCGCTGAGCCAGCGGGCAAGTTCAACCTGATGAGGGGAGAGCATGGGGCGGGGGTCGATGAGTTCTGCTATCTCCCTGGTCTCCTCTACTGCGGGCTCCTCGCTCACGGCGAAGACTAAGCCCTGGACCATGCGGGGACCAAAAGGGACCCACACCGCCTGTCCCACGGAAACGAACATATCTGGAGGTATGGCATAGCAGAAGGTTCTTGGCTGTGCCAGGGGAGAGTTTACCGCCACCTCAGCATAGTTCATCCCTTTGCTTTGGCCTTGACCTTGAGCCGGGCCTTCTTCCTACTCAGACCCCTGAGGTAGTATAGCTTTGCCCGACGAACCTTACCATGGCTCAAGACCTCAACCTGTTCCAAAAGAGGCGAGTACAAAGGGAACGTTCGCTCCACTCCAACTCCGTGAAACAGCTGCCTCACTGTGAAGTTAGTCCCGGCTCCGCTACGGCGCACTCGGATCACCGTCCCCGCAAAGACCTGAGCTCGCTCGCGTCCTGTCGCTCCCCCTTTGAACTTAACCCTAACTGTATCGCCGGGGCTGATCTCGGGGATATTGGGGTTTGGCTCAACCTCGACTAAAGAGCTGATGTCCATGTCTTACCTCTTTATCGTTTCTATGAATCGCCTTTCCTCAGCGGACAGATCTGCCTTTTCCAGAAGGTCAGGGCGGCGAGCCAGGGTGCGGAGCAGGGATTGCTCGCGTCGCCAGCGGGCAACCTGGCTATGGTTCCCCGAGAGCAAAACCTGGGGCACAGCCCAGCCGCGATAAACTTGAGGCCGGGTGTACTGCGGGTATCCTAAAAGCCCGCTGGCATGGGAATCATCTCTCGGTGATTCCTCGGAGCCGAGGACGCCGGGCAAAAGTCGCACTACAGCATCGACCACCACCATGGCTGCCAACTCGCCACCAGTAAGCACATAATCGCCGATGCTGACCTCATCGCTGACCAGATGCTCACGGACCCTCTCGTCCACTCCCTCATAATGGCCACAAATGAGAACCAGCTGCTCATGGGTTGCCAGCTCCCAGGCAACCTTTTGACCGAAGAGCCTGCCTTGTGGGCTGAGGAGAATAACGGGAACCCTATCTCCTCCCTTTATCCTCTCCACCAGTTCAAATAATGGCTCCGGCTTCAGCACCATCCCCGGGCCACCACCATAGGGGCGATCATCGACCACGCGGTGCTTTCCCAGCCCATAGTCCCGAAGGTCGTGGGCCACGATGGTGACCAGGTGGTGCTCAATGGCACGCCCGATAATGCTTTCAGCGAAAGGGCCAGCGAACATATTGGGGAACAAGGTGATGATGTCAATGCGCATGGGGCAGATCCTCCCGAGAGGCACATTCGCCCGCCTCTCCCTTGATCACCTCTATGGCATGGGGCAAAGCTGGGAGTATAGCCTGAAGACACTCCTCGACCCCCCTGGGGCTCCCGGGGAGATTGATAATAAGGGTCCTATTGCGGATGCCTGCTACTGCTCGGCTGAGCATAGCTAAGGGGGTCTTCTTCAGTGTCTCCACTCTCATCGCCTCAGCCAGTCCAGGGACAAGCGTATCGATTACGGCTAAGGTAGCCTCAGGGGTGACATCGCGCTCAGCTAGGCCTGTGCCTCCAGTGGTAAGCACCAGATCCAGGGTGCCGGCATCAGCCCATTCCATTAGCCTGCGCGAGATAAAATCCCGCTCATCGGGCACGATGTCATATTCTGCCACCTGGGCCCCAAGTCTAGAGGCCATCTCCCTGATCACCTCACTGCTTTTGTCTTCCCGTTCCCCTCGCCAACCCTTATCACTAATGGTCAATATGCCCACGGTAAACATCTACTGATTATCCTTTGCCAACTTCCCCTTATCATAACATATCAGCTGCTAACTGCAAATAGTCCAATTTTGTAAAAGTATTGACAAAAAGAGAGGGTTATTGTTAAATTATTACCAATTGTAGTTGATGGAAAACCCTGTTCATAAGCCAGTTCTGGTTAGGGAAAGCATCGAGGCGCTGCAGGTGCGGCGCGATGGGTGGTATATCGATTGCACTATCGGCACCGGGGGGCATGCTGAGGCGATATTGGAGCGATGTGCCCCGGGGGGACATCTCCTCGGCATCGATGCTGACCTTGAAGCGATAAGAGCAGTTGCGGAGAGGCTGAAGCACTATGACGGCAGCTTAATTTTGGTTCAAGATAACTTCCGCTATCTGGAGGATATCTGCAATAGATTCGGGTCTCGTCCGGTACATGGCATTCTGTTCGATTTGGGGATGTCTACACTGCAGCTCGAGGACAGAAATCGTGGCTTCAGCTTCCAACATGACTCACCTTTGGATATGCGCTTCAGTCCAGAGCAAGAGCTGACCGCAG
The DNA here is from genome assembly GCA_964567075.1 of uncultured Dehalococcoidia bacterium. Lineage (GTDB taxonomy): Bacteria > Chloroflexota > Dehalococcoidia > SZUA-161 > JAUWZY01 > JAUWZY01. The sequence continues at coordinate 7,511 of CAZMKJ010000020.1, forward strand.
CCGATATAGTCAATACCTTCCCTGAGGAAGCACTGGCTGGGATATTGCAGCGATATGGCGAGGAGCGAAGGGGTCGGCAAATAGCGCGGCAGATAGTGCAAAGCCGGCCGATAAGGAGCACCGGCGAGCTTGTCCGGGTGGTGGAGCGGGTGATTAGAGTGCGGCACAAAATCCATGCAGCAACGAGGACCTTTCAGGCATTACGTATCGCAGTAAATAAGGAGCTGGAGAGCTTAGAGTTAGCATTGAAGCAAGCGGTGCACATTCTCGACCTCGGTGGCAGGCTGGTGGTTATTAGCTTTCATTCACTGGAGGATCGCTTGGTCAAGGGCTTTCTGCGCCGAGAAGCTCAGGGCTGCCTCTGCCCTCCAGGCACAGCGGTATGTGTCTGCGGCCATAGCCCTACCTTAAAGCTGATAACCAAGAAAGCGATCAGGCCCGCTGTGGATGAGGTTCGAGCCAACCCAAGAAGTCGTAGCGCTCGGCTCAGGGTCGCCGAGCGCATTGCCCCCGGTGTAGAAATTGAAACGGGGAACTGATATAATCATGGCTAAGGTGGGCAACGGAAAGGAGGGGTAAATGCCGAAGAACTTTCAGGTTATAGACATCGGCACGAGTAAGATCTGTAGTATCATCGCCGAGATTGACGAAGCTGGGATGATGGCGGTTTCGGGAGTTGGTGTCGTTCCCAGCAGAGGGATGCATAAGGGGGTTGTGGTCGACATCGATGAGGTGCAGAGGTCAATTCAAGAGTCGGTGAGAATGGCGCAAAGCACCAGCGGCATCGAGATGAGATCGGCCTTTGTCAGTATCACCGGCAGGCACCTTCGTTCTGTCAACAACCGGGGGACGGTAGGTATCTTCCGGCGCAGTCGCTTGGTGTCTCCCGAGGATGTGAGGAAAGCGGTTGCCCAAAGCACCAGTATCACCATCCCCGGCGATAGGAGGCTGGTGCGCATTATCCCTCGCTACTATATCCTCGATGGTCACGTCGAAGTTAAAGATCCAGTGGGGATGCATGGTTTCAGGCTGGACGCCGATACCCATTTGGTCACTGCTTCGGCGACCGCCGTCCGCAACCTGGTGGACTGCGTTCGCGGCGCTGGGATGGAGGTTGAGGACATGATCCCAGGGGCGGTGGCTGCCGGCGAGGCGGTATTGACCGAGGAGGAAAAGGAGATCGGTGCCCTCCTGGCCGATATCGGTGGTGGCACCGCAGACATTGCGCTGTTCAAGCAAGGGGGTGTTTGGCATTCTGCTGCCCTGCCCATAGGTGGCTATCAGATGACCAGGGACATCTCCATCGGCTTAGGCATCCCATTCGAGGTAGCTGAGGAGGCGAAGATAAGGTTTGGCAATGTGACCCCAGGTTATGAGATGGAGGGAACAATCAACCTTGGGAATGGCTATACCGTCTCCGCTCGAGAGTTCCTCGAAATGGTCAGCGCCCGGGCTGAGGAGATGTTCAGGATGATCTTTGCCGAGATAGCAAGCCATGAATATGAAATCGCAGCCCCCGCTGGCCTGATCCTAACTGGCGGCACCGCGAACCTGCCCGGCATCGAGGCCTTAGCTCAAGAGATATCGGGGCTTCCCACGCGGGTGCGACTGCCCAGGGAGGTAGCTGGCCCTGCCGATATCCTTTATGACCCGGCCTATGCTGCCAGCGTTGGGCTCTTGCTCTGGGGGGCAAAACATGGTGCCGAGGTGTGGTGGAAAGCTGAAGAACTCAAGCCTCCAAGCCCGGTTGAAGCTATGAGGAGGTGGTTCAGGAGGAGCCGGGGTGAAATTATGAAGTTGTTCAGGAGGGGATAGCATGTTTCAGTTCACCCAAGAGGGAGAAGTAAGCCCGGGAAGAAAGGGGGAGACCATGTTTGAAGCAGAATTCGTTCCCAGATTGGCTAAGATCAAGGTTCTGGGGCTTGGTGGGGGTGGCAGCAATGCCGTGAGCAGAATGGTTCGCGAGGGAATCGGGGGGGTGGAATTTATCGCGGTGAACACCGATGCCCAGGCATTACTCTATGCCGAAGCCCCGAACAGGGTTCAGATCGGGCCAAGGCTGACCAAAGGCCTTGGTGTCGGCGGTGACCCTGAAATGGGGTTGGCGGCAGCAGAGGAGAGCCGCGACCTCTTGCGAGAGATTATGGGTGGCTGCGATATGCTGTTCCTCGCTGCTGGCATGGGCGGTGGCACCGGCACCGGGGCAATATCGGTGGTCGCTGAGCTGGCCAAAGAAGCGGAGATCCTGACCGTCGGCATCGTCACCAAACCCTTCGCCTTTGAAGGGGGAAGGCGACTAAAGGTGGCTGAGGAAGGCATCGCTCGCCTGTTGGAAAAGATTGATACCGTGATCATCATCCCCAATGAACGGCTACTGGCCGTCTGCGATCCGGACTTACTGATGGATGACGCCTTCAGGATGGTGGACGATGTCATGAGTCAGGGCGTGCAAGCGATCAGCGGGATCATCACAACCCCGGGGGTCATCAACCTCGACTTTGCCGATGTCAGAGCGGTGATGAAGGATGCCGGTCCTGCCTGGATGGCCATCGGACAAGCCGGCGGTCGTGATCGAGCCCGAGACGCTGCTCAAGCCGCTGTCAGCAGCCCGTTGCTCGATGTCTCCATCCAGGGGGCAACATCTGTCCTGTTCAACATCACCGGGGACATTGGTCACACTACCCTTCATGAAGTCAATCAGGCCGCTGAGATCATCGGAAGCGCAGTCGATCCCGAGGCAAACATCATCTTCGGTGCGGTCTATGACCCCAAAATGGAGAACGAGGTCCGATTGACCCTTATCGCCACCGGGTTCTCGGCAAAGAGGAAAGCTGCCCTGCCTAAGGCGGAGGAGATGCGTCAGTTGCTCAAGTTTTTAGAGGAAGAGGAGAAATTAGATACCCCAACCTTCCTGCGTCGTCGCCCGCCACGAAAGTGATAGCAGCGTAAATAAAGTGCTTGGCAACTAAGGTAGCGGGGAGCCCTTTGGGCTTCCCGCCTTTTTCGGCCCAAACCCTTGACATTCCCTACATTTTGTGATAATGTAGTGGGAAAATACAATATCTTGACATGAGATGTCCCTATTGCGGCTATAAGGATTCCAAGGTGACCGATTCCCGAGGTGTGGCCCAGGGGATCAGGCGCCGTCGGCAGTGCCTTAACTGCGGCTCCAGATTTACCACCTATGAGCGGGTGCAAGACCTAAACCTGGTCATCGTGAAAAAGGATGAGCGGCGTGAGGAATTCAGCCGCCACAAGCTGCTCACCGGGATTAGGAAGGCTTGTGAGAAACGCCCCCTGCCCATTGGCACCATAGAGAAGCTGGTTGATGACATTGAGTCTGAGCTTCGCCGCTTGGGCCAAGCTGAGGTGCCGAGCTCGGTGGTGGGCGAGATGGTTATGGAGCGGCTAAGGAAGCTGGATGATATCGCTTATATCCGCTTCGCCAGCGTGTATCGAGCCTTCGCCGATATCGGGAGCCTGAAGCAAGAAGTGGATACCTTAATCGCCGGAAGTCAATTGCCCTTGCTGCCGAAGAAGGAACTCAGCGCCTTAGAGGAGGGGCAGCACCTTGTAGGAGGCGAAAGCCATGGCTACCAGACTTGGCAAAAGAAATAGCAAAGCAGAACGCCAGCTCAAGAATCGGGTGGCCCGTGCTATCTTCGCTGCTGCCGAGTCCCTCGGGCTCTCAGACCGGGACTTGGTGGAGCAGCTCGCCGAGCAGGTCATCGGCAGGCTGGAGCGCAGTCAACCCCTGCCCGGGATGGAGCATCTGGCTCCCCAGGTGCCAAAGCGTCCCATTTCTGAGGCCGAGATCCAGACCCTGGCCCGGGAGCTCCTTGTGGAGAGACAAGGGGAAAAGAGAGGGCCGGAGCCAACTGAGGCTATAGAATTGACCGCCAACGCTAAAGTGGTTTTGCAGCGCAGGTATCTGGAAAAGGATAGCGAGGGAAAGGTTGTGGAAACAGCGGATGAATTGTTCCACCGCGTGGCCCGGCATGTAGCCAGTGCCGATTTGATCTATGACCCCAATGCCGATGTCGGGTCCAGGGAGAAGGAATTCTATCAAATGATGGCTGACCTCGAGTTCTTGCCCAACTCGCCAACGCTGATGAATGCGGGCCGGGAGCTGGGGCAGCTTTCAGCTTGCTTTGTCATTCCGGTGGAAGACTCCATGGAATCGATTTTCGATGCGGTAAAGCATACTGCCCTGATCCATAAGAGCGGCGGCGGCACCGGCTTTTCCTTCTCCAGGCTGAGGCCGGAGAAGGACCGGGTGGGCTCCACGGGAGGGGTGGCCAGCGGCCCTGTCTCCTTTATGCGGGCCTTTGATACCGCCACCGATGTCATCAAACAGGGTGGGATGCGTCGTGGCGCTAATATGGCTATCTTGAACGTAGACCACCCCGATATCCTCAAGTTCATCGAGGCCAAGGGGGACCCCACTGCCTTCACCAACTTCAATCTCTCGGTAGCGGTGACCGAGGATTTCATGAAGAAGATAGAGGCTGGGGCTGATTACGAGCTGATCAATCCGAGGACAAAAGAGGTGATGGGCCAGCTCAATGCCAAGGAGGTCTTCGATAGGATGGTGGATATGGCCTGGCTGACTGGTGACCCGGGGCTTATATTCTTGGACCGGATAAACAGGGATAACCCGGTGCCAAAGCTGGGAGCTATCGAAAGCACCAACCCCTGCGGCGAGCAGCCATTACTCGCTTTTGAGTCCTGCAATTTAGGCTCAATCAATTTAGCGAAGATGCTCTGCCTCGAGGATGGGGCGTTGCAGATAGATTGGGACAAGCTGGAGAGGACGGTGTGGCTTGCCGTTCGCTTCTTGGATAATGTGATCGATGTCAACAAGTTTCCCTTGCCCGAGATAGAGGAGAGGACCAAAGCGACGAGGAAGATCGGGCTCGGGATCATGGGCTTTGCCGATATGCTGATAGAGCTGGGGATAGCTTATGATAGCGAGGAGGCGCTCAACACCGCCGAGACCATTATGGAGTTTATCGAGGAAAAAGCCACTGCGGCTTCGGTGGCGCTGGCTGAGGAGCGAGGGCTCTTCCCCGCCTTTGCCGGCAGCATCTATGATAATCCTGATGCTCCCAGGGTCAGGAACGCCACCAGAACCACTATCGCCCCCACCGGAACCCTGAGCCTCATCGCTGGCTGCTCCAGCGGCATTGAGCCCCTGTTCGCCCTGAGCTATGTGCGCAATATACTGGAGGGTGCTCAACTCTTGGAGGTAAACCCCCAGTTTGAGCAGGTCGCCAGGCGGGAGGGATTCTATAGCGAGGAGCTGGTAAGAACCCTGGCGGAAAAAGGCAGCGTCCACGGGATGGCCGAAGTGCCCGAGTGGGTGCAGCGGCTCTTTGTCACCTCCCACGATATCGCCCCCGAGTGGCATGTCAGGATGCAAGCCGCTTTCCAGAGGCATACCGATAACGCCGTGTCCAAGACGATCAACTTCCCCTATCACGCCAGCAGGGATGATGTGGCGCAGGCCTATCTCCTTGCCTATAAGGAAGGCTGCAAGGGGATAACCATCTATCGGGACCGGAGCCGGGAGACACAGGTTTTGAGCTTTGGTGAGAGGGCTAAGGTGACGCCGAGGGAGCGACCAACAGCCACCACCGGGGTCACGGAAAGAGTGACCACTGGCTGCGGCAATATCTATATCACGGTGAACTCCGATGAACGGGGCATCTGCGAGTTGTTTGCCAGCCTGGGCAAGGCCGGTGGCTGTGCCTCGGCGCAACTGGAGGCGATAACCAGGCTTATCTCCCTGGCGCTCAGATCCGGAGTTGACGTGGAGTCGATTGTAAAGCACCTCAAGGGCATCAGGTGCCCTTCCATTGCCTGGGACACCGGCCGCGCTGTGCTCTCCTGCGCTGATGCCATCGGCGGGGTGCTGGAGCGGCAGCTCAAGGGGGAGGCTGTGCCCGAGGCTGCCGAGCAAAAAGGCGGAGACCTGGAGTTTGCCGCCAACCTGGGAGGGCAGTGCCCGGAGTGCGGTGGGCTGCTGGTCTATCAGGAAGGCTGCTTCATCTGCCCCGCCTGCGGCTACACTAAGTGCTGAAGGAACGATTGGATATCGAACACAACGTCCAAGAAGTGGAAAAGCGCATCGCTGGAGCTTGTGAGAAGGTCGGGCGCTCGCGTGATGAGGTGACTCTGGTGGTGGTGACCAAGACCATAGCGCCGGCTCAAATCGAGGCTGCTTTCCAAGCCGGCATCAGGCACTTCGGCGAAAACCGCATCCAGGAGGCAGTGGCTAAGCTGCCCCTGCTGGGAAACCTCAATCCCCACCCCACCTGGCACATGGTGGGGCATCTGCAAACTAATAAAGCGAAAACGGCGCTGGAGCTTTTTGACATAATCCACAGCGTTGACTCGGTAAGGCTGGCTGAGGTGTTGAGCCACCGCGCCGAGCGGACAATCCCCATTCTGCTCGAGGTTAATATCGCTGGCGAGGAAAGCAAGTTTGGCTTCGCTGAAGAAGAACTCGCCTCGGCGATCGAGCAGATCTCGGAGCTGCCCAATCTGGAGATAAAGGGGCTGATGACCATCGCCCCTTTGGTTGAAGACCAGGAACAGGTGCGCCCGGTATTTCGGCGGCTACGCCAGCTCAGGGACTCGTTAGGGCTGGAGCAGCTTTCGATGGGCATGACCGATGACTTCGAGGTCGCCATCGAAGAGGGAGCCACTATAGTCCGCATCGGTCGCGCTATTTTTGGGCCCCGGCAATGAGGAGCCGAAATCTCTGGCTATTATGTTTCCTCATCACGGGGATTGGATTTGCTTGTGGTGGCATTGGCTTGTATCTGGCGGTGAAGCAAGTGGACGCAGGTATATACCTGGTTATCTCCAGCGGCGTGCCTATAATTACCGCGGCTTTTTTGGCGACAGTGGCTTTCCGACGGGGATTAAAAGGCCGTTAAGGCAGAAAGGGATAAGGTATGAAAATAGCCTTCATCGGGGGCGGGATGATGGGGGGGGCTATGGTCTCGGCGCTGCTCAATAGGAAGGTGGTGGAAGCCGGGGCTATTCTGGTCAGCGATATCGACCAAGCCCGGCGCAAAGCTTTAGCGGAGAAGTATGGCGTCCAATGTACTGGTGATAATCTTAGCGCCATAGATTGCGATGTTATGATTTTAGCTGTTAAACCTCAATCCCTGAGCGAGGTTTTAGCTGAGCTCAGGGGCAAGCTTCGACCAAACCAGCTGGTGCTCTCTATTGTCGCTGGAGCCAGCAGCAAAACCATCAGCGAAGGCTTGGGGCATGACCCGGTAGCCCGGGTGATGCCCAATATCGCGGTTCAGGTTGGAGAAGGGGTCTGTATCTGGACCGCCACTGAGGCGGTGAGCCCAGCCCAGAGAGAAAGGGTACGAACCATTCTGGCAGCGCTGGGCAAGGAGATTTATGTCAGCGATGAGAGATATATCGATATGGCGACCGCAGTGAGCGGCAGTGGCCCTGCTTATATCTTCCTTGTCGTTGAGGCACTCATTGAGGCTGCGGTGCATATCGGATTACCCTTAGAGCTGGCAAAGGAACTCGTGTTACAGACTATGCTGGGATCGGTGCGGCTGGCGCAGGCAAGTGGCAAGCACCCGGCGGAGCTGCGCAACATGGTGACCTCACCCGGGGGGACAACAGCCGAGGGTCTGCTCCGGCTTGAGGAAGGAGGGGCGAGGGCTATCTTAGCCCAAGCGGTCATCGCCGCCCATGAGAAGGCAAAGGCTTTAGCTCGAGGTGGTAAGGGGTGACGTTCGACTGGGGCTATTTCATATACATCCTTTGCTGGGTGCTGACCATCGTCATCCTTCTCAGAGCCATTGTCTCCTGGTTTACCGCAAATCCAAGCAACCCTTTGGTTGTCATCCTCTATCGAATCACCGAGCCCATTCTGATGCCACTGCGGAGAATAATCCCCAGGATTGGGGTGATGGATATAACGCCAGTGATAGCTATCGTCTTGCTTTTGATCATTGGCAGGTTGGCGTGGTGGCTGCTTTAGCAAATCGCTCTACTTTCTATTTGCTGGGCTTTTTGCTATAATCATATAGGCACAGGTGAGGTTGAAGTTGTTTCGACGTAGCTTTATCTGGCTGTTCGTCATAGTGGCACTGGTGGCCCTGGTTTTCCTTATGTTTTGGAGACCGGGTGGTGAGGTGCTTCCTACAATGTCTACCAGTGATTTGAGGGAGAAAATAGCAGCACATGAAGTTACAAGCATCGAGCAGCAGGGCGAGGAGCTTACGGTGGTAACTGCCGATGGCACTTATAGTTGTTACATTGGCGGCCAGACTATAAATGAGCTCCTTGATGGCTGGATTGGGGAAGGGTTTATCACCAACGCGGATGTAGAGGCGATAGATAATATTAGCATAGTGGCGCCGCCAGAGCCTGGTTTCTGGGACAAGTATGGCACTACTTTGCTCCTGTTTTTGTTGCCGTTGCTGTTTATCGGCTTTCTGTTGTTCTTCCTCTTCCGTCAGGCGCAGACTGGTGGTCAACAAGCAATGAGTTTTGGCCGCAGTCGGGCTCGCCTGTTCAGCGGCAATCGCCCCAGCGTCACCTTTGCCGATGTCGCCGGGGTTGAAGAGGCAAAACAGGAGCTCCATGAGGTGGTTGAATTCCTGAAGACGCCGCAGAAGTTCACCTCGTTGGGGGCACGGATTCCCAAGGGGGTGCTCCTTGTCGGTCCCCCGGGGACAGGGAAGACGCTGCTGAGCAAGGCGGTAGCTGGGGAGGCCGGGGTGCCATTTTACTCCATCAGCGGCAGCGAATTTGTGGAGATGTTCGTCGGTGTCGGCGCTGCCCGAGTTCGTGACCTGTTTGAGCAGGCGAAAAAGAGTTCGCCTTGCATCGTTTTCATCGACGAGATCGATGCCGTAGGGCGGCACCGTGGTGCCGGGCTTGGTGGGGGACATGATGAGCGGGAGCAGACGCTCAATCAGATCTTAGCCGAGATGGACGGCTTCGACACCAGCACTAATGTCATCGTCATCTCGGCCACTAACCGACCTGATATCCTTGACCCGGCGCTGCTGCGCCCCGGTCGCTTTGACCGCAGGGTGGTCTTGGATCAGCCCGATATCAACGGGCGTAAGGCGATACTTGAAGTTCACGCCAAGGGCAAGGTACTGGAACCGGATGTCAATCTGGAGACTATAGCTAAACTAACCCCCGGCTTCAGCGGTGCTGATCTATCTAACTTAGTGAACGAAGCCGCCATCTTAGCCGCCAGGCGCGATAAGAATGCTATCGGGCTCACCGAATTGGAGGAGTCGATAGACCGGGTCATCGCCGGACCGGAGAGGAGGAGCCGGCTGATAAGCCAGCGGGAAAAGGAGATCACCGCTTATCACGAATCAGGGCATGCCTTAGCAGCGAGGATGCTGCCCCATGCCGACCCGGTGCATAAGATCTCCATAGTAGCCCGAGGCATAATGGGTGGCTATACCAGGCTTCTGCCCACCGAGGATCGTCAGTACTGGACCCGGTCCCAGTTGAATGACGTCCTTGCCACCACCCTCGGTGGTCGCGCCGCCGAAGCTCTTGTCTTCGGTGAGATGACCACGGGGGCGGCAAGCGATCTGGAGCAGGCAACCAAGCTGGCGCGCAGGATGGTTACTACTTATGGCATGAGTGATAAGCTCGGACCTCGCACTTTCGGCAGGAAGGAAGAGCTGGTCTTCTTGGGCAAGGAGCTCCACGAGGAGAGGGACTACGGTGACAAGATAGCCGATGAGATCGATAATGAGGTTCACAACATCATCAGCCAGGCCTATGATACGGCTAGGGAGATCTTGACTGAGAATAAGGGTAAGCTCCACCAAGTGGCTAAAGAATTGATCGCCAAGGAAACCCTGGAAGGGGAGGAGCTCAAAGCCCTGTTCGAAGCCCCGTTGCCTCCGGAAACGGCAACGGATTAGATGAGGTATTGACAAACTGCGCCCCCCATGGTACAATACGCGGCAAAGTACTGACGGAAAAGGAAATAGGCGAGGTAAAGGGCTGTCAGGCTTTATACGGGGAATAAGCTAAAACAAAGAGCAAAACAAAAGGGAGAGGGAGTCATTCCCTCTCTTTTTGTTTCTCAAAAATGCTCACTAAGGGAGTAGGGGGTATTGGCAAACTGTCCCCCGCGGCATAATGAAGTCCACGTAATTTGACAGGAAAAGTCTAAAGCTGGTACTATGCCTTCTGTAGAAAGGAGGTGATAAATGGTGAGGAAGAAATTAGCAATTGTAATGGCGGCAAGTT
>CAZMKJ010000021.1:0-17124 GCA_964567075.1 uncultured Dehalococcoidia bacterium
ACGTTAACGGTTCAGGTTATCAGCCCCTGTCGGCTTCCCCATAAGTTGTCCACAGGCTTAGGATGACCGAACTTTAGCTAAATACACAAGAAAGGAGGTCATCTCATGGCTTATGTGGACAAGTTGCTCGAGTGTTCCGATTGCGGTGCTACCTTCGTCTTCAGCGTCGCTGACCAAGAGTTCTTCGCCGCCAAAGGGTATACTAACGAGCCCAAGCGCTGTCCTTCCTGCCGCGAGGCAAGGAGAGCAGAGCGCACCGGGTATAGCAGACTCGGACGCCAAATGTTCCCCGCAGTGTGCGCTCAGTGTGGCAAAGAAACACAAGTACCGTTTCAGCCTCGAGAGGGCAGGCCGGTCTATTGCAGTGATTGCTACGACAAGATCAGATTGACCAACCGGTGATAATCGGAGCAAGCAAAGGAGGCCGGGAGTTCTCCCGGCCTCCGCAAATCTATAATAAAGAGTTAATGGCATGAATATCTACGTCGGTAATCTATCGCGTGAGGTCACCGAGGAGGAATTGCGACAGGAATTTGAGGCTTTTGGGCAGGTAGTAGCAGTGAACATCATCAAGGACAAGTATAGCGGTCAGCCCAGAGGGTTTGGCTTCGTTGAGATGGCAACCAGGGCTGAGGGTCAGGCAGCAATTGATGGCCTCAAGGGCAAATTGTTGCGCGAGCGAACACTCGATGTCAGTGAGGCACGCCCTCGCTCCGAAGGCAGGAGAGGTGGCGGCTTCGGTGGCAAAAGACGCAGATACTAAGCTGCCCTATCACCCTCAAAGCCTACCTTCCCAACAGCGCGGCTTGGCTTAGCCTCCTTAAGGCCTCTATCTTCTCTCTATTGCCTATCTTCGCCTTTTGCACTGCTGCGCCAAGCAGTGCAATGCTTTTATCATATGTTTCTCGATCGACGGGGAAGGGATGCCCATCCTTGCCCCCATGAGCAAAGCTGTAGCGGGCTGGATCACGGAAGCTGGGAGCGATGCCATAAACCAATTCCGAAATCAAGCTGAGTGCTCGAACGGTTTTCGGTCCCACTCCCTGTAACCCCAGCAGGCGTTCGAAGTTCTCCGGGCTATACTCATAGACATGGAGGAGGATTTTGCTCAGTCTGTCAGGATGGATGTCCTCGAGGCGGAGATAATGCCGTGGTGGCAAGTCTAATGTCTTCAGTCTTTTCAGCTCAGCCAAAAGCCTCTCTGGCTTTTCCTCCGAGCTAAGTTGAGTTATTGTAGCTCGCGCGGGAGCGCTCTCGCTGGCTGTCAGATTGAGCACCTCCCCCCTACCCTCAGAGCAGATGCCAGCATGGGGTTCACACACGAAGTCCTCCACCTTCTCACTGAGCCAATGGTACCTACGGGCATAGCGAGTCCCCTCATTCATCCCCTGCTGAACCACAGCCCACGAGCCTTCGGCAGTGAAGAAAAAGACATGATGATAAAGCTGATAGCCATCTTGGAGCGCTACGTTATCCACCTTGGCAGCCATCCTGCTGGCGTAAATCAACCCTGCTGGATCCACCGAGATGGCCGGCTCAAAGCGGTAGATCTCCTGCGGGGTCCGCCGTGAGGTTCGCCCCTTACCTCCAGCGATGAATAACCCCAATTCCCTTTCCATTCCCGTGATCGCCTCTTTAAGGGCCGCACAGAGGGTGGTGGTCATACCACTACTATGCCAATCAAAACCCAATACGCAGCCAAAGGCCTGGAACCAAAAGGGGTCAGCCATCCGGCGCAGCATCTCCTCAGGGCCAAATTCTATGATTATGGCCAAGGTGACCTCCCGGCCAAGCTTCACCATCCGGTCAAAGAGCCAGCGCGGCATCTTACCATAGTGAAGCGGGACATTGGCAATGCCAGTCCTCATTGGCCCACGATGGATCGACTCTTTGCTATTTGCCATCTCCTTTTCCCAGATTTATATTACCAAACCATGGCAATGGATTCCAATAATCTGACCTCTCCTTTACAAAGCGTGCTTTTTGGTATATAAAAAGAAGGTTCGGGGGGTTAGTCATCGACTATGTACCAGCCAAGGACCTACAGACTCTGGGTTAAGGACAGTGACTTAGTCTCCTTCACCGCGATGGTGAAAGAGACGGATTTATATATTCGGGCGCGGCGGAACCTGAAAAGAAAGGCGCTAAGGGCGATCATAAAATGCCGCAGCCCTATAGAGAACTATATCGCGCGCCATCCGTCATTCCTCAGGGCTCAAGAACCCCTCCCCGTGGCCAAGGACGCCCCGCAGGTGGTAAAAGAGATGTCGTGGGCAGCTGAGAAGGTTGGCGTCGGTCCCATGGCAACGGTAGCCGGGGCCATAGCTGAATATGTGGGGCGGGAGTTATTGGCCTTCTCCTCAGAGGTCATTGTAGAAAATGGCGGCGATCTCTTCCTCAAGAGCTCGAAGCTGAGATTGGTCGGGATATATGCCGGGGAATCATCTTTCACCGGGAAGGTCGTCTTAGAAATAGAGCCCGAGGAGACACCGTTAGGGATTTGCACCTCTTCTGGGACCGTAGGGCATTCCCTCAGCCTTGGTTCTGCTGACGCTGTTATCGTGCTGTCCTCATCAGCCGCCCTTGCCGATGCTGCTGCTACTGGCATCGGCAACCTGATCAAAGAGGTTGCTGACATTCCAAAGGGAATCGAGTTTGCCCAAGGTATTGAGGGGCTAAAGGGGGTGGTCATCATCAAAGAGGATAGCATGGGGCTTTGGGGTAAGGTGAAAATTTCCAAGTAAGGTGATAGAATAACAAAGGGGCTGGTATGAACATCTTAGAATTGCAGGAACTCAAATTAACGTTCAATGGCAGGTCGGTCATTGATGGTCTGAGTTTGGCTGTGGAGCCAGGGGAAATACATGGCGTATTAGGGGTAAATGGAACCGGTAAAACAACGCTGGCATACCTGATAATGGGAGTAAATTACACCCCTGACGCGGGAAAGATAATATTTGAGGGCAAAGATATCACAAAATATACAATCTGGCAAAGAGCGCAGATGGGGATAACCCTGGCTTGGCAGGAGCCGGCGAGATTTGAAGGGCTGACTATAAGGGAATATCTGGAGATAAGCAGAAATCTGGGACTGGACGAGGTGGAAGATTGCCTGCTGAGGGTTGGGCTCAATCCACAGCAATATCTGTATCGAGCAGTCGATGTGAGTTTGAGTGGAGGGGAGAGGAAAAGGGTGGAGCTTGCCTCCGTCTTAGCCATGAAGCCAAAAATCGCTGTTTTGGATGAGCCCGATTCCGGCATAGATATAGTCTCATTGCCCTACATCATGAACGGCATAGTTGAGATGAGCCAGCAAGGCACTTCTGTCCTCTTAATCACGCATAACGAGACGACAGTGGAAATAGCACCCAGGGTATCCGTTCTTTGTGCCGGAAAGATAATGAACACCGGTGAGGCAAAGGAAATGTGCCAGTGGTTCAAGCAGAATTGTCAGGTATGCGATCACATCAACCTGCCTATTGAGGGGGTATAGAAGGATGGTTGTTGTCAAGGAATACGAAGCGATGCTTGAAGCCTATGGGAAAGCAGGCGGGGATCAGAATGCCCTGAAAACCCCTGAGGTAGCAAGCCTTGTTGTCCACGAGAATAAGATCCTGAGTGCCAACGAGGTCCCGGGGATAAAATTAGATTACAAAGAGACAGCAAATGGCATCATCGCTGATTTGCTGGTAGAAGAGAATACGAAGAGCAAGTATCCGATTCATTTGTGCTTCGGCATTCTACCTAAAGAGGGACTGCAGGAGATCACGCTAAAAGTGAATATCCAAGACAATGCCGAGGTAAATGTGATCGCCCACTGTATTTTCCCCAATGCGGTTAATGTGATCCATAGCATGGATGCTGATATAAAAATCGGGGATAATGCCAAGTTTCGTTATCAAGAAACTCATTACCACGGGCAGTTCGGTGGCATTAAAGTGATTCCAAAAGCAAAGATCAAGGTAGGCAAGAAAGGCATCTACGAGAGCGCCTTTACCCTAATTGAGGGATGTGTTGGCATGTTGGACTATGATTTCGAGGTGTTCGGTGACGAAAAGAGCATAAGCGAGCTCGTGGTAAAGGTCTATGGCAAAAAGGAAGATGATATAAGAGTAGCCGAGAAAATACATCTCAATGGTGTAGAAGCTAAGGGTCTGGCCAAAAGCCGCCTGGTGTTAAATGACCGGGCAAAGGCAGTGGTGATGGGTGAAACATATGGTAACGCCCCCTTTGCACGAGGGCATGTCGATTGCATCGAGATCGTTAATGGCGAGGAGGCAATAGCCAAGGCGATCCCGGTGGTATCGGTAAAGGATGAGCAGGCGAAGGTTACCCACGAGGCTGCTATCGGAAGCATCGACAAAAGACAGCTGCAAACATTGATGGCCCGTGGGCTCAGCGAAGAAAAGGCAATCGATGTCATTGTAAAGGGAATACTGAAATGAAGGAATTCGTCCCCGTTGTCATCTTGATCACCACCAACATGGACGAGGAAGCTGAGAAGATAGCAAATAAATTGCTCACGCAGAGAAAAGCTGCTTGTGTCAATATCATACCAAAGGTGCGGTCGCTTTTTTGGTGGAAAGGCGAGCTCGACTCCGCCGACGAAGCGGTTTTGATTGTCAAAACCAAAGCCTCCTTAGTTGACGAAATCGTGAGCTTGGTCAAAGAGGCTCATAGCTACGAAGTCCCTGAGGTCATCGCTTTGCCCCTCATAGGCGGCAACCCAGATTACTTGAACTGGATGAGCGATGAGCTCGGGGATTAGCTACTATAATGGGTTTTGACATAGCTGAAGGCAATTGATATACTGCTTACTACAAAATGATAACTGTGCAGCTAAATGGCTCCGAGGTCCAAGGTCGCCCGGGGATGACCATCCTCGAGCTGGCCCAGGAAAACGGGATAGATATTCCAACTCTCTGCTATCGCTCGGAGCTGAGCCCTATCGGCGCCTGCCGTATCTGCAGCGTGGAGGTCGAAGGAGCGAGAACATTAGTTGCCTCCTGTCACACGCCGATCGCCCCCGGCATGGCAATTCACACCCACTCGCCGAAGGTTCTCCAAGCCCGTAAATCGATCGTCGAACTTCTGTTAGCCAGCCACCCCGATGCTTGCCTTGTTTGTGATAAAGCCAACCTTTGTGAGTTGCGCAAGCTCGCCGCCGATTTAGGGGTCGGGCTCCCCAGATTCAGGATAAGAAAGCACTATTATCCATTGGAGGATGTCAGTCCCTACATTGTCCGTGACCTGACCAAATGCATTCTCTGCCAAAGGTGCGTAAGGGCCTGCCGCGAGATCAAGAAACAAGACGTCTTCTCCATCGCCTATCGGGGCTTTGACTCCAAAGTAGTAGTTGACCAGGACCAGCCGCTGGATAAAGAGGTCTGCCGTGATTGTGACGTTTGTGTCTCCTTTTGCCCGGTAGGGGCGCTGACCAAGCGAGAAGAAGCGTTGGCACCGAAAAAGGGTATCCCCCTTATTATGACAGGCTGAAATGGCGGACAAATCAGTGCCAGAACTCCTTGCCAACTACAGGGAACGTAAGCATCTAATCGCTCTGTTGAAAGAGATACAGGAGGTATATGGTTATATCCCCGGGGAGTTCATCCCCGAAATCGCACGAAGTCTGGGTCTCCCTGTTGCTGAGGTATATGGGGTGGGCACCTTCTATTCTTTTCTCTCCGCCAAACCTCAGGGCAGCAATGTGATCAGGGTTTGCAAAAGCGCCCCCTGCTGGCTCAAAAACTGCGAGCTCATCGTCGAAACGCTGGAGCGGGAGCTTGGCATCAGACCAGGCGAAACGACCCCAGATGGAAGGTTCTCTCTGCAATTGACCAACTGCATTGGCGCCTGCGACCAAGCTCCGGCGATGATGATAAACAGTACCACTTACGTTGATTTGACTCCGGAGAAAATCCCGGAGATCTTAGATGGTTATAAGTAGCAAGAGCTTGCGGAGCGTATCCCGTGCCTGAGAAGAGAATAGTCCTAAAAAACTGCGGCCTCATTGACCCAAAGGATATAAATACATATCTCGGCCAAGATGGCTTCAAAGCCCTGGCTAAAGCTCGCACTGAGCTGACCCCCGAGCAGGTGATCGCCGAGATTAAGGGCTCAGGGCTCCGCGGTCGGGGCGGGGCTGGATTCCCCACTGGACTGAAGTGGGAGTTGGCGCGTAACGCTCCCGGGACTGAGAAATATGTTATCTGTAACGCCGATGAGGGTGAGGTAGGCACGTTCAAGGACCGCTATATTTTGGAGCGGGATCCATTCAGCCTTATCGAAGCAATGGCCATAGCAGGCTACGCCACTGGGTCCGGAAAGGGCTACATCTATTTGCGGGCTGAATACCACCATCTCCTCAACCTGCTGCAGAATGCTATCGCTCAGGCTCAGGAAGGGGGCTTTCTCAATGGACTGGTCATTGAGATTTGCGAAGGAGCCGGTTCCTACGTCTGCGGTGAGGAGACGGCACTGATGGATTCCATCGAGGGCAGGAGGGGGGAAGTCCGCTTCAGGCCTCCGTTCCCACCAACGCAGGGGCTTTGGGGCAAGCCGACCATCATCAATAACGTTGAGACCTTGATCAACATCCCACAGATAATCCTGAATGGAGCCGAATGGTTCAATCACATCGGGACCGAGCGAAGCAAGGGCACCAAGGTCTTCTCCGTAAGCGGCGATGTTGAGAGACCGGGGGTCTACGAACTGGTTATGGGGAGCTCGCTAAAGGAATTGGTCGAGGAGTTGGCCTTGGCCAAAGATGTCAAGCTGGTTCAAGTAGGTGGCGCTGCCGGAAGAATCGTCCCCTACCAAGAGATCGATACCCCGCTTGCCTTTGAAAATGTATTGGGTGCCGGAGCCATTACCGTTTTCAATCAGAGCCGAGATGTAATTGACATTGTATTCCGAACTATGGAATTTTTTGTCGAGGAGTCCTGTGGCAAATGCATGCCCTGCCGATTGGGGACTGAGGCCATGATCGAGATCTTGGCCAAATTCGTCCAAGGAAGCGGAACCAAGGGGGACGTCACTGTATTGGAAGATATCGCTCGAATGATGCAGCTTACCTCCCTTTGTGGTCTGGGACAAAGCGCTCCCAATGCGGTGGTAGATACCTTGCAATATTTCCCAGACCTCTACCAAGCCAAAATCTCCAAGAGCGAGGTGCCCTCATGAAGACGATCACTGAGCAGAAACCGTTTGAGGAAATCGAGCAGATCTTGAATGGGGCGAAAAAGGTCTATTTGATCGGGTGTGGCACCTGTGCCACCTTGTGCCATACCGGTGGCAAAACAGAAGTATTGGAAATGAGAGACAAGCTCACTGAGATGGGCAAAGAGGTTATCGGCTGGATGGTGATCCCAACAGCCTGCGATGAGCTAACCAGGGAGGCCATTAGTGAGGTCGGCGAAGCTGTTCAGCAGGCGGACTGCATCTTGGCTCTGACCTGCGCCTTCGGTGTCCAGACCGTCACCCGCTATGCAGATAAAATAGCATATCCAGCGCTAAACACCCTATTCATCGGAATAGAAGAGATCCCGGCTCATTTTTCCGAGCTTTGCACCCAGTGCGGCAACTGTCTATTGGGGAGAACGGCTGGCATCTGCCCCCTCACCGCCTGCCCCAAGGGATTGGTTAACGGACCCTGTGGTGGCTATCGGCACGGCATGTGTGAGGTCGATCCCAATCGGGAATGTGCCTGGGTGCAGATCTACAATCGTCTGCAAAAGGTGGGGCAATTGGAAAAGCTCTCCGCCTTACAACCGTTAAAGGATTACTCCAAAATGGCTCATCCCCGCCGCATTGAGGTGAAAATAACTTAGAGCCCGGCAGCATCCAGCAGCGCCGGCACTTGCTTCTCCCAGCCAATGGGCATAATGTGCACCCCCTGACAGAGGTGCTTCAGGTCCTTGATCAGGCGGGCTGCGATCTCGATGCTTTTCTGCCGCTTGTTTTCAGCCTTATCCATCTCCTCGATCAGGCTATCAGGCACATGCACGCCGGCGATGTTCTTATTCATGAACCTTGCCATGCCTGCCGACTTCAGAAGGATCAATCCCACCAACACCGGGACATCGAAATGCCTCACCTTGTTCATAAAGCTTTCAAACTGCTCCGGCTCGTAGACAGCCTGAGTCTGGAAGAATTGGGCCCCCGCCTTGATCTTCTTCTCCATCTTAATTATCTGCGGCTCTAAGGGATCGGCTCCCGGGGTTACTGCCGCCCCCAAAAAGAACTTGGGGCTTCCTTTCAACTCCTTTTCCGCCAGGTCTTGCCCCTGCTGCAACTTGCCCGCAGTTTCAAGAAGGGAGACTGAATCCAAGTCAAAGACCGGCTTGGCCTGAGGGTGATCGCCCAAGGAAACATAGTCACCGGTGAGGCAAAGCACATTCTCAATCCCGAGCACAGAGGCGGAAAGCAGGTCCGATTGCAAAGCGATGCGGTTACGGTCACGGCAGGTCATCTGAAAGATGGGCTCGATGCCCCGTTCCAGCAAAAGGCGACTTACCGCAAGCGAGCCCAACCTCATCACTGAGCTTTGCTGATCGGTGACATTGATGGCATCTACCCTCCCCTGAAGTAGCTCAGCATCTTCCAGCATCTCCGCGATGTCCACGCCCTTGGGCGGACCAAGCTCAGAGGTTACCACAAACCTGCCCGATTTGAGTGCTTCGCTTAATGCGCTCATTCTCCGCCCTCGACAATGACCCAGCCGGGCTCAAGCTCTGCGATCTCAGCCACGAGCCTTTTCGCCTCCGCGGTGGAGAGTTCCCCCTCAGTCATGCCACGGCAGTGGCGACAGCTCAGATTACACTCCCTGGTTATGGCCCAATGGACAAGATGGGGAGATTGACCTTCAGCCAAGGGAAAAGCTCCTTTGTTCCTGGCTAAAGGTAGCACAAATCACCGAGCTAAGTCAAGAACCTGCCCACAGACTGCTCATAAATAGATAAGGGGTCATCCGTGGATGACCCCCATCTATTTAGTTACTGCTTACTCAGGATTATTAGGGAGGTCCTGGCGTTGGCGGCAACGGCCAGAAGTCAAAGACTGGTCCATACACAGCCCAAGCGGGGAATGTTAAGGCCAGCATCACGTTAGCCATGGCAAACCAGCCATCAGGACCCATAAAAAGTACCCCATTCCCGATCTGCTCGTAATACGAGTGGTAAGTCATAGTAACAGGGTCAAGGGCTTGGCCAAAAATCATGGAGCAAAAGGCCTGAATGCCGTAGAAAGCTACGATGGCGAGCACGACGGCAACCAGGAGATTGATAAAGCCGCCCGTTGGCCCTTTCCACAGTCGGCCCGGCCACATCTGGAACATAAATATGATCGCGAGCATGCCGAAGGCAAAGCAGATATAACTGAGCATCATTCTGATCGGATCGATGTCCATTGCCCAGACCCCGATGGCGTAGGCGATCAAAGCGAGCACAAAACAACTTATGAACAACACAATGCCCATGGTTGGCTGCGTCATCAACGACTTGAATTTACTGATCGGCCACATTCCCAGGTGCACAAACACAAACAGGAACATAACCATGCCGAAGAAGAAAGTCAGACCCTGATCCCAGGCAATTGGTCCGCCCGGGTTTACGCCAGCCAAGCCTGCGAAGACACCGCCGTCGACATAAGCCGGAACGTGCTGTGTGAAGAATACCGGCTCCAAGAACGGTAGGGTAACGGTATCGAAGTTGAAAAGCCTGAAGCCGGCAGTCCAGATCAGGTAGACAGCCAACAGCGTGAGGAAACCCTTGGCAGGAAGCGACATCTTCTGAAATGGCCAGCAGCCAAAGGCTATGACCGCAAAAAAGGTCGTAATCACCACCCCGATGATCCAGACGTTCATCAGCGGATGTATCGGGCCAACACTCGTTATGATCCCGCTACCGCCGATGAATCGAGTTATGAACACCAATGCGATGGTGGCGATGAAGAACATGAAGAGTATTATGAGAAAGCCCCGCCATGGGTTGTCAAACTTCTCGGCAGGGTACTTGCCACCCCAGGGTATGCCGACGATGACTTCGATGGGGACAATGCAGATAGCCCACGCGGTAAACAGTCCCATGAACTCACTCATGTTATAGGCACTGGTAATGCCAAATGCAATCCCCAGGCAGACAAGCATGCCAAATATGCCCCGCCACGGCTGCGTTACCGTCCAACTTGCAGTTGGTACATCTCCCACAATATCACCCCCTTTCTATTTAAGAATAAACTTGAGGGCATTATATCACACTGTTTCCAATCTGTCAATGCCCTGTATAACCTTCTTCTCAGCTTGTCAACCTTCCTTGGTAAACACCTTGGTAAACAAGATTTGACGCGCTAATCCCCTTGCAGTAGTATTTGCGCAGAGGAGTTTATGCAGTGAGTTACCAAAATCTACTTCTGACCCGAGAAGATGCTACGCTAATAATCACCCTTAACCGCCCAGCACAGATGAATGCCCTGGACATGGCCTTGCTCGATGAGCTAAGCCAAGTATTGAGGGAGGCCCAGGGAAATGCCGAGGTGAGAAACTTGATCATTGCCGGCAGTGAGAAATTTTTCTGTGTTGGGGCTGATATATCGGAGGTAAATAAGATCAACTCTGCCTTCGCCGGCTATCGGTTTAGCAAAAATTTCCAGAGATGCTTTGCCCAGATTGAGGAGTTGGATAAGATAGCGATTGCCGCTGTTCGCGGCTATGCCCTTGGCGGTGGCTTGGAACTAATGCTGGCTTGCGATTTTCGTATCGTGGCCGATGATGCCCAGCTTGGCGTGCCCGAGGTCAACCTCGGGGCGCTGCCCGGCGGCGGGGGAACTGCGAAGTTGCCTCGCCTAATCGGTAGCCTTCAGGCCAAAGAACTGCTGCTCTTAGGTGAGCCCATCAGCGGTCAGGTAGCAGCACAATTGGGAATGGTTAACAAAGCTGTTCCTGCAACCGAGGTATTAAGCGAAGCTAAAGCCTTGGCCAGGAAGCTGGCTCAAAGGTCGCCTTTGGCGCTGCAGGTGATCAAAAGCGCGGTTAGGGAGAGCATGAATGTGGATCTAAACTCGGCCTTGGAGTTCGAGGCCCGAGGGCTGGGGTTCCTGGCCACCAGCGAGGACTTTAAAGAGGGCACTGCTGCCTTCTTACAGAAGAGGAAGCCTACTTTCAAGGGGCTATGAACCCATTACATCATTAAAGGCTTGCACTACTGCTTGAGCAAACTCGGGTGTCTCGAGGTCGGCATTTATTTCTCTAATCTCGATATCAGGCCTGAGCCGTTTTTTCAATTCCTCAGTAAATGCCCTATCTATCTCCGGCTCATAGAGCTCTGTCCCTCTGGGGTCTACCGATGACCAGCCACCGAGTGGGATCAAGAACTTTACCGGGCCACGCGCTTGGTTCAATTTATCCGCCATAGCATCTGCTACCATGACCATCTCATCCTGCGATAACTTGACAAAGGCGCGCAAAGCATCGAGGTCATATATCTTGCGTGAATAGTACTCTGGCTTATATCTGCTCTTAAGCGGGCTGCCCCAATTCACGCCACCTGGAGCAATCACCTGAGGTATTCCTGCCTTACCAGCAGCTTCCAGCCTCGTTGGACCTGCCGCCCTATCGAATTTAAGCAGCTCCTCGCCCACACCCCCTGGAGCGAGGTCAACAACTGCCCCGAAGACATTTTCCCTCTCTATCATCTCCTCCATAGCTTTATCACCAATGCCGGCGGCGCTGAAGCCGATAACCTGGTATCCCTGTTCCTCAAGCTGGCTTCTTACCATTGTGGCGCACTTTTCAGTGGGGCGGAATGTGGTCAGTGCAATCAGCGGCTTTTCACCTGGCTTGCGGGCTGAGACCGGGGATTTCATATTGGCCTCTACCATTGCACAAACGGCCTTGGCAGCTCGTGATATAGCGTTACGCACCAAATCATCGAGCCCTATAATCTCCACTACCGAGTGCATCAAAGTTATATCAGCAGTCTCAATATACCTGGCGGCTAATCCCCTGAGTGATGCCGTGCTCGAAAGGGCGAACTTGGGCAAACCGAAGGGGAGTGATTTCATGATGGCGGTTCCCATTTGGGTGCCGGTGGTGCCGCCTATGCTTATGATTCCGCCCAAGTTCCCTGATGAATACAGCTCGTGCATTTTTTTTGTCGCGCCAGCGGTGATGATCTGCATTAACTTTGCTCTATCATCTATGCGCGCGAATTCTTCAGGGTCGTGACCAGCAGCAGAGATAAGTTGCCCCCGGGTGATATTAGCGACTATCCCCGGATTGCCCCTCATGCCGATATCCATCAAGAGCGTCCTATAGCCCTCCGCTTCGATCTCACTGCGCAGGAAACCCGCTTCCCGCCACTTGGTATCCAGTGTCGCTGTAACAACTATCACTCTGCTCATGCTATCTCCTCCGAAGTGAACGGGGGTTACCGCCAAACGTTTGGCGGTAACCCCCGCTTTGGCCACTGCTTTTAATTATTATATCTTACCCTCTGCCTTGAGTTTATCAGCTACCCATTGCCGCATCAGCTTCTTATCCACCTTGCTCTCAGATACCACCGGAAGGGCATCCAGTATCTCCAGCCTTTCGGGGAGTTTGTACATGGCGATTTTCTTGCTCTTCAGATATTCAACCATCTCATCAAAGGTGAACTGCTCACCTTTCTTGGGCACAACAAAGGCGCATGCCTTCTCCCCCATTATCTTGTCAGGCATGGCAACAACCGCCGCCGCGTTGACCTTTGGGTGTGTAGTAAGAAAGCCTTCGATCTCCCCGGGATAGATATTCTGACCGCCGCGGATTATGATATCCTTTTGCCTGCCCACTATTCTCAAGTATCCGTCTTCATCCTGCACTACCAGGTCGCCCGGGCAGGCCCAGCCTTCGGCGTCAAAAGCTTCGCTCATCGTTTTCTCAAGATCCCTATAATAGCCCGCGGGGGCGCTTGGGCTTCTGAAGTAAAGGAGGCCAACCTCCCCCTGCTTTACCTCTTTCCCAGATTCATCCAATATCTTTGTCTCGTTTCCTGCCGGTGGCTTGCCCACTGTCAAGCGCCTGATCTCCTTGGAAGCAGTTATCGGCATCCCCGATACTGAACCCGTATCTTGGGTGCCGTAGGTGCTCAAGACCGGGCAGCCAAACCTTTCCTCAGCCTCATCGGCCAGAGCCGGCGCCAGGGGTCCTCCAGAGGTGCGGATAAAGCGCATCGATGAGAGGTCATATTTTTCCACCGGTAGCTGCAGCATCCTGGCTAAATGGGTGGGCACAACAGCAATGACGGTAGCCCTCTCCTTCTCCATAAACTCGAGGGCGTTCTCCGGCGTCCACTCATAAAGTAGAGCGCTCTTAGCCCCCGCCATTGGAGCACAAAAGTAGGTCGGTGTGCCACCGGGTGCCCCGGCAGTGGGTGCGATGGCAACGATGATATCATCGGCATTGAGTTGCCAGTTCTCGATGTGAGGCTTTGATGCCCGGATGGCGCGGGCGGCCATTGTCTGCTCGATGATCTTGGGCAGACCGGTAGTGCCGGTGGTGGTGGCGAGGAAGCCAACTTCCCTTATCGCATCTATTCTCCTATCTCCAAGCTCTGCAATGGGGTATTCCTTCTCGTAAGGATGCTCCATTATCTTGTTGAGCGAGACAGCGTCCTCGGGGACATCATCGCCGGCGACGATGATATGCTTCAGGTGGGGCAATTCAGATTGAACCTCCTTCACCATCTGGTAGAAATCGAAATCTCGATATACTTTAAGGACCACAGCACCTGCTGCCTCTGTCTGACCTGCGAGCCACTTCACCTCGGCGTGGCGGAAGGTAATCATCTCGGTTAAGGCGATGACGCCCGCTTTCTCACAGGCAACGCGGACCAAGAACTGCTCCACACAGTTGGGCAGTTGTATTAACAAGGTATCATCCTTTTTCAGCCCCAGTTCCTTAGCCAGGGCAAGAGCAATCCTATCTATCTTTTGCTTCGCCTCGGCCCAGGTTAACCTCTTTCCCGTTGAGTCCACCAAAGCCTCTTTATCGGGGCGCTCTTTGGCATTTTTCTCCCAATAATCATACAGAGTTTCCTGGGTCCAATACCCCTCTTTTATATACTTTTCCGCCAGTTTCTCGTCAAACCTCACCGTCTTCATATCCGTACCCCCTCATTATTAACTAGATGAAGCGAGCTCGCTATTCAAGCCCATACTCCTTCCATTGGGCCTCTACTTTGGCCACTATATCCTTATCCAGATGGGTCACGATGGGCTTCTTCTTCCATTCAAAAGGTATGGTAGCATCAAGCAAAAGCTTGGAACCCATGTCCCTGTTTTCAATATATACCCCTGGGTCCAGCGGGCCGCCACGGGTTCTGCGCACAATCTGGACACTACGCTCAGGGTCGGTGCGCATGCTTATTGCCCACCAGACCTTGGACATATCGTCAGGGGGTATATCCTCATCGACGACTATGAGGATCTTCAACCGATAGTGACCGCTGGTGGAGCCAGCGACAGCAGTTAATACTTGTGTTGAGTGCCCGGGATACATCTGCTTCATCGAAATGATAGCTGTCACCCTACCGCCACTTTCGGGTAAGACATAGACCGACTGTACTCCAGGGATCCTCATATCCCCGAGGTCAGACCATATCGATGCCGCGACCTGAAGCGCACCGGACAAATGGCTGTCGGCGACAGGTAGCCCCGTCATGGTGATCCAGAATATGGGGTTGGTTCGATGCAGGATGCGCTTGACCTCGAAAACCGGCTTGGGGAATTCCTCCCCCGCCGCGGCAGAGTAATAGCCGGTATACTCACCGAAAGGCCCCTCTGGCCGAAAGTCCTTGGGGTCTGGGCTCATTTCACCCTCAAGGACGATCTCCGCCCGTGCCGGGATCAAAAGGCCAGTGAAATCGCTCTTAATGACCTCCATTGGTGCCCCGAGCACCCCTCCTGTCAGATCGTACTCGCAAATCCCCCAGGGCGCTGTGGTGCTGGCGAACAAGAACAACGCCGGGTCTTCACCGATGGCAACTGCCGTTGGCATCGGCGTGCCAAGCTCCCTGTGCCTCCTGAGCATGAGCTCAGCGTGTTTGCCACGAAGTAATTGCACGCCACAGTGCGTCTTGTCCAGGATCTGCATCCGATATGTGCCCACATTTGTCCAGCCCTCATCCGGGTGTTGAGAGATCAGGCCATGGGCTGTTCCTATATAGCGCCCGCCATCCAAAGGAAAGAACTTCGGCACCGGCAAGGAGAATAGATCAACCTTGTCTCCTTCGATGACATTCTCCATAACCGGGCCATCGGAGACCACCTTGGGCGGAATCTTGGCTTTAGCAGTTAGCTTCACCCACTCCTTTGCCATCTCACATAGGGTATAATCTTCAGGCATGCCTAAGGCTATAGCTAATCTCCTCTCGGTGCACATTGCTGCGCTCAGAAGTGGGGTCTTATAGCCCTTGACATTCTCGAAAAGAAGCGCTGGCCCTTTTTTGAATTCATTCAGCTTGGAGATAGTTACTAATTCCAAATCCCAATCGACCTCTTTCTTTATCCTTTTAAGCTCGCCTTTCTCTTCACACTTAGCGATGAACTCCCTCAAATCCATAGTAGTCCTCCTCCTTTCTTAGTTTCATTGATAGCCCTTGTTGCTATCCGTATCTGATTGTAACAACAGGACGATAGAGTGTCAATAGTGCTAGCTTTGCCATTCGATGGGCGAAGTTGACTTCTCCCTTAGCACAGGGGTATACTCCTTTTGGATTTTGTCGCCACCTATAAGTAGGAAATAGCAAGCAGGAGATGAAAATGGCCAAAACTGTAGTTATTGTCGCCACCTTGGATACCAAAGGTGAGGAGACCAGGTATGTCAAGGAGCTGATAGAGAAAAGGGGGCATAAGACGATTATCATCGATACCAGTATGTTAGGAAAAGCTCCGTTTCCTCCTGACATCAGCCACGATGAGGTGGCCGAAGCCGCTGGCACCAATATGAGCGAAATCATGGCCCTTGGCGACGAGGCGAAGGCAAATGCAGCGATGACGCAGGGGGCGGCAAAAATAGTCCAAGAGCTACACTCCAGCAACAGGTTAGACGGCATAATCGCTGTGGGTGGCACCATGGGGACCTCATTGGGCATATCGGTGATGAAGGCACTGCCCCTGGGAGTGCCCAAGCTCATGGTCTCTACAGTGGCCTGTACCTCGCTGATAACTCCAGAAGTGGTGAGCAAAGACCTGACCTTGATGCAATTAACAGTCGATGTCTGGGGCCGCGATAGAATGACGGAACGGATACTCAGGAAAGCTGCCGGGGCCATTAGCGGGATGGTTGAGGCATATGAAGAGGAAATGGCTCCCAGCAAACCCTTGATCGGCGTCACCACCTTAGGCACGGCGGGGCTTAAGTATGTATGGCATCTCAGACCCCTTTTGCAGCAGAGGGGATATGAGATGGCAGTATTTCATGCCGTGGGAATAGGAGGGCAGACATTTGAGGAGTTCATTGAGCAGGGAATGATCGCTGGGGCTTTAGACTTATGCGCCCATGAGTTGACAAACTACTTATGTGGTGGCTTTTGCAGTGCCGGAGCGGAGAGAATGGAGGCTGCGGGGAGAAAAGGGATCCCTCAGGTTGTTGCCCCTGGGGTAATTGGCTTTATTAGCTGGAGGGGCTCAGTGCAGATGCTGCCACCTCGATTTAGAAAGCGGAAGACACACCAGCATAATCTATTAGTCGGTGGGGTAAAGGCGAACAAAAGGGAAATGGCAGCCGTAGGTAAGCTGATGGCGGAAAAGCTGAATAAGGCCAGGGGGCCAACGGCAGCGGTCATCCCAAACCGAGGCTTCGATGAGCGGGATAGGCTTGGTTCTCCGTTCTACAGCCCGCAGGAGCGCAAGGCATTCATCCAAGCGCTGAAGGAAAACTTAAACGCCGAGGTCAAGGTCGCAGATCTCGATGTCCATATCAACGACCCTGAGTTCGCAACTGAGGTAGTAGCGATCTTCGATGAGCTGATGCAGAAGCAGGCTGAGAAATCGGCATAGATGTCATCATCACCTTTGCGCAGAGAACCAGAGCAACTGAGGTAATGAAGGAGCGTCCGGCCAGTGATTAAAACTGCTCGACGAATTTGGAGA
>CAZMKJ010000022.1:0-17087 GCA_964567075.1 uncultured Dehalococcoidia bacterium
CTTACTTGCATCCAGGTCTTAATTGGTGGTGGTACAGCCTTTTAAGGTCAACCATATAGTGGTCGATCAGCCTGTCTAAAGGGATTGTCATGTTATTCAGTTCCTCCCAGCGCACATTATGCTTTCGAGAAGCGGATGGCGAAGCAAGTAACCCTCGCTCTACCAGAAGGGTGGGATCGACCTTACCAGGTTGCACATATTGGGCGAGGAGTTCGCAAAGGCTTTCTCCATCCATTTTATATATGCGCTGAGACACTAATCTGTTGCTACTTTTTTGGCTCCACTTTCTTAATCTTTTACCCCGCTCCAAGTGGGCTGATGTGCCGTGGACCCTTTCGCTCTGGGGCAACGGCTCTTGTCTCCTGTGCGCCTCTATATTTTCCGGCGAGCTACCCAGTATCTTGGTCATAATTAAGCTCACCCCCTAAGTTTTTTCCCCCTCCGGAGGTGAGCTAAAATCAGCGGCTCAGCTTCAAATCAGGGTATCGATTTAGCTCTTTTCCGCCTCTCCCCTATCTAAGACTGTATTCGCTGATTAAGAGTCCGTTGCTCTACCAATTGAGCTAGCGCCCCTTTTTGCAATAATTTTAGCTGTGATTGAGACAGAGGTCAAGCTTTATAGTATGTTCCTTGCATCATCTCCAGGGCGAGCAAGTATCTCTCAATATATCTTTTGACCTCTTTTGCTGGCTGATAGATTCCGAAGTGGCCCTCGCAGAGGATATCGGCATTTAGCTTGAGCAGCTTTTGCAGCGAGAGTTCCGCCTGGGCTAAATCAGCCCCCCATTCCGGGTAATAGGGACCGTGGACGTCTTGACCAAAGAGGACCCGTTTCCCTTGCATATCGACGTATACGGCGATACTTCCCGGAGTATGACCTGGGATATGGACAAGCTTAAGCTGATAAGGGCCACAGGAAAGCTCTTGCTCAGGCTTATCGACCCTGACATCCACTTTGCACGGTTCATAGGGTATGTCGTATAATTCAGCGAAGGTTCCTCTTCCCATCTCAAGAGCATCGGCATCCAGTTCGTGGGCTACTATTTGGACACCGAATTCATCTTGAAATTGACGCAAAGCCCCAATATGGTCGATATGAGCATGGGTGGCGATGATAGTGGTCAGCTTTTGCGGATCAAAGCCGAGGCTTTTTATATTGCGCACCAAATCGGGGAAGCTTCTCCCCGCCCCGGAGTCGATGAGAACCAACTCTGGAGCAGCGATAAGGTAAACGGAGCAGTCATATAGATGTGAGATTTCACTGCCTCCCACAGCATAAACATCCCGCCAAACCCTAAACGGCTTGCCCATGGCTGCTACCACTTGAAGAGCGAGAGCGGGTTAATCGTTCGCTTCCCGCTCATCTGCTTGACCAACTTCTGCATGTTTCGGAACTGGTTTAGTAACTGGTTGACATCCTGCGGGGTGGTGCCACTGCCGCGGGCAATGCGGCGCCGTCTCGAGCCATCGATGATCTCGGGTTTGTGTCGCTCCTCCGGGGTCATGGACAGGACTATGGCTTCAACCTTCTTGAGTTGCCTTTCATCGGCCCCCGCAGGCAACTTGCGGGAGGCGGTGGAGAAGCCGGGGATCATGTCGACAAGCTGAGATAAGGGCCCCATCTTCTTCACCTGCTCCATTTGCTCCAGAAAGTCCTCCAGGTCGAAGCTGGCGCGGCGCACCTTCTTTTCCAGTTCCAAAGCCCGCTTCTGATCCATGGTGGCTTCGGCCTTCTCGACGAAGCTCAGGATATCTCCCATGCCCAGGATGCGAGATGCCATGCGGTCGGGGTGGAAGGACTCTAAAGCGTCCACCTTCTCCCCGACCCCGATGAACTTGATCGGCACTCCGGTGACTGAAGTGATGGAAAGGGCGGCGCCACCGCGGGCATCGCCATCCATCTTGGTCAAGATGATCCCGGTAAGACCAACCTTGGCATTGAATTCCTCAGCGATCGTTACCGCCTCCTGACCGGTCATGGCATCGGCGATGAGCAGCACCTCGGTTGGCTGCATCCGCTCCCTCAGCTGCACCAATTCATTCATCAACTGTTCCTCGATGTGCAGTCGGCCGGCAGTGTCCACGATTACAATGCTTGCTGCCAGCTCCTTGGCTCGCTTTAGGGCATCGCTGCCAATAGCCAGCGCTGAATTTGCATCGTCAAACACCGGGATATCAAGCTGCTTGCCCAAGGTGGAAAGCTGTGCTATGGCTGCAGGGCGGTAAGGGTCGGCGGCAACAAGCAGGGGGCGCTGCCCAGAATGTCTTAAATGATGGGCCAGTTTGGCTGCGGTGGTGGTTTTGCCCGAGCCTTGAAGCCCGACCAGTAATATCACTGTCGGAGGATGACTGGCATGCACCAGGCGATGGTTTCCTCCGCTCAGGATGGTGACCAGCTCATCATTGACGATCTTGATCACCTGCTGTGCCGGGGTCAGGCTCTGCAAGACCTCAGCGCCTACCGCCCGCTCCCGAATCCTGCCGATAAGCCCTTTTACCACCTTAAAGTTTACATCGGCTTCCAAAAGCGCTAACCGCACCTGGCGCAGGGCGTCATCGACATCCTTCTCCGTCAGCCTCCCCTTGCTGCTGAGGTGCTTGAACACATTCCCCAGCTTGTCCGATAGAACCTCGAACATCTCTTACCCCCGTTAAATGTGGAACAAGATGGTGAGCACATCACCATCTTGGACGATGTAATTCTTGCCTTCGAGGCGGAGAAGCCCCTGCTTTCGGGCCTCGGCGATGCTGCCACACCTGATGAGCTCATCATGCCCGATGACCTCGGCTCGGATGAAACCCCGTTCCATATCAGAGTGGATCTTACCCGCTGCCTTCTGGGCAGTGGTGTTCTTGGTGATAGTCCAAGCTTTGACCTCGTCAGAGGCTATGGTGAAAAAGGAAATAAGGTCTAAAAGCCTGTAGGAGAGACTTATCACCTGCTCCAGCCAAGAACCTTCTAAGCCCATGGCGGT
Organism: uncultured Dehalococcoidia bacterium; assembly: GCA_964567075.1. Classification (GTDB taxonomy): domain Bacteria; phylum Chloroflexota; class Dehalococcoidia; order SZUA-161; family JAUWZY01; genus JAUWZY01. The sequence continues at coordinate 2,976 of CAZMKJ010000022.1, forward strand.
GCGAAACTCCTCAGCCTCGGCGCCGCTGAGTTCTGCCAACTCCATTTCCAGCTTGCTGCAAAGGACAGCGACATCGCAATGGGGACGGCTATGATGCTGCAACCGAGCCTTTATAGAGGCCGCCTCTGGAATTTGTTCCTCGCCGATGTTGAGCAAAAGCAGCAGCGGCTTGGCGCTGAGCAATTGATAATTCTCGATGGATTTGGCTTCTTGTTCGGTCAACCCTTGCTCTCGGATGGGGACCTCGTTTTCCAGTGCCGACTTTATTTTCTGCAGCAAAGCCTGCTCCTTGAGATTTGCCTCCCGCTCCTGTGGCTTGGCTCCCCTGAGAGCGCTGTTTAGCCGCTCCAGCCTCCTCTCTGTGATACCCAAGTCTGAGAGGATCAGCTCCAAATTCACCGTGATGATGTCCCGCTCTGGGTCGATGCTACCCTCGATATGCGGCACCCTCTCATCCTCGAAGACGCGGACAACATGGATCAGGGCATCCGCCGTGCTAAGCTGCGCCAAATGCTGCGCCCCCAGCCCTTTGAGGGAAACGCCGATGTCAGTGTATGCCACCTCAGCGGGGATAGTTCGCTTTGGCTTGAGAATCTCAGCTAAAGCCCAGAGTCTGGGGTCCGGCACCTTAACCATACCATGAGTTGCGCCCACTGAGGGATGGGCTGCCTTTTCCCCTCTCCCTTTGGTTAGGCCCTGGAAAACAGTGGTCTTTCCGCTTTTGGGTAACCCGGTAATGCCTAATTCCATGCTGACAGCTTGATTCTTTGGTGCTAAAATCAAATTGCGCTTTTAGTCGCGATGGTGGTTTTCGATATAGCCTTTTGGCTCCTGGGCTGGCTCTTCATCCTTGACCCGATAGGAAGCGGGAATGGATTCCTTATCTTCCGCCATCTTGCTCAACATACGTCGGGAACGCACGAGAAGAATCAGGAACCCCAAGGGCAGCAGCAGGAAAAGCAAGAGCCAAATGGGGATGAGTAAGAGCATGAAGACTATGAACAGGATTAACTTAATCAGGAACGGGATCGGTGGCTCCCAAATCAGCCCCCAGGTCAGCCGCCCAAGCCTTGCCATGAGATGAAATATCATTGCCATTGAGCATTATTATACCCTAAAGGAGACTGGTTTGCTATACATATTCCATGGCGAGGATGACTTCTCCCGCAACGAGGCCCTGACCGAGCTTAAGCAGGAAGTGGGAGCCGAGGAGCTGGGGCTGGCCAACATCGCCATTCTCGAGGGGCAGAAGCTCTCGCTCAATGAGCTCATCACCACCTGCGATACTATTCCTTTCCTGGCAGCAAAGCGCTTGGTGATTGTGCAGGGGCTTCTGAGTCGCTTTGAACAGAAGGATAGGCGTCGTGGGGTACGCCCTGAGCTCGGCGAGTGGGGAGCGCTCAAGGGACATATCGCCACAATGCCGCCGAGCACAGTACTAGTTCTGGTCGATGGCAAGCTGGGAAGGGATAACCCCTTGCTCAAGGAGTTAGCGCCCAAGGCTAAGGTGAGGGAATTCCCACCTATTAGGGGTGCCGCGCTGCATGAGTGGATCTGGTCCCGAGTAAGAGAAGAAGGGGGGGATATCTCGCAGCCAGCGCTGCGGCTCCTGGCCAATCTTGTCGGCGAAAATCTCTGGATCCTGGGTGCTGAGATCGACAAACTTTGTCTTTATGCCCGGGGCCGGCGCATCGAGGAGAATGATGTTCAGTTATTAGTGAGCTATGTCCGGGAAGCCAACATCTTCGCCATGGTGGACGCCATTATTCAGAGAAGATTGGCAGTGGCCTCTCGACTCTTGCATCAATTCATAGATGAGGGAGCCGCGCCATCTTATCTGCTTTTCATGATTACCAGACAGTTTCGGCTATTAGTTCGGGCTAAGGAACTGAGCTCTCAGCGCCTGCCCACCGCCGAGCTCATCGGTAGAGCAGGTGTTCCCTCGGAACATCTGTGGCAAAGGGTTATGGAGCAAGCCCAGGGATATTCCCTGGAGCAGTTGCAGCAGATCTATCAGAAGCTTCTTGATACCGATCTGTCTATTAAGAGGGGGAGATTGAAGGGGGGGCTGGCACTTGACCTCTTGCTCGCCGAGCTTTGCCAAGAGGGTTGAGCTTGGCTAAAGCGGTTGCACTCCCTCTCGGCGTATGATATATTAAGCCTAACTCGGCCGAGAGGTAAGTGCTTGCTGACCAACTTTGGCTATGTAGGATTGCTGCTCATCGTCGCCATCTTGTTCCCCATCTTTATTCTCCTGCTCTCCTTTCTCCTCGGCCTGGTTCGCATTCGACCCAAGAAGTCCAATCCAGCCAAGGCTTCTACCTATGAATGCGGGATGCAAACCATAGGTCACTCCTGGGTCCAGTTCAACTTTCGCTATTATTTTTTCGCCCTCCTTTTTGTAGCCTTCGATATAGTAACTGTCTTCCTCTATCCCTGGGCTGTGGCCTTTAAAGAACTGGGATCGTTCGCTCTCATCAGCATGATTATCTTCATCCTTATTTTGGTGATTGGCTTTATTTATGCCTGGAGAAAAAAGGCCTTGGAGTGGAAATAAGATGGCTGCGCAGCGGATGCCGCCGATATATTCGGCAAGCGAGTTAGACCAGGTTGAAGGCTTGACCATTGACGAGCTCAAACAGCGCTCCGCAGTGCCGATACCAGACCCCGATGCTTGGCTTGAGGAGGAGATCGAAAGGAACGTTTTGATTACCTCGGTAGACAAAGTTCTAAACTGGGGGCGTCACTTCTCGCTGTGGCCGGTACTGTGCTTTCCGGCCTGCTGTGCCTTTGAGGTAATGGCTACTGCGGTATCGCGCTTCGATATCTCCCGCTTCGGCATGGAGCTGATGCGGGCGTCACCACGGCAGGCGGACCTGATGTTGGTAGCTGGCACCGTGACTTGGAAGATGGCAGCGGCGCTGAAGCAAGTATACGACCAGATGCCGGAGCCCAAATGGGTTGTGGCTATGGGCTCCTGTGCTATCAGCGGCGGCACCTTCTCCGAATCCTATAGCGTGGTCCCCGGAGTCAACCGCATTGTCCCGGTTGATGTCTATGTCCCGGGGTGCCCGCCACGCCCGGAAGCACTGCTTCGGGGCATAATTATGCTGCATCAGAAGATCGATAAACAGACCATAGCTAAGAGATAGTGATGACTAAACCACTTTCAGGTCGAGAACTGGCACAGCAGATAGCGGAGCATGTCCCTGATGCCATCGTCGAGGCTGATGAAGCCGCAGTTATTGTCCAAAGCCAGAGCCTGTTTGAGGTCATGCGCTTCGTCAAGGAAACAGCAGAGTTCGATTTCGACTACCTGGTCAGCATCACCGCTGTGGACTACTGGGACTACTTGGAAGTGGTCTATCATTTGGTCTCCATAGGACATAACCATAGCCTGGTGCTCAAGACCAGATGCTATGATCGGGATAATCCTGAGGTTCCTTCAGTTGTTGAGCTGTGGCAGGGGGCTGATTTTCAGGAGCGTGAGGTCTATGACCTCATGGGCATCCGCTTTGACGGACACCCAAGTCTGAGGCGAATATTCCTCTGGGAGGGGTTTCAGGGACACCCGTTGCGTCGGGATTATTTATGACTAAACCTGATTTGGTGCTATTGCACGCCCCGAGCAACTATGATTTTAGGAAAAGGGCTATCATGTATGGCCCGATAAGCGATGTCATCCCATCAACCCCTCTCTTTGAGATGTATCCCATTGGCTTTGTCAGCATCGCTGCTTACTTAGAAAAGAACGGAGTGGCGACAAGGATTGTGAACATCGCCAATCGGATGTTGACCGAGCCTCGCTTTGATGTTGAGCGCTTCCTGAGTAAGCTTTCCCCTCTTGCCTTCGGTATCGATCTCCATTGGCTGCCTCACGCCCATGGTAGTTTGGAGTTAGCCCAGGTTATCAAGCAGCTCCATCCCTCGACGCCGACCGTCTTTGGCGGCTTCTCTGCCAGCTACTTCTATCAGGAGCTGATCCAGTATCCCCAGGTTGATTTTGTCGTCCGTGGTGACTCCGCCGAGGAACCTATGCTGAAGCTGATGCAGCGGATAAAGGCCAGGGCTTCGGTGGCAGATGTGCCAAACTTGAGCTGGAAGGATGAAGCTGGCACAGTCTACCATAATCCCCTTTCTTCAGTGCTCTCAGACCTCGATGGCATTCCATTGGATTATGCCTATCCGGTGAGATCGGTGCTCAAATACCGTGGGCTTTCGAGCCTGCTCCCGTTTAATAATTGGCTCGATTATCCGCTCACCGCTGTGTTCACCTGCCGCGGTTGCACCCTGAACTGTCTCTCCTGCGGCGGCTCCCGATTTTTCTTCAAGAATGTGTGTCACCGAGATAAACCTGCTTACCGCCATCCTCAGCTATTGGCCAAGGATATAAAAAGCATCCAGCGCTATTTAAAGGGGCCTGTTTTCATAATAGGAGACATTCGCCAGCCGGGTGAGGACTACGCCGAAGAGTTGCTCCAAGCAATGAGCGGCAACGGGATAAAGGGACCGATAGTCTTGGAGCTTTTTGCCCCAGCCTCTGAGGGATTCTTGCAACGGGTAAAGAAGGCTATTCCCAATTTCAACATTCAGATGTCCCCGGAGTCACATGATGAGGAGGTAAGGCGTGCCTTTGGTAAGGGCTGGAGCAGCCGGGACATAGAGCGCACTATCGAAAGCGCTCTAAACAATGGCTGTCAGCGGTTTGACCTGTTCTTCATGATCGGGCTGCCAAAGCAAGGTCATCGCTCGGTGATGGATACCGTAGCCTACTGCCGGGCATTGCTCCAGGAATTCGGCAAGGAGAGAAGGCTGCACCCCATGATCTCGCCGTTGAGCCCCTTTATCGACCCTGGGAGCGAGGTCTTTGAGCATGCCGAGGATTATGGCTACCATTTGTTTTATCGCACTTTGGAGGAACACCGCCAGGCACTACTACGCCCCAGCTGGAAGTACATGTTGAGCTATGAGACGCAGTGGCTCAGTCGGGATGAGATTGTAGACGCCACCTATGAGGCAGCGCTGGGCTTCAATGGGATAAAGGAAGACTATGGACTGATCAGCGCTCAGGCTGCGGCTCAGGTGGAGAGTCGAATTCGACAGTCCCTGAGCTTGATCCAGGCAATCGATCGCTTGGTAGCAGAGCAAGGCTTTGGCTTCCAAGGCGAGCCCACCTTGAAATATCAGATGAAGGAGCTAAGTCTGGCTACGACCTGTCAGAAGAGGGAGCTTGAGTGGCCGGCGAAGTCGTTCCTTCGCAGCATGCCCAGGATGTTATATAGCTTTTGCCGCAGGAGTTAGCTCATAATGCCACTTAAAACTGAGCCAGTAGTGATAAACATCGGACCGCAGCACCCCTCAACCCATGGGGTATTTCGGATGAGAGTCACCTTCGATGGTGAGGTCATCGTGGATATGGAGCCAGTCCTCGGCTACCTTCATCGCGGCATCGAGAAGCTTGCTGAGGGCCGGACCTATACCCAGAACATCACGCTTACTGACAGGCTCGATTACGTTGCCTCGATGACCAATAACCTGGCCTACGTTATGGCTGTGGAGAAGCTGGCTGGTATCAAGGTTCCCGAGCGTGCTGAATACTTGAGGGTGATCATGTCCGAAATGATGCGGATTTCAAGTCATCTCATCGCTGTTGGCGCTTTCATCAACGACCTCGGTGCTTTCTTCACCCCGTTTATGTATATGTTTCGTGAGCGGGAGAAGCTCTTAGACCTGTTTGAGATGGTCTGCGGGCAGCGCCTGACCTATAACTACATGCGCATCGGCGGCGTGAGCCATGATATCCCAGAGGAGTTCTTGCCCGCGCTCGGCAAATTCGTTGCCGAGATGCCTCACTTCATCGATGAGTATGATCAACTCCTTCGCGAGAACGAGATCGTGCTGGTTCGGAGTAAGGGAGTCGGTATCCTGCCCAGGGAGCAGGCGATAAATGCCTCAGCGGCTGGTCCTGTGCTCCGCGGCAGCGGGGTGAAGTGGGATCTGCGCAAAGCAGACCCCTATTCGGTCTACGACCGCTTCGACTTCGAAATCCCGACGGGCGAGATCGGCGATAACTATGACCGCTACCGGGTGCGGATTGAGGAGATGCGAAACAGCGTGCACATCTTGGAGCAGGCGATTTCGCAGTTGCCCAAGGGCGAGGTCCAAGCCAAGGTGCCTCAGCTGCTGCGGCCTGCCAAGGGAGAAGCCTATGGGCATATCGAGGGGCCCAAGGGCGAACTGGGCTTCTACTTGGTCAGCGATGGCTCCATTGCTCCTTATCGCTTTCATGTTCGGGCGCCGACATTGATCAATCTGACTGCGCTCCGCGACATGGTCATTGGCTGGAAGTTGGCCGATGCCATAATCACCTTGGGCAGCATCGACATCTGTTTGGGCGAGGTCGATAGATAGATGAACGCTTGGGATTACATCACTCAGCTCTTCGGCTGGCTTCGGGGGCTATTTGACGGGGGAGTTGCCGCTTTGCCCTCTTGGGCCGTGGTGCTCCTCGACGGGATTATCGGCATTATCCTCATCATCTCCTTCTTCACCACCACGGTCATGATTTTTATCTGGCTGGAGCGGAGGCTTATCGGGCGGTTTCAGATCCGACTTGGGCCCAATCGGGCTGGACGCTTTGGTCTGCTCCAGCCTGTAGCGGATACCATAAAGGTGCTGATCAAGGAAGACATCGTCCCGGCGCGGGGAGATAAGTGGGTTCATTGGCTGGCCCCGGTAGTAGTCTTCGTCCCCGCCTTGATGTTGTTCGCTGTGATCCCGATCGCTCCGACTTATGATGGGGCTAACGCAATCTTGGCCGATCTCAATATCGGCATCTTATACATCATCGCCATCGGCACGCTGGGGATTATCGGGATTTTCATGGCTGGCTGGGCTTCCAACAATAAATACTCCCTGCTTGGGGCGATGCGGGCGGTGGCTCAGATGATCAGCTACGAGATACCCATGGTGCTATCCATCATCGGTGTGCTATTGATGGTGGGCTCTCTCCAGATGGGGAAGATCGTGGCTGAGCAGTCAATCCCCTTCATTTTGTTGCAGCCGCTTGGCTTCTTGATCTACTTCATCGGTGCCAGCGCTGAGCTCAATCGCTGCCCCATGGATCTGTTGGAGGCCGAGTCTGAGATCGTAGCTGGTTACCATACCGAATACTCGGGGATCAAGTTCTCCCTGTTTTACCTCGCCGAATACGGCAACGCCCTCGCCGTTTCCGCCATCATCGCTACCCTATTTCTGGCTGGATGGAAGCAGCCGTTTTCCCAGGAGCTGTTCATTTTGCCGCCCTGGCTTTGGTTCGCGATCAAGCTCTTCACTGTTTTCTTCGTCATAATGTGGATCCGGAGCACCCTGCCCCGGCTGCGCGTTGATCAGCTCATGGGATTTGCCTGGAAGTTCTTGCTTCCCTTGGCACTGATAAATATCTTCATCACCGCGATCGAGGTCCTCTTCTGGCCGACGTCATTGTGGGCACTGGTGCCGATAAATATAGCTATTGCTGGGGGCTTGATCTTCCTCTGGTCCAGGTTGTTTTTCAAGCTCGGAGGAGGCCGAGTTGAAGTTGGGGTTTAGAAGATTTGGGCTGGGCATAGCCAAGGGCATGGCACTGACCTTTAAGCATCTGGCGCGAAGGCCGATCACGGTGCAATATCCGGAGCAGAGGCTTTCGCCATCGCGGCGATTTCGGGGCAATGATTTTATCTGGGAGCAAAGGCTTTGCACCGGCTGTGCTACCTGTGCCAAGGCTTGCCCCCAAGGCAACATCGAGATCATAACCTCAAGGAACGGTGATAACGCTTATGTGGTGGAGAAGTTTGAGATAGATCTGGGGCGCTGCATATTCTGTGGCCTCTGTGTTGAGTCCTGCCCCTATGCAGCGCTTTTTATGGAATGGGGCTACGAAAAGTCGAATTACAGCCGGAGACAATTAGTGGCCGATAAGGAGCGGCTCGGGGCTGCGGGGAGATCGCCCAGCGCTTACGCCCGACCTGAGCTCGAAGGTGGGCTTGCGGAGCAGACACTCCTTGTTTATTATGCTAAAAAGGAGCGCTGATGGCCTGGCTCTTTTGGCTGCTGGCAGTGGTTAGCGTGGGGGCGGCTTTGGCGGTGGTGTTGAATCGGGATGTCTTCCGCGCTGCCCTTTTCCTGGTGCTCTGCTTCTTCGCCATAGCTATTATCTATGTTACGCTCAATGCCGATTTCCTAGCCGCGGTGCAAGTCTTGATCTATATCGGGGCTATTTCCGTGCTCCTGATCTTTGCTATCCTGCTCACCAGAGGGGTGCAGCGGGGCAATCCCTTTAATCGGCTCAAGTTTCCGGCATTACTCATCGCTGGCTTAATGCTTGTCGTTTTGATCCTCGTCTTCACCTGGACAGATTGGCCCTCCATCGTGGCGCCCTCCCATGTCGGGCAGGTGGCTGTCGGTGACCCAACAGCAGCAGCAATAGGAGCAACCCTTTTCGATAAGGTACAAGGTTTCATCCTGCCCTTTGAAATCGCGGCCATGCTTTTGCTGGCGGCCATCATTGGAGCTATCGTGTTAGTTCGGGAGAAATAGGGGAAATCATGGCTGTTGGTCTCGAGCACTATCTCATCCTCTCGGCAGTCCTTTTCTGCATTGGCTTATATGGTGCTCTGGCCAAGCGCAATGCGGTGGTTATCCTGATGTGCATCGAGATCATGCTTAATGCGGTGAATATCGCTTTGGTCGCCTTTTCCCGCTATCTTGCCCCCGATGTGGTATTGCTTACCGGGCAAATCTTTGCCATCTTTGTCATGGTGGTGGCTGCCGCTGAGGTTGCCGTAGGCTTGGCGATAATAATCGTCCTCTATCGGAGCCGAGAGGTCATCGATGTGGAACAAGCTGACACAATGAAAGGATGATGGGTGCAAAAATGGGGAAGGTATGTTTGAAGTGGCTTGGCCGGGCAGCATTTATCATCACCTCGCCTGAGGGCAAGACGATAATCATCGACCCCTGGATTGTGGATAATCCGCTGTGCCCGATCAAAGTGGATGACATCAAGGCTGCCGATATAGTGCTTGTCACCCACGACCATTCTGACCATGCCGGCAATGCTGTGGATGTCACCAAGAACACAGGGGCTATTTTAGTGGCCATGGTGGAGACCGCTCGTCGCTTCCAGTCAGAGCTCGGGCTTCCTGCCCATAATGTAGTCTATGATGGTCGGGGAATGAACATCGGTGCCAGCACAGAGATTGAAGGAATTACAATAACAATGACTCAGGCATTTCATTCCTCGCGCACAGCTTTAGCAGCGGGATACATTATAAAGCTGGAAGATGGGACCACTGTGTATCACGCTGGCGACACCGGCATCTTTGAGTCCATGAGGCTATTGGCGGAAATGTATCCGCTCGATGTCGCTTTGCTCCCCATCGGAAGTGTCTATACTATGGACCCGATGCAAGCAGCTTGGGCAACTAAACTGCTGAAGCCCAAAATAGTGATCCCGATGCACTATAAGGGATTGCCTGTCTTGGAACAGGACGCCAGCCGCTTTGTCCAGTTGGTGGCAAAAGAAGCCCCTGAGGTTGAGGTTGTGGTCTTGGAGCCGGGGCAGGAATACTGGCTGAAATAGACAATGTGGGTTCAGGTTAAGAGCGCGTCGAATTTAATGCTTGCCGAGATGTGGAAGGAGCTCTTCGAGGGCGAAGGGGTCCCCACCAGGATCCTGCCAGACCCCGAGAGTCCAGGAGTGGGTGAGACCGCAAGCTATCGCGTTCTCGTGGTCAGTGTGAAAACACATGTTATCGAGGAGATCCTGAGGAAGATCTAAATCATGCCTTCAGGCGCTGTTTGGGCCATCTTCCTTGTGCCGCTTTTCTCTTTTGTAGTTATCTCCTTAATCCTCAGACCCTTCTTCAACCATAAGCCCAAGCTTAGCGGCTATGTGACCATCGCTGCCATCACCGTCTCGTTAGCCCTTTCGTTTTGGCTGCTAAGCGATGTTATCAAGTACGGTCAGCTTCCGGTAGCGCCTATCGAGTGGGTCCCCATTGGGAGCCTCAAGATCAGCCTTGGCCTCCTTGTGGATAAGCTAACTGCGGTGATGCTGCTCGTGGTCTGCTCGGTGAGCCTGCTGGTGCAGATCTACTCCCAGGGTTATATGGACAAAGACCCGGGTTACCCCCGCTACTTTGCCTTTATGTCCCTGTTCACCGCATCGATGCTGGGCTTGGTTCTGGCCAGTAACCTCCTCATGATGTACGTGTTTTGGGAGCTTGTTGGCCTCTGCTCCTACCTCCTCATCGGCTTTTGGTTTCACCGCCCGGCAGCAGCCGCCGCAGCCAAAAAGGCCTTCATTGTCACCAGGATTGGCGACTTCGGCTTTCTCCTTGCCATCTTGTTCCTTTATCTTACAGCAGGCACCTTCGACATCGCTGCGCTCCCCGATGCGCTGCGAAGCGCTTTGGAGGCGGGGACTCTCTCAGCCGCGGGGCTGACCTTAGCGGCTCTGGGCATCTTCTCCGGGGCGGTGGGGAAATCAGCGCAGTTCCCGCTCCATGTCTGGTTGCCCGATGCTATGGAGGGCCCGACCCCGGTCAGCGCCCTGATCCATGCCGCCACTATGGTCGCTGCTGGCGTTTACTTGGTGGCACGCACCATCCTCATTTTCACCATCCCGGAGGCAGAAGGAGCCTTGACCACTGTAGCCATCATCGGCGGCTTCACCGCCATCTTCGCCGCCTCTATGGCTCTGGTGATGAATGATATAAAAAGAGTGCTCGCCTATTCCACCATCAGCCAACTGGGATATATGATGTTGGGTTTGGGTGCCGCCGCCATCGCCGGCCCCGCTATCGCTATCGCGGTTGGCATTTTCCATTTATTCAACCATGCCTTCTTCAAGTCACTTCTGTTTTTGGGCGCAGGAAGCGTTAACCATGCCACTGGGACCTTCGATATGCGCGAGATGGGTGGCTTGAGAAAGCACATGCCTTGGACCTTCGCTGTATTTCTCATCGCCTCGCTGGCCCTCGCCGGCATCTTCCCCTTTTCCGGATTCTTCAGTAAGGATCAAATCTTAGCCCAAGCCTTCGACCATAGGGCTATCATGTTTTATCTGGCCATGATCACCGTATTCATGACCGCCTTTTATATGTTCCGGGTGCTATTTATGACCTTTGGTGGCGAGTATCGGGGGGCACAAGGTCACGAAGCCTCTCACAAACTCCACGAATCGCCACTGGTGATGTTGCTGCCCATGGTTCTTTTGGCCATCATGTCATTTGTCTCGGGCTGGATTCCTGTAGGTCACTTCCTTGGCGGTGAGGCGCACAGCCTGGCTGAGCTGTTTTGGGGCCCCGAGGCCTGGATGACCTGGCTCTCACTGATGCTTGCTGGCTCGGGCATCCTCCTCGCCTATGCTATGTATAGCGCCAAGTGGCTGGCGCCGGAACGGATAGGGCAGATCTTTCGCCACTTGTATGTATTGTTTGCCCGCAAATATTGGTTCGATGAGCTCTATGAGCGGGTCATCGTGGTTCGGCTTTTGGTCAATACCATCTTCCGCCTCTGCCATTTGTTTGATGTTTACGTGATCGATGGCATTGTGAATGGGATTGCTGGGGGCACGATATTGGCTGGCGGGGAAGCGAGGAAGGCACAGACAGGGCAGCTTCAGTGGTATGGGCTTGCTCTCTGCCTGGGTATCCTGGCGATCTTTGTCATTGTCCTGATTTGTTTCCTTGCCTTTGCCTGAGAGACAAAAATTCAATAGGAAAGGGTGCTGTTGAGCATTCCGTATCTATCGATAATCATCTTTCTTCCCGTAATTGGGGCCATTATCATTGCCCTTTTCGTCAAAAGTGCGAAGTCGGTTAAGCTCACTGCCGTCGTTTTTACCTCGATCCCACTTGTCCTTTCCTTAGCCCTTTTCATAGCCGGGTATGGGGATTTTGGCTCTCCTCAATTTGTGGAATACGCCTCCTGGATTCCCTCGATCAATGCCCACTACCACCTCGGCGTTGATGGCCTGAGCATGGTCATGGTGCTGTTGACCACCTTTTTGGGCCTTCTTGCCGTTCTGGTCTCCTGGCATATCGGAATCAGGGTCCGAGAATACTTCGTCTGGCTGCTGATATTGGAAATGGGGATTCTGGGTGTGTTCTGCTCCTTAGATTTTCTGCTCTTCTTCCTCTTCTGGGAGGTGGAACTGGTGCCCATGTATATGCTGATCTCGATCTGGGGCACGGGGAGGAAGGAATATTCGGCGATAAAGTTCGTAATTTACACCCTTGTTGGCAGCGCTATGATGCTGGCCGCGATTTTGCTCTTCTATTTCAATACTGGCAGTTGGAGCATGCTCGAGCCCGCGGGGGAGCTGACCATGGCTTTACAGTCAGCCATTTTCTTCCTCCTCTTCTTCTGCTTTGCTGTGAAGCTGCCTGTATTCCCGCTCCATACCTGGCTCCCCGATGCCCATACTGATGCCCCAACCGCGGTCAGCGTCATCCTCGCTGGTGTGCTGTTGAAGATGGGGGGCTATGGAATGATCCGGGCTTGCGTGGGCATCTTCCCCGAGGTTGCCGTCAAGTATGCTCCCATCCTGGTCATCTTCGCTGTAATCAGCGTGCTCTTCGGGGCTGCGGTGACCTTGAGGCAGACGGATCTGAAGAGGCTGATTGCATATAGCAGCATCAGTCACATGGGTTACGTGCTCTTAGGCATCTTTGCCCTGAGTCAGGTGAGCCTGACCGGTGCCGCCTTGCAGATGTTCAGCCACGGCATCATCACCGGGCTGCTCTTCGCCATGTGCGGCCTGGTCATGGAAAAGACCCATGAGCGCAGCATCCCTATGCTCGGGGGATTGGCGCGGCAGATGCCGATTATCGCTGTTGTCTTCAGCATTGGCGGGCTGGCGGCGCTGGGACTGCCCTCGACCAGCGGCTTCGCTGCTGAGTTCTTGGTCTTCCTGGGCAGCTTCAATAGCACTGCCTTCCCTCTGGTCCGTATCTATACTATCCTCGGCGTGCTTGGCATCGTCATCACCGCAGGCTATATCTTATGGGTGCTGGAGCGGGTGTTTTACCGTAATGTCCAGGAGCGCTTCGATGGCGTGAAAGATGCCAATGCCCTGGAGATGGGCACCATCTTCGCCTTTGTCGCTGCCATTATGCTTATCGGTATTTACCCCCGGATCTTGACCGATGTCATAAATCTCGGCATCTTGCCGATTTGGGAGCGTATCGCGAGTTTGTTATAGGTTTAGGGAGTAAGCGGTGTTAGCTTCAGAGATTTATCTATTAACTCCCGAAATAAGCGTCTGCGCTTTAGCTTTGCTGCTGGTCATTCTCGACCTGTTTGTCGAGCGGAAATGGATACTGGTTGCCGTCGGTGCCGCGGGCTTGGCGGTGCCCTTTGGCTTCGCCGTTGCCCTTTGGGGGCGGCAGGCAACAGGCTTCAATGGCATGTTGGTGGTGGATGAGTTCAGCCTGTTCTTCAAGTTCCTATTCTTGGGCATTGCCCTCTTGGTGTTTCTGTTCTCAGTGGACTATGTGTCCAAATTCCGCCGTTTTCAAGGGGAGTATTATGCTCTGGTGCTGCTCTCAGTGGTGGGGATGATGCTCATGGCCGGCTGCCGTGACTTGATCTCACTTTATATCGCCTTAGAGCTCGCCAGCATCTCCCTCTATGCCCTGGTCTGCTTCCTGAAGGACACTAAATCGAGCGAGGCGGGACTGAAGTACCTCATCTTAGGGGCTATTGCCTCGGCGGTTCTTCTTTATGGCATGGCTTTGGTCTTTGGCCTCACCGGGACTACCAACCTGGAGGAAATTGCTAGGCTGATCCCTGGCGGTCGAATCTGGGACAGTCCAGCACTGCTCTTGGGCATCGTCTTTTTGATCGCAGGCTTTGGTTTCAAGATCGCCTCGGTGCCATTCCAGATGTGGGTCCCTGATGTGTATGAAGGGGCGCCGACACCGATCACTGCCTACCTCTCGGTAGCGAGCAAGGCGGCCGGTTTCGCCATCATTCTCCGTGTTTTCTTCACCGCCTTCGGTGATCCCGTGCACCTTGCTACTACAGACTGGGCTATGATCTTCGCAGTCCTGAGCGCCATCACCA
>CAZMKJ010000023.1:0-3475 GCA_964567075.1 uncultured Dehalococcoidia bacterium
GCCGGTATCCCATACTCCCGGGCCACGATCACAGCATGGGCCAGGGAGCCACCGCCATCGACGACGACGGCACTGATAATGGCGAAAGCTGGAGTCCACGGAGGAGCTGTCCCCGGTGCCACCAGAATCTCCCCCGGCTTAATCTCAGCCAGCTTATCCACGGTCATGATGACGCGGGCAACCCCCTCCACCACCCCTGGGGCTGAAGCTGCACCATAGAGGTCAGCCTTCAACTCCTCCCTGACAATAGGAGCTTGAGCTGAGACTGCGATTGTGGCATCCCTCCTCATCATGTCCCCGGCGACCTCGATGTTGCCGTAGAAGGGGGCGGGGTCCTTCTTAAGGTTCTCTTCCCACTCTTTCTTTCGCCTCTCCACATAGGGGCGGAGATTGACCCTGCCCATGGGTATAGCTGCTTTCCTGATCTCCGAAGGGTGCAGGAAGTGAACGTCCTCGGGGTCATCGATAACCCCAGCTTCGGTGAAGCGGCGCCCGAATTCCATGGTGATCCAGCGCCCTAAGGCGGCAATAGGGAAATCGCAAAACATGACATGATCCTCGGCCCAGTAGCCTGCTTTCTGCCCTGTCCTCATCAAGGCGGCAAACCACTCCCTCTGTTCCAATGGCACCTTGGCCAGAGCCTCCTTTTCTGCCTCTTCCCTTTCCTTAGTTCGGCGCTTTAGCTCCTCGTCTAAGCCGTAAGTCCCTCCCGCAGCCATCTGTACCTTTATCGATGGAATACCTAAGCTTGGCTTCTCAATCCAGGTTGGCGTGGCATAGTCTTGCATGCGCTCACATCTCCAGCCATAGCGCTCAAGGAATTCACGATATTCGCTGAGCCATTTCCTTCCGGCATCGCTCTGCTCAAGCTTAGCCAGCAGCTCTCCATTGTCCTCCATGGTCTGGAAAAGCTCGCCAAGGCCTAAGCCTATTGCCCGTTGGCCGAGGCTCCACATCTCCTTATTGGCTCTGAATAGCTCGCTCTCAAAGCCACCCATCACCCTGGCGTACAGGGGGTCGATGGGTGCGGGGACTCCAAATATCTCCCGCCACATCTCCTGGAACAGACCAAAGATATAATTGAGGGGTATCATACATATCATATGGTGTTCCCCTTCTTTTCTGTTCACATCGAGGCTATAGTCAAGGAACATCATCAGGAGCTCCATGTTGGTCAGCTTCTTGATATCCTCGTACTTTTCAATGCCGTACCTCTTCCTCAGATCTTCATACGCGGCCGCGAGCTCGGCTTTCAGCGGCTCCCAGATGCCATCGAAGTCCTCGATATACGGTCTTATCCTCTCCCTGAATATCGGCTCGCGCTGCTTAGCCTCTTCGTCTGTGGTCGGGATTATAGTGATATAAGGCATGCCATCCCGGAATCTTGAGTCCCAGCCGTGGGAGGTCGGCAGGTGCAGGGTCTCGGCGCCATAGCGCACGCCGTGGTAATACCAGTACCAGCCGATTCCGATATAAAGCGGCTTCCAGGGCGGCGCGCCATGGACGACATCGCACAGCAAGACACCGTAGCTCTTGGGATCGTTCTCCTCATCAAATTCGTACCAAGTCCAGTCATACGCCGGTAATAGCATTTCTCCTCCTCTTTTTATTTATTTTAGAGACTATCCATTACCCGGCAGTAACTAAGTCATTTCTCACCTCCATTCCTATTGTGAATACTATAGTAGTATCAGGATAAGCCGCTGTCAAGCAGTCCTCGCTTTCCCGGCGTCAAGTCTCAAAGCCACCCCGCCTCCTATTGATGTGCAACGGTATCATTGTCTGGGCCTGAAGCTTCGCTACCCAGAAGGAGCTCAATTGCTCTATATTTTTCCTCTGCAATTTCCATAGCTTCTGGGATCAGTATCTTTTTGTTCCAATCCCGCTCCATTTTTTCATATATCCATCTGTATATTATCTTGTCATCCTTTGCTTTCCCCCTCTTGCCTATAGCCGTTAGCAGGGGAAGGAACATATCAAAATGTGCTAAGGCATCGGCAGTGGCCACCACTTTGGCTTCCATTGTCTGGGGCTGGATGCTGCCACTCCCCCTGTGAGCGAGGATGCAATGTTTAACTTGTTCTATAATCTCATCGG
The DNA here is from genome assembly GCA_964567075.1 of uncultured Dehalococcoidia bacterium. Taxonomy (GTDB): domain Bacteria; phylum Chloroflexota; class Dehalococcoidia; order SZUA-161; family JAUWZY01; genus JAUWZY01. Next base: position 2,098 of record CAZMKJ010000023.1, read on the forward strand.
AATAGCCAAATTGTTTGAGTATCCTTTCCGCTTCTGCGGCTCCCGTCAGCTCGTGGTTTCTTGCCCCAAATTTGATCCTGCCGATATCATGAAGCCAGGCTGATAGTTCGACAACCTCCTTGTTTACATCACAGATTTCGGCTAGCTTTTGGGCATATTCGACAACGGGTAGAAGATGATATTTATAGTCGAAATAGTCGAGATCAGCGCACTCTTTCTCGATGATTTGTTTCACCTTTTCTATCATGTCCCTTTTATTCCACCACCACGGCTGTCCCATAGGCCAGGACTTCGGAAGCCTCGGCTGTCACCGCCGAGGTGGTGAACCTGGTGCTTATTACTGCGTTGGCTCCCATCTTCTCCGCCTGCTCGATCATCCTCCTTAGCTTGCTTCCTAACACAGTTTATACCGTTTATAATATTGGGTGTCAAGCGGAGAATCGGTTATGCGCATTGTGTTTATGGGGACCCCAGAGTTTGGCGTTCCTGCACTGGAGCAGCTAACTAAGGGTGAGCATCAAGTTGTGGCTGTTTACACTCAACCTGATCGCCCTGTGGGGAGGGGGCGCATTTCAACCCCGTCGGCGGTGAAGAGGACAGCATTGGCACATGGCTTGCCAGTGTTTCAGCCACCGAGCTTAAAAGCCACCGCTGAGGTGGAGCGGCTGGCAGAGCTAAAGCCAGATGTCATCGTGGTCGCTGCCTTCGGGCAGCTCCTGTCGCAGCAGGTGCTCGACATTCCTCCCTTCGGCTGCCTCAATGTCCATCCCTCGTTACTGCCCCGACATCGTGGTGCTTCTCCCATTCCCGCTGCCATCCTCGGCGGCGATGAACAGACCGGGGTCACCATCATGCTCATGGACGTTGGTTTGGATACCGGACCAATTCTGGCGCAAAAAGCCATTCCCATCGAGCCCGAGGATACGACACAATCCCTGGGCGCCAAATTGGCTCAGCTTGGTGCTGAGCTTCTGGGGCAAACGCTTCCCCGCTGGCTGGATCGTTGCCTGACTCCCCAGCCCCAGGATGAGGAGAACGCTACCTACTCTCGCCCCATTGCCAAAGGCGAAGGAGAGATAGACTGGCACCTTTCCGCCATCGAGCTCTGGAGGCGAGTCCGCGCCTTTTACCCCTGGCCTGGATGCTATACTCGATGGCGCGGCAAGCAACTCAAGTTGTTACACACCATCCCGCTATCTGGTGGCCAAGGTCTCGAGCCGGGGCGAGTTATATCCCTGTTGCCTGAGCAAGGGGCTGTATTTGGCGTGGCAACAGGGAGCGGCATCCTCGGGCTGCGCCGGGTGCAGCTTGAGGGGAGACGAGCCATGACTGCGGAGGAATTTCTGCGCGGACAAAGGGGATTCATTGGCGAGCTTCT
>CAZMKJ010000023.1:3575-8019 GCA_964567075.1 uncultured Dehalococcoidia bacterium
TTTTCTTCATCCTCATCGCTATGGGGATGCGCAGATAATAACGTGTTGCTCCTGCTGTGGGTTGGGATTTCATCGGCAAGGTGCTGCTCATCGCTGGTGGTTTCATCATAGTGCTCGGCTTGATTTTCCTCTTTGCCGAGCGCATTCCCTTTGTGGGCAAGCTTCCTGGGGACATCTTCATTGAGAAGGGTCGGTTCTCTTTTTATTTCCCTATAGTGACCTGTATCCTTGCCAGCGCAGTGCTGAGTCTAATATTGGGCTTGGTGCTCTGGCTTCTGCACCGATGAAGACCGCCGATTTTGATTATGTCTTGCCTCCAGATCTGATAGCCCAAACCCCCGCCGAGCCTCGGGATCATTCCCGGCTCATGGTTCTCTCCCGGCAGGGGAGGTGGCTGGAGCATCGCCGCTTTTTTGACATCGTTGACTATCTCAAGCCCGGCGATGTCTTGGTCGGCAACGATAGTCGGGTAATCCCGGCACGACTTTTTGGGCATAAGGTGGCTGGTGGTGGCGAGGTATCATTTCTCCTCTTGCGGCGACTGAGCCCTGGCGTCTGGGAGGCATTGGCCAAGCCTGGGCGACGGCTTAAACCGGGGACAAAGGTCCAAATCAGGGCCGAGCCTTCCGTTTCGGCTCAGGTTCTATCGAAAGCAGAAACGGGCATCATTACTATTCACCTCCCCGATGAGGCAGCTCTGGAAGAGCTGGGGATGGTGCCTTTGCCTCCTTATATCCATGCCCCTCTCCCTGACCCGGAGCGTTATCAAACGGTTTATGCCAGGGTGCAGGGTAGTGTGGCGGCGCCGACAGCGGGATTGCATTTCACCTCTGAGCTGATACAGCGCATCCAGGAGAAGGGGGTGGAGTTCTGCTTTATCACCCTTCACGTTGGCTTAGATTCATTTCGCCCGGTTCAGGTTGCCGATCCACGAGACCATGTCCTGTATCGGGAGTATTGCGAATTGGGCCCGGAGGTGGCGGAAAAGCTGGCTCAAGCTAAAAGGGAAAGGCGGCGAATTATTTGCATTGGCACCACTGCGGTGAGGGCCGTAGAGGAGGCAGCTCGTGATGGTGAGATAAAGCCATTCCAAGGCTGGGCCGACATTTATATCCTGCCCGGCTATCGCTTCCGTATCGTGGATGCCTTGGTCACAAACTTCCACTTACCTCGTTCCACCTTGCTGATGCTGGTTTCCGCCTTCGCCGGCAGGGAGCTTATCATGCACGCTTACCAGGAAGCAATTCGACTTGGCTATCGCTTTTACAGCTTCGGTGACGCGATGCTTATCATTTAGATTGAAAAGGGAGTCCTCTTTGGCTATAATCTGGTGAGATGGGAACCGCGTTCAGAACCCACAGCTGTGGTGCACTAACCACGGAAGATATCGGGCAGAAGGTGACCCTCGCCGGCTGGGTCAATCGGAGACGAGACCACGGCGGTCTGATCTTCATCGATCTCAGAGACGGAGAGGGCGTGGTGCAGGTGGTGTTCAATCCCGATATCTCCAAGGAGGGGCATAAAGTTGCTGCCGAGATGCGCCATGAATATGTGGTCACGGTGGCAGGGAAGGTAGCAAGGCGCCCCGCGGGGACTGAGAACCCGAAATTAGCCAGCGGAGAGATCGAGGTCATCGCTGAGGAAGTCGCGCTCCTCAATCGGTGCAAGACACCTCCATTTTACATAAATGAAGAAGCTGAGGTTGAGGAGATGGTGCGCCTCAAGTATCGCTATCTCGACCTGAGGCGCCCTCGAATGAGGGAAAACATATTATTGCGCCATCGCGTAATCAAATTCATCCGCGATTTCCTCGATGCCAGGGGCTTTGTCGAGATCGAGACCCCGATCCTGATCAAGAGCACCCCGGAGGGGGCACGAGACTATCTCGTGCCCAGCCGCCTGCACCGGGGGCGGTTCTACGCTTTGCCCCAATCACCACAGCAGCTCAAGCAGCTATTGATGGTTGCTGGCTTTGACAAATACTTTCAGATAGCTCGCTGCTTTCGCGATGAGGACCTGCGTGCCGATCGCCAGCCTGAGTTCACCCAACTCGACCTCGAGATGAGCTTCGTCGATGAGGAGGAGGTGCTGAAGCTTGTCGAGGAGCTCTTCAGCTCATTGGTTGAGGCGATAAAGCCCGAGATGCGGCTGGTCAAGCCCTTTCCTCGCCTGTCCTATGCCCAAAGCATGGAGCGCTATGGCACCGATAAGCCCGATTTGCGTTTCGGGCTGGAACTGGCCGATATCTCGGACATCGTCGCCGCCTCCGATTTCTCCGTCTTCCGCTCCGCGCTTGCCAACGGGGGCAGGGTTAAGGCATTTTGTGCCCCTGGCTGTGCCGCCTACTCCAGGAAGCAGCTCGAGGAGCTAGCTGACTTCGTCAGGGCCCGAGGGGCTCAGGGCTTGGTCACCTTAGCCCTCGTCGGGGAGCAGGGTCAAGGACTGGATGATTTGACCCTGGATAAAGTTCGCTCTGTAGCCGCTAAATACTTGACTTTAGACCAGGTTAAGGAGATAGCGCTGAGGGGGGGAGCCAGAATGGGCGACCTGGTGCTGATCATCGCTGATAAGCTCAAGGTGGTCAATACCGCATTAAGCCTGTTACGAATGGAAATGGGGTGCCGACTCGGCCTTGCCGATCCCAATCTACTCGCCTTTGCTTTTATCCGGGACTACCCCTTGCTGGAGTGGAATGAGGAGCAAGGGTGCTGGGAGCCAATGCACCACCCATTTACTGCCCCCCGAGATGAGGATCTGCTGTTTCTTGACAGTGCCCCGGAGAGGGTTCATGCTAAACATTATGATTTCGTCTGTAATGGCTGTGAGCTCTCCAGCGGCTCGATAAGGATCCATACCCGCGAGCTACAGGAGAAGATATTTCGCCTCCTGGGCTATACTGATGACGAGATCGAGGCCCGCTTTGGCCACCTCTTGGAGGCCCTGGAGTATGGTGCCCCGCCCCACGGCGGCATTGCCCCCGGGATTGACCGCTTGGTGATGCTTCTCGCCGGGGAGGATACCATCAGAGAGGTCATCGCCTTCCCCAAGACCCAGAGCGCCGTAGATGTGATGACCGGGGCCCCGGATCTGGTGTCACGGGAGCAGCTTCAGGAGTTGTATCTGGTGCCTCAGGATGAGGAAGGTGTTCAGGAGGAATAACCTGCCGGCAATGGCTAGGGAGGAAACAGGTGAAGACAACAGCGGAGAAGACTGAGAGCTGTCAAGTGGTGCTCAACATCGAGGTTGAGCCTGAGGAGCTGGAAAGCTCCCTGGAGCAAGCTTATCGCCGCTTGGTCTCCAAGACCGCCGTCCCCGGCTTTCGCAAGGGGAAGGCGCCACGGCATCTGTTGGAGCGCTTCTTAGGCAGAGGCGCTCTCCTTGATGAGGCTCTGGACCGCTTGCTGCCCAAGCTCTATGAGCAGGCTCTCACGGAACAGGGGATTGAAGCTATCGCTCAGCCCCAATTTGAGATCACCCAACTCGATCCAGTGATATTTAAGGTCACTGTCCCCACCCGCCCCACTGTGGAGCTTGGGGATTATCATGAGCTGAGAATAGCTCCCGAGCCAGTGGCGATCACGGAGGAGCAGATAGAGGAGGCTTTGGACAGGCTTCGCCACCTCCAGGTCGTTTGGCTGCCTGTGGAACGGGCGGCGCATCTTGGTGACCTGGTAGCCATCGATGTCGAGGGCCGGGTCGGCGATAAGACGGTGCTGAGCGAGAAAGGGCGCTGGTACCAACTGTTGCCGAATTCACCTTTTCCCGTACCCGGCTTTGCTGAGAAGCTGGAGGGCATGGCCAAGGGCGAGGAAAGGGAGTTCACCCTCGCCATTCCTTCCGAGCACCCTGATACCGAAGTCGCAGGCAAGGAATGTCTTTTCAAGGTCCTGGTCTCTGAGGTCAAGGAGGAGCACCTCCCCGAGCTTGATGATGCCTTCGCCAAGAGCCTCGGTCAGGAGATTGAGAGCATGGAACTGCTCCGGGAACGGGTCGCTGCCGATCTGAAAGCGAGCAGGGAATCCCGAGCCAGGATCGAGCTGGAGGAAAAGATCATAGATGCGTTAGCTGCTATGTCGCATATCGAATATCCCCCCGTTTTGGCCGAACGGGAGCTGGAACGCCTGGTGGCGACACAGAGGGAGCAATTGGGGGGGCAAAGGGGCCTGGAAGCCCAGCTCAAGCTCCACGGCAAGACCGAGGATGAGTTCAGGAACGAACTGCGGCCTGTGGCTGAGAAATTCGTCCTCCGTTCCCTTATCTTGGATAAGGTATCTGAGGTGGAGAACATCGAGGTCAGCGATGCCGAAGTTGATGCCGAGGTAGAGCGCCTCAGTGCTGGGGAAAGTGGTGAACGGGTGCGGCGGTTTTTCTCCTCCCCATTGGCCCGCGATTCACTGAAAAGAGACCTCATCATGAGAAAGACGATGGAGCGCTTGGTGCAAAT
>CAZMKJ010000023.1:8119-12349 GCA_964567075.1 uncultured Dehalococcoidia bacterium
TCACAAGCCCGATGCGAAGAACGAATGGGAACTGGCAGGAGATCTCCTGGGACGAGGCGCTGGGGGTTGTCGCTGATAAGTTGAGCCAGATCAGAGATGGATACGGGGCCAAGGCGTTTGCCGTCCATTTAGGCTATCCCTTCATCGCCAGCCATATATCGAGATTGGCAAGCCGATTCTGTAGCATATATGGCAGCCCTAATTTCACCACCGGGGGCTCCCTCTGTTTTATGGCTCGGGCCATTGGCCATGGTCTAACCTGCAACCATGCTGGACTCCCTTTGCTGCCTAACTTTCGGGCCACCAAATGCATGATAATTTGGGGCAGCAACCCCCCGCAATCTAATATTATGATGACAGCCGCTATCACCTCGGCAAGGAAACAGGGGGCCAAGCTTATCGTGATCGACCCGAGAAGGACTTCTCTGGCCAGGAGAGCGGACATATATGCCCAGATCAGGCCCGGGACCGATTGCGCCCTGGCCCTGGGCTTGCTGAATGTGATCATAACTGAGGGGCTATACGATAAGCCCTTTGTCCAGGAGTGGACGGTTGGCTTTGAGCAATTGCTGGAGCATGTCAAGGATTATCCCCCGGAGAAGGTAGCAGATATCACCTGGGTGCCCAAGGAGATCATCGAGGACATCGCCCGGAGCTATGCCCAAAACAAGCCAGCGACCATAGCCCAAGGCGTCTCCCTCGATCACTGCGTCAATGGAGTCCAGACCAGCCGTGCTGTTGCCACCCTGATCGCGATCACGGGCAATATCGATGTCCCGGGGGGCAATGTCTATAATCAGCCATTAAAGCAGGCCAGCCTGAGGGTAAAGGGGCGAGTCTCAGTTGAAGACGCCATCGGGGCTGGCTACCCGCTGTTTGCCCAATTTACCCGCGAGACCACGGCAATGCCGGTGCCCGATGCTATAATCTCGGGCAAACCATATCCAATTAGAGCCTTAATAGTTCAGGGGAGCAACCCCATTTTGACCTGGCCCAATAGTAACAAGGTCAAGGAGGCCTTTAGCAAGTTAGAATTGCTGGTGGTTATCGATCCCCTGATGACCGAGACCGCCAAACTTGCTCACATATTCCTGCCCGCAGCCACCTTCCTTGAGGGGAAAATCCTTAAGGACTACGGCATTCCCGCCCTCCCCATGATTGTAAGGGGAGAGCAGGCCATTGCCCCATTGGGGGGCTCGCTGCCGGATTGGAAGATATGGTCCGAGCTGGGGAGAAGGATGGGCTATGGGGAGTACTTCCCCTGGCAGGATGAGGATGAGCTGTTTGAATATCTGCTGCAGCCGACAGGCATTACCTTGGATCAGCTCAAAGCAAGACCGGGCGGGGTCTTTTATCGCCCCAGGGAGAGGCAGAAGTATCTGAGGGAGGGGTTTAACACCCCATCGGGCAAGGTCGAGATATACTCCAAGATCATGGAGGACCATGGCTATCCTCCGTTGCCCATGTTTGAAGAGCCTGCGGAGAGCCCGCTGCGCCAGCCAGATCTAGCCGAGAAATACCCGTTAATATTAACTACCGGGGTTCGAATCAATGCGTTTACCCATTCTCAGCATCGCAATGTTGCCACCTTGCGCAGGCGCTGCCCGGAGCCGTTTGTGGAAATCAACGCTAAGACGGCAAAGTCCCTTGAAATAGTCAATGGCGATATGGTAATATTAGAAACGGCAAGGGGAAACATCGAGTTGAAAGCCAGCCTCAGCGAAGATATCCATCCCATGGTGCTCAGTATCCAGCACGGATGGAGCGAGGCGAACGCCAATATATTGACCGATGATTGCCGTGACCCAGTTTCGGGCTACCCTGGGCTGAGGTCGATATTATGTCGGGCGATCAAAGCGGGAAAAGGGAGGGGGAGAACATGAGAATCGGACCTGAGAACATTATCCCTATGGTGATAGAAAGCGGTGCCAGGGGTGAGCGAGCCTTCGACATCTACTCCTTGCTCCTCAGAGAGCGCATCATTTTCCTGGGCACGCCGATCACAGACCAAATTGCAAACCTGATCATCGCTCAGCTTCTCTACCTGGAGCGGGAGGACCCGGACAAGGACATCAGCCTTTATATCCACTGCCCGGGAGGCATCATCAGCGCTGGCCTGGCCATCTATGATACTATGCAGCTCATCCGCTGCGATGTCTCTACTATCTGCGTTGGCTTGGCTGCCAGCATGGGCACTTTGCTGCTTTGTGCTGGGGCCAAGGGGAAAAGGTATAGCCTGCCCAATGCCACCATCCACATGCATCAGCCAGTAGGTGGCGCCCAAGGGCAGGCGGCGGATATCGAGATCGCGGCCCGTGAGATTCTGCGCATGCAGGATGTAATCCGCAAGGTCATCGCCAAGCACACCGGGCAGCCGATAGAGAAGATCGCCCACGATACCGACCGCGACTTCTACCTCAGCGCTGAGCAGGCGCTGGAATATGGGCTGGTCGATGAGATCTTGACCGGGCCACAGGTCGGGGTGAAAGTCTAACAAAGGAGGTTACTATGGTAACGGAGAAGGACGTCACGTTGAGGTGCTTGAACTGCTTCGATAGGTTGAAGATTCCACCGAAGGCAGATAAGCTTAAGTGTCCTAATTGTGGGGTGGAGTATGTCATCACTTGGCGCGGAAGGCAAGCCAAGATAGCGGGCACGGTCCGCAAATAAAGGAAAGGGGAGAGAGATGCCATTAACTAGGAAGATAGCCTATATCGATCTGTCAACAGGTGAGATAAAGAAAGAGCTGATCCCGGAGAAGATGCGCAGGCTTTATCTTGGGGGTCGGGGCATAGATATGTATCTGCTGTACAACTATACCGGCCCTGAGACCGACCCCATAGGCCCGGAGAATATGCTGATGGTTAGCGCTGGTCTTCTCAGCGGGACTCCGGCTCCAGGCTCAGCTCGAACTCATGTCGGCGGCAAATCCCCGGTGACCGGCATTGTGGGCAGCACCAACATGGGTGGCTTCTTTGCGCCTGAGCTTACCTTTGCCGGTTTCCATCACTTGGTGTTCAAGGGCAAAGCGGAAAAACCGGTTTACCTCTGGGTTCACGATGGTGAGATCGAGATCCGGGATGCCTCTCACCTTTGGGGCAAGGATACATTCGAGACTCAGCAGCTGATAAGGGCTGAGCATGGCGATCCGGAGATAAAGTCAATGACCATCGGCGTAGGTGGTGAAAACTTGGTCCGCTATGCCAATGTCAAAACCGGCATGAAGAACGCCGGCGGCAGAACCGGGATGGGCTGCATCATGGGCTCCAAGAACCTGAAGGCCGTTGCCGCCCGCGGCACTATGGATCTTAAGCTGGCATATCCGGCCGAGGCCTTAGATTATTGCCTTAAGTCCAAGGAGCACTTTATGGGCACTAAGGTGGCCACAGCGCTGGGATATGACGGCACCATGTTCATCTGGAACATAACCAATACCACAGGGTTGCTCAGGGTCAAGAACTCCCAGCTAAATAAGATGGATGAGTGGGAAGGGTTAACCATAGAGGAATTTCACGACAAGTACAGGGTGGGGACGGTGGCTTGCTTCAACTGCCCCGTGCACTGCCGCCATCAGTGGCAGATCAACAGCGGCCCCTATGCGGGGACATTCTGGGAAGGCCCGGAATACAATACTCAAATGAGTTTGGGGAACAATCTCTTTATCCGCACCTGGGAGCCAATCCTCATCGGACAGTACTTAACTGACATATATGGCATAGATTTCAGCGAGGTGGGGAACCTTCTTGCTTGGTCGATGGAGCTCTATCAGCGGGATATGATCGACAAAAAGATCACCCAGGGCTTGGATCTCGACTGGGAGAATGCGCCCAATATCCTTCCCGTGGTTATTGAGCAGATTGCCAAAAGGGAGGGATTTGGTGAGCTCTTAGCCGATGGCGCTTTCGGATACATTGATAAGTTGGAGAAGCTGGGTGTGGATAGGGACAAGGCGTGGTACTATTTCATCGGCTGCAAAGGACATAGCGCTTTGGCCACAGATGACAGAGCTTCCAAAGGCTTGGCCCTTGGCGCCGGACTCTCCACCAGGGGCTGGGACCATCTCAGGAGTCGGCCGGCGATCGACCACTATCATCTCCCAGAGAAGGTAATGGAGGAGCTATACGAGGGTGGCCCCATGTCCTCTGAATTTAAGTCATATGTGGGCAAAGCTCGGGAGATCTGGTGGTTTGAGCGCCACTATGCCGTCGTTGACGCACTGGGGACCTGCAA
>CAZMKJ010000023.1:12449-16952 GCA_964567075.1 uncultured Dehalococcoidia bacterium
GGGTGAGAAGTTGGACCGAGATAAGTGGAACGAGATGTTAGACGAATACTACGCCCTTTATGGCTGGGACAATGAAGGTGTGCCCACTCAAGAGACCTTGGAAAGGTTGGGTTTAGATAAGGAACCATCTCACATGCTTTAGCGTGCCAACATCTTAATAGGAGGTGTCTTTACTATGGCCAAAATGTTGATCATAGACCACGAGAAATGCACTGGCTGTCGTTTCTGTGAGACCGCTTGCGCCGTGGCTAAAGAGGGGATCAGTAACCCAACCCGGGCCAGGGTCAACCTCGTTAAGTGGGAGACGGAGGGTTCTAATATTCCCATGGTCTGTCAGCAATGCCAGGAGGCACCGTGCGTTACCGTGTGCCCGGTCAAAGCCCTATCTCGTGACGAAGACCTGGGGCGAGTGGTTATCGACTATGACCTCTGCATCGGCTGCAAGTTTTGCATCGTGGTTTGTCCCTTTGGCGGCATGGGCTTCGATACTATAGCCAAGAGGGTGATTAAGTGCGACCTCTGCGATGGTGACCCAAACTGCGTTAAAGCTTGCTCAACAGATGCGATACAGTTTGTCGATATGAGCACGGTGAACATAGTGAAGAAGAGGAAGGCAGCGGCGAGGATCGAGGAGCTGATAAAAAGGTTTGGCTAACCTATAGCTCCGCTAAAAAGCCTTTGAGGTAGCAGTTGGGTGATACGTTGCGGATATCGATACTGGAGCCGGCAGCAAGAGAGAGGCAGCGCCAGTTTTCCCGCATCATAGTCAGAAAGGGAGCTAAGCCCGATTTAGAGGATATCAAAGCACATCTAAGAAAGCTACGTGAGTATGCCTCGGATAATCATAACTCCCTTTTAGCCCAGCTTAAGAGCAACATAACTAACTATCAAGGGGTGCAACTGGCAGCGGCGAGTAATGCTGAACAGGCTGTGGCCTATATCAAAGAGGTCGCTGACGGAATAAAGCTGATATCGGTTAACAAGTCGAGCGTAATTAGCAATGAGTTGAAGCCAGAGCTGAAAAATTCTGGCTTCGATGTTTATGTTCGCTACTTCAAGGAGTTCGAAGATTTTGACAAGAGGATAACCGACTACTGGCAGCTTCCCGATTTTCATGAAAAGGGCCTCACCGAATCCTTCGATGTCGCGGCCACGATAACCCAGCTGAAGTCATCACAGGTTCGCGATTACGTGGCTGTGTTGGGTGTAAATGCGATCTCGGCCCAAGATTGCTCTGTATTCTTTTTGCAGCACTTCTCCAATATACTCAAGGATCTGGAGCAGGCGAGGAAGATCATCCTCGTTGTCGCCATTGACAAGATAGTGAAAGATAGAGAAGATGCTGCCTTTCAGACAAGGTGCATGGGGGTATTCGGTGCCGAAAGCGCACTCCTCGATCTCAGGCCCAAGGAAGCGGAACGCTATGACTTCGATGCTTTGCCCACGCTCCCAGAGGGCCAGGGTAGGGAGCTGCATGTTTTGCTCCTCGATAATGGGCGAAGCGATTTGTTGCACAACGGCTTTGAGCAGTTATTCCTGTGCATAAATTGCCGTGCCTGTGCCCGGCAGTGTCCCATTGGCCAGCCGCTGAGCCGAGATGATGCCGTTTGGAGCCCCAAAAACTACCTTTTTATGTTCTTACTGGGCCGGAATCCATCGACCGAGGCCTGCCTCCACTGTGGCCGGTGCTATGTTGAATGCCCGGTCGAGATCGATACCCCAATGCTGATATGGAAGGCTCAGGTGGAGCACGCCGCCAAGTACGGCCGGCCATGGAAGAAGCAACTCCTCGATAACCCGGAGCTGATGGCTAAATTTGGCTCCTTGATGACGCCGCTGTCCAATATAGCCAGGGGTAACAGCCTGTTCAAGGCAATGCTGGAGACGATGGTCGGCATTCACCGCAAGGCATTGCTGCCGTCATTCCATCGCCATACTTTTTGGGAATGGGCCCGCAGAGGTGGCCGAGGTGAGTAAGAAGATAGTCTATTACTCTGGCTGCTTTGCCAACTACTATGACCCTGAGGTGGGAAAGGCCCTGGTTCGGGTCTTGGAACGGAATGGCTTTGAGGTCATCGTCCCGGAGCAAAAGTGCTGTGGCATGCCGATGATGGCCAATGTGAATATCAAGGGTGCCGAGAAGAACGCAAGGTACAATTTGGAGTCACTGGTCAAGGCGGCAGCTGATGGCTTGGATATCATCACCACCTGTCCCAGTTGCCATTTCATGCTGAAGAAGGAGTACCTCAACTTCTTCGATAGCGATAAGGCGAGATTTGTATCCCAGCATTTGCATTTCATCGATGACTACCTGCTGGCGCTACACAGAGCGGGCGAGCTCGACACCAGTTTCGGGGAGCTGCCGCTGAAGGTGGTGTATAAAGTCCCTTGCCACTTGAAGGTGCAAAACATAATCAGGGAACCTGTGGAGCTTTTGAAATTGATACCGGGGCTATCGGTGGTTGGGGTTAACACTACCTGTTGTGGCATGGGCGGTTCCTATGGCATGAAGAAATCGAATTACGATATGGGTGTTGAGCTCGCAGCCAACGTATGGGAGGAAGTGAGAGCGGCGCAGCCGGATAAAGCGGCGACGGACTGTGGTGGCTGTAAGCTACAAATAGAAGCCGGCACCGGGGTGCAGGCCATCCATCCTATCGTATTATTAGACCAGGCATATAAATCGCTATAGAGGCTGGCCCGAGAGCTCTTCGTGCCTTTGGGCTAATTGCCGGAGCGTGGGGAAGCCAGCGCGGGCGCCCATTTTTGAGATAGTGAGCTGAGCTACAACCTGCCCCAAGAGGCCACATTCCCTCAGGTTCTTCCCCTTGAGCAACCCATAGAGAAAGCCAGTGGCAAAGGCATCGCCGGCGCCGGTGGTGTCGATTACCGCCCGTCTCTTACCCCGTTGAGCCTCGATAAAATATTCCTCAGCGCCATCGTTAAGGTAACAAGCGATAGGCTTTCCCTTATCAATCCCCTTGCCTAAGGTCACCACCACGATGTCACAGCCTTGCGCCAGGCATCTCCGAGCCCCTGCCTCGAATTCCTCGCCGGTTAGCGCTCTCATTTCACGCTGGTTGACAAACAAGATGGAGGCTCTGCTTAGCCATGGAGCCAGGGCATCCCACCCCTTGTCGGCATATAGCGCCCCCGGAGCCAGGCTGACCTTTACCGAGGGCGAGATGGCGTTTAAGACCTGGTGCTGCAGGTGGAATTGCTCATCAGCAACGAACGAGGAAAGATGGATTATTCTCGCCTGGTTCAAGTATCGGAAGTCGATATCCTGCCAGGTTAACAGGCTATTAGCACCGGGGGAGACGTAGAGCGCCCTTCGCCCTCGCTTGTCCGTGAGGCACAAAACCGAGCCTGTGGCTGCCTTATTCTTGATCTTGATTTGACTGATATCGACGCCCCTGCTCTGGAAGTCATCGAGCAGCAGTTTGCCCTCATCGTCATCGCCGATAGCACCGATGAAGCCAGTTTTGATCCCCAGCTTGGCCAAGCCATAAATGGTATTAGCTGCCGAGCCACCGGGGGCAAGTGTTTGTTGCCTTATCGGCGCTTCACCATCGACCAACACCCGCTGCACCCGATATAATCGGTCGATGTTCATAGCGCCAAAGCCGATAACCTCGATTGCCTGCATAATCAGCCCAGCTTGCCCGCCTCCTCGCGGACGATGCTGCGAATCCTTTTATGAATGCGGAGCGGCTCAGCGATGTCCTGGCGACCACTAAGCCAGTGGAAATGCCCTCTATCTCCTTTGCCCCCAGCCTGCTCTCTATCTCGCACCATCGCTTCCACAGCCTCTTTCCCTCCTTCTTCCCAGGACCTCAGAGCGGGCGCTAAGTCGCTGATATCGGTGGAAGCGAGCCCCATGGCGGCATAGGGCAGGGCATACTCGTTGGCATTGAAGGCGATGGCCAAGCCGCCAGCCTCAGCGACGGCCTTGAGCATCTTGAAATCGGTGATGCTATCCCCGATGACTATTATCTTGTTCAGTGGCTGGTTGTGGGCGGCGGCAAATCTCTTGAGCGCTGTCACCTTCCTGTTTCCCCCCATGGGCTTTACCCTTCCCATCACTGCTCCCAAATTGGTCCCTATGAGCTGATGCCAAAAGAAAAGATCCAATTTCTCCTTGATCTCTGGGTCGTTGACCATTGGCTCCAGGGCAAGGATGTGTTGCTCCAGTTGTGCCACCGGAGCCAGGTCATCCTCGGTCAGCGAGCTATGGAATTGGTCCAGGGGAAACGAGGTGCAGGCCAAATTCTCGGCGGCGATGCCAACCCGGTGGCAGATGTGGCCAGCGAATTGTTCATAGCCGGTGCTGATGCAGAACACAGCCCAGCCCCGGCTGTTGAGTCCGGAGATAAGCTCACGAGCGCCGTTTACCAGGGCCGCTTTTTGGGCCAGCTCTATTATCGCTGCCTCAGGGATGTGGTGACTGATCAAGAAGGGGACGATCAGCGCCAGTGTATCCCCGGGCTCATAGTCCTCCCT
>CAZMKJ010000024.1:0-14774 GCA_964567075.1 uncultured Dehalococcoidia bacterium
CATTACCCCCGTTGCGGTGTCAGTGCCTCCTTCTGACAAATATGCCTGAACCGCTGTCGTCACCGCAAACGCCTCGATGTTTGCTGACTGCAGAGTGTCAGGGCCGACATGCATGCTTGTGATATACCAGTTATCACCTATCTTTACCAACTCGTATCTATCGGTCTCGTCGTATTCATCTACACTCCCGTCTCCATATACATCTCTCTCATGGTAACTAACTTCAACCGTGGCTGTAGTTCCAGTCTGGTCAATTATATCCATATCGAGGATGGAGATATCAATGGAGTCCATAACTCCGAACCCAACGTTCAGTACGCTAATGAACCATTCCCGGTCAACAGGCATACCCTCAATGGTTGCCGGAAAATGCCAACAATCAGCGCACCTGTCCGCATCTTGGTCCTCCAACGCATCAAAGAATGACCGCACGCTAGCAGTTGGGCTTGATAGATCTACGCCAGGACCTCGAAGACCTAATCCCAAACCTAATCCGAGTCCCAATCCAACGGCGACTATCCCTATCCCTATAACGACCCACCATTTCTTTGCCAGCATCTCTCCTCCCTTCCTTCAGTTTGACAGAAGCTAACCGCTACTGATCTGCCCTCTCTGTCACCTCCTTTCTATTAGGATTTTCCCCTTTAGCGGTGTGTAATACGACTTGCGGGTATGACAAGCCTATACCACCGCTTATGTCCTGTCAAGACCCAAATGCTTGACCCTTTCCTATCTGTGAGCTATAATAAAGAAGCCAAAAAAATGCTTGATACGCTTGGGGAAATCAAGGCGAGAGCGATCGCAGAGCTTGAGGCCATCAAACAGCTTAAGGAACTCGAAGACTGGCGCGTAAGCTACTTGGGTCGCAAGGGCTCGCTGACCCAAGCGCTGCGCAGCTTGAGCTCCCTGCCCCTGGACCAGAGGCGTGAGGTCGGGGCAGCAGCCAATGAGTTGAAAGCACTCTTAGAGCAAAGCTTCTCCCAAAAACAAGAGGCTCTCAAGGAAGCGGAGCTTACCAGGTTTGTAGAGCAAGAGAAGACCGATGTTACCCTCCCCGGTCGCCCCATCACTTTAGGCCGCTTGCACCCCACAACTCAGACAATGCGGCAGATCTGCGATATCTTCGTCTCCATGGGCTTCGAAGTGGTGGAGGGGCCCGAGGTGGAGTGGGATTATTATAACTTCGAAGCACTGAATATCCCCAAGTATCACCCGGCCCGTGATATGTGGGCCACCCTTTGGATCGATTACCAGACTGAGAGCGGGGAGCGGCCGATGTTGCTGCGCACCCACACCTCGCCGATGCAGATCAGGGTTATGGAGCAGAGGCAGCCACCGCTCAGGGTGGTGATGCCGGGGAAGTGCTATCGCTATGAGGCCACTGATGCCACCCACGAGTCCATGTTCTATCAGATCGAAGGGTTGGCTGTGGACCGCGATGTCAACTTTGCCCAGCTCAAGGGGACTCTCTATGAGTTTGCCCGGCGCCTTTTTGGCGCCCAGAGGAAGGTGCGCTTTCGCTGTGATTACTTCCCCTTCGTCGAGCCCGGGGTGGAGATGGCCATCGAGTGCTTAGCTTGTGAGGGTAAAGGCTGCCGAGTATGCAACAACACAGGCTGGATCGAGATCCTGGGCGCAGGAATGGTGCACCCCGATGTCTTCAGGGGGGTGAACTATGACCCAGAGGTCTACACCGGCTTCGCCTTTGGCTTGGGACTGGAACGCATTCCCATGCTCAAATATGGCATCGACGACATCCGCCTTTTCTATGGCAATGATTTGAGATTCCTCACCCAGTTCTAAGGAGGTACAGTGAGAGTCTCGCTCAAGTGGCTTAGAGATTATGTCAACATCTCTCTTCCCGCCCAGGAGCTGGCGGACAAGCTGACCATGGCGGGGTTTGAGGTTGGTGCCATAGAGACTCTGGGCAGGGATTGGGAAAATGTCTTCGTGGGGCAGATAATCGCTTTGGATAAGCACCCCAATGCCGAGCGCCTTATGCTGGCGACAGTTGATTTGGGGCAAGAGCGCCTCACTGTAATCAGCGGCGCCCCCAATCTAAGAATCGGGGACAAAGTGCCCTTGGCTCGGGCTGGGGCTCAGCTCATCGATGCCCACACCGATAACCTCATTGTGCTCAAGCCGGCCAAGATTCGCGGCATCCTCTCCCAAGGCATGGCTTGCTCTGAGAAAGAGTTAGGCATCTCCGATGACCACACGGGAATAATGATCCTGCCCCAAGACGCTCCTGTTGGCCTGCCGCTCTCGCAGTATTTAGGTGATGCTATCTTCGATATTAAAGTGACTCCCAACCGCCCTGACTGCCTCTCCATGCTCGGCATCGCCCGAGAGGTGGCTGCCTTAACCGGGCAGACAGCACGCTTCCCAGAGGTCAGCTATGAGCAGCAGGGGCCGGCAATAGAGCAGATGGTAACGGTGGAGATCGCTGAGCCTGAGCTTTGCCCCAGGTACTGCGCCGGGTTGGTCACTGATGTCAGGGCCGAGCCGTCACCTCCATGGCTACAGCAGCGGCTTCTCGCTGCCGGCATGCGCCCCATCAATAACATTGTGGACATTACTAACTATGTTCTGATGGAGTACGGACAGCCTCTTCATGCCTTCGACTGTCATAAGCTCGAAGGCAGCCGCATAATCGTGCGCCGGGCACAGGATGGGGAGAGTCTGACCACCCTTGATGGAGTGGAGCGAGTCCTCGACGGCGATATGTTGGTCATCGCCGACGGACAGGAAGCAGTAGCTATCGCTGGGGTTATGGGCGGCGCTGGCAGCGAGGTCACTGAGGAGACAAGCGTGATCCTTTTGGAATCGGCGAACTTCAAAGGCGCCTCTGTTCGCCGCACCTCCACCGAGCTGCGTCTGCGCACCGAGTCCTCTGCGCGCTTCGAGAAGGGGCTAAGCCCGGAGCTGCCACCCTTAGCCCTCAGCCGCGCCATCCAGCTCATGACACAGCTTTCGGGGGGCAAGGTAGCCAGGGGAATTATCGACCTCTATCCAGGGAAAAGCGAAAGAGAGCCCATCTTGCTATCTAAAAGCAGAGTCGAAAAAGTTCTGGGCATAGAGTTGAGCATGGAACGAATTACAGAGGTGCTGAGTTGGCTCGGATTTCACTGTGAGCTTCTAAGCCCTTCCGAGCTCCTGGTCACTGTCCCCTACTGGCGCACCGACGTCACCCTGGTAGATGATCTTGCCGAAGAGGTAGCCCGAATCATCGGCTATGATGAGATCCCTATTGTCATGCCCAGCGGGGAACTGCCCAGGCCACAGCCAGCCCCGATCCTATCTCTCAAGGAAAAGATCGGCGATATCCTTATCGGCTGTGGGCTACAAGAGGTGATAACCTATTCCCTCACCAGCCGGGCAATGCTGGAAAGGGTAGACCCCGAGTGGCAATTGGGGCACCCATTACTGGTAGCGAATCCCCTAACCGAGGAGCAGGAATGCCTTCGCACCACCCTAAGGGCAAACCTACTTGCCACCTTCGCAGCCAATGAGAAGCGCTGGGAGGGGGGCATTAGATTGTTTGAGATCGGCAGGATTTACTTGCCCCGAGAGAATGACCTCCCCGAGGAGCGTGAGGTGCTGGCAGCGATCCTCGGCGGCCCGAGAGGGGAACGGTCATGGTTGAAAGGGGAAGGGGTGCTCGATTTCTTCGATGCCAAAGGCATCTTGGGGACCCTCTTCACTCGGTTAGGCGCCGACGTCCGCTTCGAGCCTGCGGAGGCGCCAATGTTGCTCCCCGGCAGGACGGCACGGATAGCCATCGGCGATGAAGTCATAGGGCTTGTTGGCGAGCTGCACCCAAAGGTGGCAAAGAGCTTCGACATCTCAGCTCAGCCTGTCTCTCTCTTCGAAGTCGATATAGATAAGCTCGCACCCTTCACCACCCAAGCCCTACACTATCGTCCCCTGCCTCGCTTCCCGAGCACTGTTCGAGATATTGCCTTGGTTGTGGACGCAGAATTGCCGGCAAAAAGGGTGCTAGAGGTCATCCAGAGCTTTCCCTTAGTCAGTCAAGTCACCCTCTTTGATCTCTACCGCGGAGAGCAAGTGCCGCCGGGGAAGAAATCGCTGGCGTTTTCCATCTGCTATCAATCGTCAACCCAGACGCTAACCGATGAAGAGGTCAACAAGACGCAACAAGAACTCTTGGACAGGCTGAAACAGGAACTCGGGGCCACCCTGAGGGGATAGGCTACGCCTTGTAAGCATGAAGCTTGGAGGAGTTTAACAAATGACCTCGATTGTCCTTGCTGGTGGACGTAGCGTGCGGCTGGGACAGAACAAAGTCATGATGACGATGGCTGGGCAGAGCTTGATGCAACGAGTTATCGCTCGCCTTGCTCCACTCAGCTCTGAGGTGATTGTGGTGCTTTCTCAGCGAGGGCAGAATCCAGCTTTACCCTTTCCCGAGGTGAAAATGGTGTTTGACCTTTATCCAGGTAAAGGGGCTCTTGGTGGCATCTACACTGGTCTGATAAGCTCAGCAAGCTTTCACAATTTCGTTGTCGCCTGTGATATGCCCTTTCTCAATGTCGAGTTGCTCCGCTACATGAGCCAGCTTTCCCCGGGATTTGACCTGGTTGTCCCCAGGGTGGGGAGGAATGTGGAGCCACTTCACGCTATCTATGCCAAGAGTTGCCTTGAGCCCATCGCGGAACTGCTTCGGCAAAGCGATTTCAAAATCAGCGACCTGTTCAATTCAGTGAAGGTGAGATACGTGGAGCAGGATGAGATCGATAAGTTCGATCCCGAGCACTTAAGCTTTTTCAATGTAAATACCAAGGCCGATTTGGAAAAAGCCAAGGAGCTGCTGAATGCTCACAGTTGAAGAAGCGCAACAGAAAGTCCTTAGCTATGTCGATATCTTAGAGCCTGAGGAGAAGCCGCTGTTGGAGTGCTCAGGGCAAGTCCTGGCTGAAGACGTCTATTCCACTATCGACATCCCGCCCTTGGATAACTCAGCTATGGATGGTTACGCAGTTCAAGCGAAGAGCACCCGCGGCGCCGCTCCCTCAGCTCCCCAAATCCTGCGCCTTATCAGCGAAGTGGCTGCTGGCTATATATCGGAGCAGGAGGTCAGCCCTGGCACTGCTATTCGCATCATGACCGGAGCCCCGGTTCCAGAAGGCGCCGATACGGTGGTCCAGTTTGAGGATACCGATGAGGAGGTGCGCAGGGCATCGGGTGAGACGCTGGCCGAGATCGGGATATTGCGTGAAGTGCCCCCTGGGCTGAATATCAGGAGGGCGGGGGAGGACATCGCCAAGGGGGATTTGGTCGTTAGGAAGGGAACCGTGCTTCGCCCTCAGGAGATCGGAGCTCTCGCCTCCTTGGGGCGCACCACGGCTTCCGTTATCCGGCGCCCGGTGGTGGCCATCCTTGCCACCGGCGATGAACTGGTAGATGTGGGAGAGCCACTGCCTCCGGGCAAGATCTATAATAGCAATACCTTTAGCCTGGCGGCTCAGGTTCGGCGCTATGGCGGCATCCCCAAAATCCTGGGCATTGCCCGGGATGACATCCAGTCATTGGCGGAAGCGATAGATCAGGGGCACGACGCAGATCTGTTTATCACCTCGGCTGGTGTCTCAGTGGGGGCGTATGATCTGGTTAAGGATGTGCTGGCAAAACATGGTGAGATCGCCTTCTGGTCGGTGCGCATGAAGCCAGGCAAGCCATTGGCCTTTGGGCTATTAACCATAAGGGGCAGGAGGGTGCCTCATTTAGGCGTCCCCGGAAACCCGGTAAGCGCCATGGTCTCCTTTGAACAATTCGCCCGGCCAGCAATCCTCAAGATGCTGGGCAAGAAGAAACTGGCTAAGCCCACTATCACCGCCATAAGCGAGAGCCGCGTCGAGAATAGCGATGATCGCCGTTTCTTCACCAGAGCTACAGTGGAAAAACGAGGCGATAAATACTTCGCTCGGCTCACCGGTCCCCAGGGCTCGGGGATACTGACTTCTATGGTCAAAGGCAACGGGCTCATGATCATCCCTGAAGATACAAAATCAATTGAACAAGGAGATGAGGTTCAGGTCCAGATGCTGGATTGGGAGGAGGAACAATAGATGCCACCTATCGTCTTTGTTGTCGGCAAGTCCAACTCGGGCAAGACCACAATCGTCGAGCGCTTGATTGTCGAGTTTAAGCGGCGCGGCTATCGCGTTGCCACCATCAAGCACGAGGCCTACGGCTTCGACATAGATAAGCCGGGGAAGGACTCCTGGCGCCATGCTCAGGCCGGAAGTGATGCGGTGGTTTTGAGCTCTGCACAGAAGCTGGCCCTGATCAAAAATGTAGACCATGAGCCCAGCATCGCCGAGCTCGCCCGACTCATCGGGACAGATTTCGACATCATCATTGTCGAGGGATTCAAGCAAGGCAAAGGGCTCAAGATCGAGGTTCATCGTAAAGAGCTGGGGGAGCTAATTTGTGACCCCCGGGAGCTCATGGCTCTGGTCAGTGATGAGGCATTGGCATTAGATGTGCCCCAATTTCACCCTGATGATGTGTTGGCACTGGCCGAGCTTATCGAAAAGAGGCTTCCAGCCAGCAAAGAGGAAACCACCATGTTCATCAATGGAAAACCGGTCCCGCTTAGTCCCTTTCCCCAGGAGTTCATAAACAAGACACTACTCGGCATGGTCTCAGCGCTAAAAGGGGTCGAGGAACCACAAAGCATTGATATTTCTGTTACAAGGAAGCTGAAGTGATTTTCGATAGCCATAGTTTCACTTTCCAAGCGCCAGCGGCAGTGGCTTTCGCCCGCCGAATCCTGATCAAGCCTGCTGCCTTCGCTACCCTGCCTCACCCTATTACCACCAGCCGAGAAATCTTAGCTGAGGTAATCGCAGGTATCAAGCAGGTTACGGACGCAGATATCATCCTCCTCGAGGGGAGCCAAAGCGGGGCGGCGATGCATACGATATATCAGGCGTTGGGTTATGATTTCCCCCACATCTCGTTGCTTGATGTCCGCGATTGCACCCTTGTCGAGGTGGAGAATCCGTTGCCCAAGCCCTTTGCCCTGCCCAACTTCTGGGTGCCAAACATCATATTATCCTGCGATTACTTAATCACCGTAGCCCCGTTCAAGATAGTAAGGGGCAGCGGCAGTTTCAGCATAAATAATCTACTGGGCCTGCTCCCCCCAGCCAAGTATCTCGGGGAGATAACCGATTTCTGGAAGCCCTGGCACCGCTTAGGGCTCCATAATGTGATCGCCGATTTATACTTCACCCTGCCCTTCGACTTAGGTATTGTTGATGGTCACAAGAAGCTGATAAGCGCTACCGATCCCACCAGCGGAGAGGTGGAGGAGTATGGGAAGGTGTTTGTCGCTCAGCCCTACGAAGTGGACTGCGAAGCCTCCCAAGCCGCCGGCGTGGACACAGGATATCTTCGCTTGATCGAGAGGGCTAAAAGGGAAGCAAAGAGCTAATTATGAATTCTACCGAGGGCGAGCCTCGCTACTTCATTGATCTGAAGTGGTATGAGGAAAAAGGGCGTTCCTTTTCCACCCTGGCCCAAACTCGGCTATGCCCTTCGTGCCGGGCGAAGTATGCCTCGACCCCAAAACCGGATGCCGAGCTCTTTGCCGTTTTCAGGGACTGTTGCTCTAAAGCGGAGGATTTCCTCAGCCCCAACTTGCCCTTACGCGAGGCGATCTTTCGCCTATTGTTGAGCCATGGTAACCAGCCACTGGAATTGGGGCAGATAGAAGCCAAGCTCAATAAATGGCTCCTCAACACAGGAGATAACAGAGACATCTCCATCCCAACACTACGCCGGATAATGGACAACGACCGCTATTATGGATTCCGCCCTTATGTTGCCGAAGAGGCTAAAAATACCTAACCTGGAATTGACTAAAGCTGCCGGAATATTCCGACCAATTGACATCCACCTTGTCTACCCTGGCTCGGGGTGGACCAAGCTCAAGATACCTCAGTAGCTGGAGTAATTTTCCCGTCTCGCCCTCGGCACGGACCTCAACCATCCTCCCAGGCAGATTCCTCACGTATCCTGTCACCCCCAGCGCCTCGGCATGCAATTGCACAAAGTCGCGAAAGAAGACCCCTTGAACCCGACCATGCACCGTAGCCAAAAAGGATGCTAATTCAGCCATTTCAAATTAGCCTTATTAAGGGGCGAGGCACACGGTGATCAAGCCGCTGCAACCCATAGCTATGGGCGAGCTTGACTGCTGCTGTGAATTCCTCCTCAGTGATGCCCCGCGTCAACTGGGGAACCTGAAACGCCTTATGACAAGGGCGATACTGAGCCATGACATTAAGGTAGGTCTCAGTCGAGACCTCCTGGGCTAAAAAGCGCACGACCTCAGCAGTTCCGGCGAGTCCATGTGGCAAGACGAGATGGCGTACCAATAGCCCTCGGGTGGCGATGCCAGATTCATCCATCTCGAGATCACCTACCTGGCGATGCATTTCCCTAATCGCAGCCCGGTTCACCGCAGGGTAGCTCTTGATCCCGGAGAGCTCTTGGGCAATCCCGGCATCGGAGTATTTCATGTCAGGCATATAGATATCGACAATGCCATCGAGAAGCTTCAGGGTCTTCACCGAGTCATAACCACCCGTGTTGTAGACCAGGGGGACGGAAAGCCCCCCAGCCACGGCAAGCTCTAAGGCCTCAAGGATTTGGGACACGGCATGTGTCGGCGATACCAGATTGACGTTGTGGCAGCCCATCCTTTGCACCGAGAGCATCATCGCCGCCAATTCTTCCTTGCTTACCGCATAGCCCGTGCCTAACTGGCTGATGTCATAGTTCTGGCAGAAGATGCATCTCAGGTTGCAGTTAGTGAAGAAGATAGTGCCCGAGCCCCGCCGGCCCACTAAAGGCGCTTCCTCACCAAAGTGTGGTCCAAAGCTGGAGATCACCGCTTCTCTTCCAGTGCGACATTCCCCCACCTCCCCCTGAAGCCGATTGACCCCACAGCCTCGGGGGCAGAGATGGCAGCTCTCCAGCATAGCTAGAGCTCGCTCCACCCTGCGCTGGAACTCGCCTGTTCGGTATAGCTCCTGGTAAGCTGCCACTATTATTCCTCGACCGGGCCCTTGGCCTTCTTCCCTTTCTTGATGACTTCGACAGTGGCAGGTGGGGGCAAGATGGTGGACTTCACTGACTTCTTGGCCCCCTTCCTGGGCTTCTTGGTCTCCCTCCATCTATAGTCTCGCCTTCCCATGGCCAGACCTCGTTAAGCGAAGCTATCTAAGGAAAAGTTTAGCAAAAGGGACAAGAGGTGTAAAGGAGGGCTTTTAAACTTGCCAAAGCTGCCTTTTTCGCTGCCGTTCCAGCCACTTCCGCTTTTGGCCTGTTCTTACCTCCTCATCGGTGCGCTGATAGCCAGCGAGGAAAGCATCGTTAAAGCTGGGGAAGTTGTCTTCAAGTATGGAGCGTCGTATCCCTTCCATCAGCCTGGTGATAAAGCGCAGGTTGTGGATGGTAGCTAACCTGTAGGCAAGGAGCTCCTGGCACTTAAAGAGGTGATGCAGATAGGCAGCGCTGAATGTTTGGCAAGTGTAGCAATCGCAGCTCTGGTCGATAGCCCGATCCCAACTTTTGAAGCAGGCATTTCTTATGTTGCATCTCCCTTCATTGGTGAGCAAGGTGCCATTTCGCGCAATTCGGGTCGGCAGAGCGCTATCGAACAGGTCCATCCCACGAGCAACACATTCCGTTAGATCCTCAGGCGACCCTACCCCCATAAGATAGCGAGGCTTATCCACAGGAAGGAAGGGGGCTGTCTCCGCGATTGTGTCATATGTCAACCTCTTGGGCTCGCCAACGCTTAATCCACCTAAGGCATAGCCGGGGAAATCCAAGGAGGTGATGAATTCCACCGACTGCCGCCGCAGTTGAGCGAAGGTCCCACCCTGCACGATGCCGAAAAGGGCCTGTTCTTGCCTCCTATGTCTCCTCCGGCATCGCTCCGCCCAGCGATGTGTTTGCTCCATCGCTTGGCGCATGGCTTGGAAGTCCTCGCTATAAGGGGGGCAGTCATCAAGAGGCATGATGATATCGGCGCCAAACTCCTCCTGAATTTCAATAGCAAGCTCGGGGGTGAGGAAATGTTCGCTGCCATCGAGATGGGAGCGGAATAAGACCCCATCCTCGCTGATTTGGCTCATATGGGCCAAGCTGAATACCTGAAACCCACCGCTATCTGTGACCAGAGGACCATCCCAGGACATGAAACGATGCAACCCCCCTTGCTGTTTGATGATTTCGACCCCGGGTCTCAGATAAAGGTGGTAGGTATTGCCTAAGACGATCTCGACCCCCAGAGACCTTAGCTCATCAGGGGTTAGGGTTTTGACCGTGCCTTGACTTGCTACCGGGATAAAGGCCGGGGTCAGCACTGGGCCATGAGGTGTGGTCAGGACACCAGCACGAGCCCCGGTTTCGGGGCATGTTTTTGCTAACTGGAAGAGATGGCTCATGCTCAGACCCAAAAACTCAAAGAAAGAGCGAGGAAAATAAGCCCCAAATAGGGATATGCGGAGAGCTTATACACTCTCCAGGCATCTTTGGAGGCGCCAGTTAACAGGAGCTGGCAGTTGGCATAGAGCATGATCAGGCCCAAAAGATTGGCCACGGCGAAGAAAAACCAGCCCAGGTCTGCTGCATACCAAAGGGCCAAGGAGGTGCCATAGAGCAAGAACGATAACGATAATAGGACTCCTATGGCATTCCTGACCTTCCAGCCCACAGGGAAATATCTAATCCCAGCCTGAAGGTAATCATCGCGATAGGCAATCATGATGCTCCAGACATGGAGTGGCACCCAAATAACGATGAGCAAGCCGAGACAGACGATAGTCCAGCTGAAATGAGGATCGAAGGCCAAGTAACCGATGAGCACCGGGGCACAGCCGGCAATCGCCCCCTGGAAAACACAGGTCATCTTCTTCCGCCATAATGAAGCCGAGATAACGCCGATGAGGCCGAAGAGGAAGCAAAGCGGATGCAAAAGCCAGGCTAGCCCTAAAGCAACCACGACCAAGACTATAACCACGGGCAACATCTTCTCTGGCGGGTCGATTCTCTTTGTCGGCAATGCCCGATGATTAGTCCTCGCCATTCTGGCATCGACCTCACGGTCGAGGTAATTGGTGAGCCCGTTTGCTCCGGCGCTGCCCAAGGCAACCGCCGCCAAGACACCAAGGAAGCGCCATATGGATGGATCCCCGCCGGCGGCAGCTATGGCGGCGCAAACGCCGATAAAGGTGAGCAGGAGGCTTTCCTTAGGCTTGAGCACCTCGATATAGTTCCAAGCCGTTCTATATGCTCTGACTTGTACGCTCACTTTCCCCTACTGCTTTACTGTATGCTCTGATGATATCGTGGCGGCGCAAGACACCCAATAGCTTAGTCGGCTCATTGCGGTCGACCACCGGGATGCGGCCCACATCCCGGCCGCCGAACTGGGCCAAGGCATCGTGCACAGATGGAGCAGGGTTAACGGTTGCTGTAGGATGCCCATTCTATTGCTGCAATAGTTCTCCGAGCACGCTGAGCACTACTTCGTGAGGCACATCCGCCCGGATTATCGCCTGGCCAACATCCTTGAGCAACACCCAGCGCACCGCCCTTTCCCTGACCTTCTTATCAAGCTCCATGGCTTGGAGGACGCTTTTTATGTCAATATCACGGTAGCCCGTGGGCAAGCCGAAATTTCGCAGAATGGCTCGCTGCCGCTCCACAACCTCCTGAGGCAAGAGCCCGAGGCGCTGGCTGATCATCGCCGCGCCCATCATGCCCACAGCTACCGCCTCGCCGTGGAGCAGACGCTCATAGCCTGTCGCCGCCTCCAAACCATGGCCGATGGTATGCCCATAATTCAAGAGGGTGCGCAGTCCTGTTTCCCTTTCATCCTCGCTGACTACCTTAGCTTTGATGCTGGCGCTGCATCTTATCGCTTCAGCGGTGAGCTCAGGCTCCAAATGGAGCAACTCCTTGGGGTGAGCCTGCAAAAGCTGGAGCAGGTCTGGATCCAGGATCATGGCGTGCTTGATCACCTCAGCCCAGCCGGAGACCAGCTCGCGAGGGGGTAAGGTCTTCAGCGTCCGCAGATCAGAAAGCACAAGCCGGGGCTGATAAAAGGCACCGATGAGGTTCTTGCCCTGAGGATGATCCACAGCCACCTTGCCCCCGATGCTGGAGTCGACCATAGCTACCAGGCTGGTGGGGACTTGAACCAGGGGCATGCCACGAAGGAAGGTTGCAGCCACAAACCCAGCCAGGTCACCAACCATGCCTCCACCAAGGGCGGCGATGACATGGCCTCGCTCAGCATAGCGCTCGACCAACCAATCGTAGATCTCAACTGCAACCTCGATCGATTTGCTCTTTTCACCTTGAGGCACAACAAAAGAGTTGACTACAAAGCCGACTTGTTGGAGAGAATCTGCCACTTGAGCGCCAAAAAGGGGAAAGACTCCGTCATCGCTGATAATGTAAACGTTGCCAGAAAGCCCGATGTTTTGCATCTTTCTTCCCAGCTCAGGGAGCAAATTCCAGCCGATGAAGATGGGATAGCTTTCGGCAGCAGTGGCGACTATGCAGGCAGCCTCTTGCATCTGCGGAGCCGGTGAGCTTATTCGCCGCCTTCCATATTCCCAGCCCCGCACCACCTCCTGGCACACCTCATCGATGGTCAGATTATCAGTGTGCACTGCCCAATCAGAAAGGGCATAATATGGCTGACGAAGCTCCTTTAGCTTCTGTATATGCTGCTTGGGGTCTGGCGTGGCAAGAAGGGGACGAACCACAGTCTCGCCCTTTTCGGCATCGGCAAGGAGGCGGCGGTATATAGTATCGGGCTGGGCCTCGAGACAGATCACCACCCCAGATTTGTTCATCAGCGCTCGGTTGTCAGCATCGACGACAGCCCCGCCTCCAGTGGCGATAACCACGTCTTTCCTTTCACAAGCGCTCTGCAAAACTCGACGCTCCAGCTCCCGAAACCATTGCTCCCCATCTTGGCTGAAGATCTCTGGGATGGTCTTGCCGGCAAGGGACACGATCTCATCATCGGTGTCCACAAAGCTCCAGCCAAGGCGTCTCGCCACCTCCCTTGCTACCACCGATTTACCGGTGTAGGAGAAACCGGTCAGGATGATGTTGCCAAAATTTCCTTGACCCATTGCACTCCATCTCGATAGTCATAATCTCCCAGCGCCTCAGGGTAGTGATGAGCGCTTTCAAAGATAATGGGATAAGAGGGTTGTCCCATGATCTTCAGCACCCGGGCGATATCAACCCACCCCTGCTCAGGGTTTTGGCTGGGGTGGACTGGGATATGGCGAAAAGCTTGATAATCATCGGCATTGCGGGTATTCCAGAGATGGATTGAGCCCATATAGGGGACGATTTGCTCGGCGAAGGCGTAGAGATCGAAGCCGGCGCTTTGGGAGGCGAGTTGCATATGACCGGTATCCAAGCAGTAGCGGAGCACAGGATACTGGCTTAGCATCTGGCTCAGGGATTCCACATTGAGCAAGGGGCTAGCCCCCACACCTTCGATGTGGATCGGCATCCTTCGCCTTGCGCTGAGCTCGGCGAGCCAGTCGCAGCTCCTCCACGCGATGGCCGCAAGCTTGGCCTGGCTCTCACCAGCAGCATCAGAAGCTGGGGTGGGGAAGTGAACCACCACATATTGGGCACCAAATTCATCTGCCAGTTCCACAGTCCCACTGATCATCTTCATAGTGAGTTTTCTATCTTCCTCGTCCACATTGCACAGGAAAGACCAAGTTGGTGGGTCGGGATACCAATCGGGGTGAACTAACGGGGCATGGATGCTCACTGCCAAATCATAGTTTAGGATCTGCCGCTTAAGGGCTGGGAGAGCCTCGTCAAGGAAGTTATAGAATTCCCCCCTGTTTAACCCATTTTTAAGTATCCCTTCTTCCAGATGATGAAGTCGGTTACAGTGGAAACCAAGGTCGCTCATTATTTGACACCCCGCTGAAAAACCCAATTTTTCAGCGGCCGGATTCGTGCTCTTTAAGCCCGATTGATTCCAGGTAAGAGCGATAATTGCGCCCAGTCTCTTCGATATGGTCTCCGCCGAATTTCTCCACAAAGGCCTCGGCGAGGGTGATAGCCAGCATGGCCTCCCCGATGACACCAGCGGAGGGAACGCGGCAGATATCACTGCGCTCGAAGTGTGCCTCTGTTTTCTCACCGCTGCGAAGGTCTATAGAAGGCAATGGCTGGCCCAGTGTGGGGATGGGTTTGAGCACCGCCCGCACTACTATCGGCTCTCCGTTACTCATGCCGCCTTCAATGCCTCCAGCGCGGTTGGTGGCACGATGCCACAGGTCCTCGATTATGTCATGAGCCTGTGAGCCCCTGAGATTGGCCAGGGCAAAACCAGCACCAATCTCCACACCTTTCACCGCGTTAATGCTCATCATCGCCTGCGCAATGCGACCATCGAGCCTGCGATCCCAATGAGCATGACTGCCTAAGCCAATAGGGACACCGCTGGCTATGACCTCAAAAACACCCCCTACCGTGTCTCCCGCCTGCTTAGCTTCGTCGATAGCTTCGATCATGGCTTGTTCCGCCTCGCTGTCAGCGCAGCGCACTGGAGAGCCTTCCACTTTTGCCCAATCGACTGGAGCCGTGCTCTGGGCCCAATAGCCGCCAATGCAAATGGTGTGGCTGTGGAGCTCGATGCCGAATTCCTCCAGCAGCCTCTTAGCTACAGCACCGACAGC
>CAZMKJ010000024.1:14874-16304 GCA_964567075.1 uncultured Dehalococcoidia bacterium
TCCTGCTCTATCTCCATGCGGGCGCTTCGCCCATATCCCTTTTGCCTTCGTGCCAGCTCGCGGGCGATATATTCCTCATCGAGAGGCAGCCCCGCCGGGACCCCTTCGACGATGACTACGAGGCCTTTGCCGTGGGACTCGCCTGCGGTGAAAAAACGGAGCATCTTTTCTTCCCTCCTGGCTACCTGCAGCTACTCTTCTATTGCTTGCAGCTTCACCGAAATAGACCTTCATATGAGGCCAGGGGATTTCAATCCCTTCCTCATCAAAGGCCTTTTTGATCCTTTTCCTCAGCTCACTCATCACATCCCACTGCATTAAAACCTTAGTCTCGCCAAATACCTTTATCTCAATTCCTGAATCACCCAGATTATCGACGCGGAGCACCTTCGGCGTGGACAAAAGAAGCGGCCGCCAATAGTCCTCTTCAGCCATCTCCTCACACACCCGGTTTATTACTTCAATAGCATGGTCTAAATCCTCACCATAGGCTACACGGATATTAAGGTTCACCCGGCCCCAATCCTTGGACCAGTTGCTCGCGGTTCTAATCTCGCCGTTGCAGACAGTATGACAAATGCCATCCAGGTCTCTTAATGTGGTCTTTCTGAAACCTATGTCCTCAACAGTGCCAGATACGCCAGCAATTGTTACCCAATCTCCTAGTGCATACTGATCTTCGAGAATGATGAAGAAACCACTCAAGAAATCGCGGATTAAACTCTGGGCACCGAAGCCGATGGCGATGCCAATAACGCCAGCAGCAGCCAATAGGGGAGTGATATTGACTCCTGTCTCGGAGAGGATCATGAATGCTGCTACTGTCCAGATGACCGCTATCGCCATCTGTGATACAAAACGGCCTAAGGTGTCTGCCCTCTGCTCGACCTCTTCTACAGGACGTTCCTTACTCCTTCTCTTAACATGCCCCTTTACAACTCGAGCGAGCACCCGTTTCGCAATCTGGTGAAAAATGGCGGCTATGCCAACAATGATCAGGATGCGAACCCCGTGGCTCCCTAGCCAAGCTCCGATAGCACCACCAGCAGTCTTTAATGCCCCTGTTACCGATGAGACATCAACGCCAACTTGGGCCAAGATGACAAGCACTACGCCAAAAACAATTATTATAGTCCCAATCCAGAAAAGAATGCGGCTGATGATGCGATCTGCCCTGCTCCAATCGTCACCAGAGGGAGTTATTCTGCTCACAATAGCTCTGATGCCTCTGGGCAGCCAATGCCACAATGCCCAGAAGGCCAAGGCACCTATTGCTACAGCAACCAGAATCCAGATGCCATGGGCCAAGAACCAATCCACTTCACTTCCCTCCCCAAAATAGGCTGACTTTGCTACTCAATTGCCAAACCTTTCCTCGCCTCCTTGAACATTATGTCAACAGGAGCCTCGATCCCAGTCCAGAGCTCAAA
>CAZMKJ010000025.1:0-16290 GCA_964567075.1 uncultured Dehalococcoidia bacterium
CAACCCAAGGCGAAGCACCGTTTATAGGAAGTTTTCCCTCTGTCATCAAAGTCCCTTTTGAATCAAGGCATGTGTGCCAACCACGATATCGACCTCGCCCTCGGCAATACGCTGGTGAAGCTCCTGCTTGGCCTTCTCCTTCAGTCCCCCGATGAGCAGGCCCACAGTGAGGGGACGGTGAAGCAACGAGGGGAAGGTGCAGAGGACTTCTTCCCCGTCCTGCCCGCCCAACAAACGGCAGATGCTGGCAAAGTGTTGTTCGGCCAAGATCTCCGTTGGCGCCATGAGGGTTGCTTGGTAGCCGCTGGCAGCAGCGAGCAACATCGCCGCTGTTGCCACTACCGTCTTGCCGCTGCCAACCTCCCCTTGGAGCAATCGGCACATTGGCCTGGATTGGCTCAGGTCAGCCAAGATCTGGCCCAGGGCATTCTTCTGCGCCCCGGTTAGCTCAAATGGCAAAGAGGCAAGGAAAGGCTCAACGAGCTGCCAGTCCGCATTTATGGCATATCCCGGCTCGCCTTCTTGCCATTCTTTCCTCCTCGATAGCACGCCCAACTGAATGAGGAGGAGCTCATCGAATGCCAGACGCATCCTCGCCCTATCCTTCGACAGCTCGTCATCGGGGTAATGCGCCTGTGCCACAGCCTGGGGCAAGGGCAAAAGCCCGGCGCTGTCTCTTATCTCCGGAGGCAGGAAATCCACAAGCTGAGGCGCCCACTGATCCACGACCTCCTTCATCAGCCGGCGCACCTGCCGAGGATAAAGCCCCTCGGTGAGAGGATAGACCGGAACCAGACGTCCGGTATGGACCAACTCCTCAGATTCGAGAAGCTCGTACTCAGGCGACTGAAATACCTTATGCCCGTTCCAGAGGCTCACCTTGCCGCTGATGGCCAGCTGCAGGTTAGTGCGGAGCTTCTTCGTTAGATAGGGCTGGTTAAACCAGACAACACGGATGTTCCCGGTTTCGTCGCCGACGATGGCTTCGGTAATCGCCATGCCACGGCTGCTGGTCTTCTCAGAAGCCTCCCAGACACGAGCCACAATGGTCTGCTCCGCCCCTACTTCCAGTTCGGAGATGGCTTTCCTCTGGCTATAGTCAATGTGGCGCCTGGGGAAGAAATAGAGCATGTCTCGCACTGTTTTGACGCCTAATTTTGCAAATCTGGCGGCAAGCCCTGTGCTTATCCCCCTAAGCCGGGTGATCGGGGCATCAAAAGAAACAGCGGGCACCTTTTTGCCTCTGCTGCCTGACTCAGGCTCTGCCTCCGCGCTAAGCTGCCCCAGTATTCCTTGCAGCCATTCCTTTCGCTGCCTTTCGTCCAGGGCAGCATAGCTTGGAGAGGGCAGCGCCAAGCCTTCCAGCTCAGCGGCGCAGCGGTTTAAGAATCTATCCAGCCCGCCGATGACTGCAGTATTGGCATAGGCCTTGGCCTGCTCCAGTTCCAGGATCTTTCTCAGCTGCTCCCGATTCGGGTTCAACCCTCTCCTTCCCCCCTACTCCACGGAGACGATGTAATTATAGTGCGGTTGCCCCCCGGCCACCAGCTCCAATTTGTGCTCCGGGTATCTCTGGCCGATGGACTGGGCTATTTGCTCGACTTCAGCAGTTGTGGCGTCGGCTCCATAATAGATGGTGACCAGCTCGCTATTTTCCGTGTCCATCTTGGCCAGAAGCTTAAGCAGCGCCTCGGGCATGGCATCAGCGGCGGCAACTAAATCGCCATCGAGGAAAGCAACGACTTGACCCTTGTTTATTTCAAGATCGTCCCATCTCATGGAGCGCATTGCAGTAGTGAGCTCGCCACTGCGAACTGTATCAAGGGCATTCTCCATCGCTTCGACATTGGTTCCCAAATCGACCTCAGGATTAAAGGCGAGCAGGGCTGCAATCCCTTGTGGGATGGTCTTGCTCGGCACCACCGCCACCATTTTCCTGGCTAAGGACTGAACTCGGGCTGCGGCGGGCAAGATATTAAGGTTATTGGGCAAGATGATGACCTTTTCCGAGGGTGTAGACTCCACTGCCTGGAGCAGCTCTTGGACGCTGGGGTTCATGGTCTCGCCGCCGGGGACGGGGGCAGCTCCAAGGTCGGCGAATACCTGACTCAGCCCTCCCCCGGAGACCACAGCCACTATGGAAATCTCGGCTACAGGTTGGAGCGGTCTCTCTATTTGGGCTATGAAATCTCGATGCTGATCCTGCATGTTATCCACCTTCACCTGACGCAACACCCCCAAGGAAGTAGCATAGCTTAGGGCAGCACCCGGGTCCATGGTATGGAGATGGGCCCTGACCACGGTCTCATCGCCAACTACCAGGACGGATTCACCGAGTTTGCCCAGCCTGTCCCTGATCTGCTCCAAATCGAGGCCATGCCCCTGGAGCAGGAACTCCGTGCAGTAGCCGTAGAAAGACTCTTCAGCTTGCTTTTGCATAGCAAGAGCTAAGGGGCGGGGGCTGGCAACCATTTCCAAAGCTTCCTCGCCCCGGAGATGACGCAATGCGCCCTCGAAGAGCACAGATAACCCCTGCCCCCCGGCATCCACCACCCCAGCCTGACGCAGCACGGGGAGGAGGGAGGGGGTTCTGGCAACCGACGCTCTTGCTTCATCAACCAGCGTCTCCATAATAGAGAGCAGGTCACTGTCATCAGAGCAGGACTTGGCTTGGGCCGCAGCCGCAGCCTCACGAATCACGGTGAGAATGGTTCCCTCAACCGGCTGGCTCACCGCCTTATAGGCCAGGGAAGAGGATTGAGCTAAGGCAGCGGCTAAATCATTGCCATTGAAGGATCCCTTCCCTTCAAGCCCTTGAGCCAACCCACGCAGAATCTGGGCCAAGATGACCCCGCTGTTGCCTCTGGCTCCCATAAGGGCACCCCAAGCCATAGCTTGGAGCACGGCCGAAGCGCTATCGTCCGGGCAATGGGCGGCCTCTTCCATAGCGGCCCTCATCGTCAGCACCATATTGGTGCCGGTATCACCATCAGGCACAGGGAACACGTTCAGGGAGTCGATCTCCTCGGCTTTCACCTTGAGCCAGATGGTAGCAGCATCAAACATCTGTCTCAAATCTTGCCCGCTGTAGCAATCAGCCTTGCTCATGCTCAATCTCTTCTTGCCAAATCCAACTGACTATGTTATCATCATTTGCGAATTCTACAGCAAAATCAGCCCTAAGTCAAAGGGGAGACCATGAGATGCGAGGTTTGTGGCAAGAGTCCTCGGTTTGGACATAATGTGAGCCACTCCAAGCGGCGGACAAAACGAAGCTGGCTGCCCAATATCAGGACAATCACCGTGGTCACCGATGGCAAGAAAAGGAGAATGACCATCTGCACCAGATGCCTGCGCACGCAACACAAGGTAACTGGCTGAACAATGCCTGATCCTGGCTAAGCTAACTGCCTCCTTTTGGTTATCCATAGGCTCAAAAGGAAACCCACCACCAGGTAGACTGCCATTGACAGGATGCATAGGCCGATATCCGGGGCTTCGGGCATACCATGGGGTGTGTCTCCTGGCATAAAAGCCTCGTATCCACCGTAGACGGTACCGATGCTGTCACCGGCCGTAGACAAGAGAAACCAGCTTGGCAGATCAGCCATCGCGAGAACCCCCTCAAGAACACCGGATATGACCATAATGAAAACAAGCGTTATCACAGTGGCCCCCATGGCCCCTTTTGATACCGAGCTAAAGAAGAAGGTCACGGCGAGGACGCTGCCAGCAAAGAGGAGACACAGTCCAAATGATCCTGCGGTCTCGATCGGGACCTGTCCATATATCACCAGGAGGGCAATACAAACAATCACATACCCCAAAATGGTGAGTAATACCACCGCGGCATAGCAGGCAAGAAATTTTCCCATCACTATTGTGATTCGCCTCACTGGATTTGGGAAAAGGATGTACCCGGTTTTCCTTTCAAACTCCCCGGCTATGGCGTCTCCAGCAAAGAAGATCGCCCCAAGGGTAGCCAAACTCGGACCGATCGAGAGCATAGCGGCTGTTCTCATTATGTTATCCGGGTAGCCTCCAAGTGCTGCCGGCAAACCAATGAGGACTGCCAATTCGGCGACGATTACGACCCCGAGAATCCAGTACAGCCGTTTTCTTCGCAGGTGCTTCAGGAACTCATACCCTGCGACTATCCTTAACCTTTCGAATTCACTCATAGGGCCCCTCCTGTCAACTCGAGGTACGCTCGCTCGAGCGATTGGTATTTTGTCTCCAGTTGAGCAATGTCATCGTAGGCAAGCAACCGCCCACCGTCTATTAGCGCTACCTTATTGCATATCTGGGCGACCTCGATAAGTTGATGGGAGGCGAAAAATACCGTTTTCTCCTTTCCTACCCCCTCAATGATCTCTCGGAATTCGACCACGCCCCTGGGATCGAGCCCCAGCGCCGGTTCATCCAAGATCAAAATTGGTGGATCATGTAGCAGTGCCTGTGCCAAGCCTAAACGCTGCTTCATCCCCCTGGAGAACTTTTCTATCTTGACCGCGGCCC
Source organism: uncultured Dehalococcoidia bacterium (assembly GCA_964567075.1). Classification (GTDB taxonomy): domain Bacteria; phylum Chloroflexota; class Dehalococcoidia; order SZUA-161; family JAUWZY01; genus JAUWZY01. The sequence goes on from CAZMKJ010000025.1 coordinate 4,519, forward strand.
ATTCCTCGAGTCCGACGAGGCTGATGACCTTCTTTATACTGGATCGCAAGTCGTCCCCTCGCATTCCCCGAAGCCTGCCCAGATAGCTAAGGGTTTCTTCAGGCGTGAGGAAGGAGTAGAACTCCGGCGTCTCCACGATGGCGCCGATTCTGGAAAGCGCCTGCTCTGGCTTCTCCACCACATCGATGCCATCGATGTAAGCCGTACCAGAGGAGGGACGGAGAAGCCCACATAGGATCTTGAGGGTTGTGCTCTTACCGGCGCCATTGGGGCCGAGGAGCCCGACATTCTCGTTCGCCATTACCCTCAGGGATAAGTTATCAAGAGCGAGAAACCTGTTGTAGTACTTGCTCATGTTCTCGATGACGATAGGTTCACGCATTCTATCACCCATTGCTACAACTTTTACCTGAAGACTTTCCGGGAGTATGCTCATCAGCCAGCCGCCAATGCCGCACATCAGACCGCATCACATAACCTTTCAACCTCAGCCATTGCTTCATGAGAGCTCCTCTCTGGTTTTAGAACCTTGATTAAAGCTTATCTATGCTTTCCCTCATCCGAGCCATTGCCTCAGCAACGCTTTCCCTGCGATTGAATATCGCTGACCCTGCTACCAGCACCCGTGCCCCGGCGCGAACCGCAAGCGGCGCTGTCTCAGCGGTGATGCCGCCATCGACCTCGAGCTCAGCACCCAAGCCCCTATCATCAAGGGCATGCCTGAGCCGGGCGATTTTAGCCACCATCCCCTCGATGAAAAGCTGACCGCCAAAGCCAGGGTCAACTGTCATCAATAGCACCAAGTCCACAATGGGCAGAGCCTCATCGACCACAGCAAGCGAGGTCCCGGGATTGAGGGACACACCGGCTTTGACCTTGAGCTCCTTTATCTGCTCCAATATCTGATGAAGATGGGGACAAACCTCGGCGTGGACGGTGATGATGTTGGCGCCGGCCTCAGCAAACTGACGAATATGCCTCTCCGGGGACTGAACCATGAGGTGCACATCCAAGGGAAGCGAGGTATAGGGGCGAATTGCTTGCACCACAGGGGCGCCAATGGTGATATTGGGCACAAAATGACCGTCCATAACATCGACGTGGATATAGTCGGCGCCGGCTTCAGTGGCCTCGGCTACCTGCTGCCCTAGCCGAGCGAAGTCGGCAGATAGGATGGAAGGGGCTATCTTGATCTTACCCCTCATCGATAGCCCTCCTCGCCGTCCTCAGCGCCTGGTCTACCTGCTCGGGCGCGGTGCCGCCCGGGAGATTGCGGGCAGCAAGGGATGATTCTAAGGTGATGGAGCGAACATCTTGGTCGAAAAGAGGCGAGAATCTCTGATATTCATCGAGGCTGAGCTGGTGGAAGGTCTTCCCTTGCTCCATAGCATAACGGACAAGCTCAGCAATTATGGTATGGGCTTGGCGGAAGGGAACGCCCTTCTTCACCAGATAGTCGGCGATGTCGGTGGCTAAGATGTAACCCTCCGCAGCAGCCTCCCTGGTGCGGTCGCCATGGACTCGAAGCGTGCGCACCATCCCGGCGAAAACATCAAGGGTGGAAAGCAGGGTATCTACGGTGTCGAAGAAGCCCTCCTTGTCCTCTTGCAAGTCCCGGTTATAAGAGAGAGGCAACGCCTTCAATGTGGTCAGGATGCCCATAAGGTTGCCATAGACCCGACCCGTCTTTCCCCGAGCAAGCTCGGCGACATCGGGGTTTTTCTTCTGCGGCATGATGCTCGAGCCCGTGGCATAGGCATCGTCGATCTCAGCGAAGCCAAATTCAGATGAAGACCAGAGGACTATTTCCTCGGCAAGCCGGGAGAGGTGCATCATGGTCATGGCCGCTGCCGCCTGGTATTCCACGATGAAATCGCGGTCGGAGACGGCATCGATGCTATTCTCACTTATCCTGCTGAAGCCGAGCTCCTGGGCTAAGAAGGGGCGGTCAATGGCATAGGGGACCCCGGCCAGTGCCCCACTGCCCAGAGGCAGGACATCGCTGCGCTCGAGGCAATCCCGAAAGCGCGCTACATCACGCTGGAGCATCTGGAAATAGGCTAACAGATGGTGGGCCAGGAGAACGGGCTGAGCATGCTGGAGGTGGGTATAGCCGGGGATGATCACATCCAAATTCTCCTCGGCCGAGTCCAGGAGCGCTCGCTGAAGTTCCTTGAGCCTGGCGATGGTCTCCGAAATAGCTTCCTTGGCGAAAAGCCTCAGGTCCAGGGCTATCTGGTCATTTCGAGAGCGGGCAGTGTGGAGCTTCCCTGCCACCTCGCCTATTTTATCAAAGAGTCGAGCCTCGATATTCATATGGATGTCCTCGAGCTCAGGCTTGAACTGAAACTCGCCTCGCTCGATCTCCTCCCTGATGGAGGACAAGCCCATGATGATAAGCTCGGCTTCTTTTTCCGAGATGATGCCCGCCTTTGCCAGCGCCCTGGCGTGGGCGATGCTGCCCGCGATGTCCTCCCTATACAGGCGCTGGTCGAAGGGAATGGAGGCAGTATAAGCCTCTACTTTTTTATCAAGCCCTTTTTGAAAGCGGCTGCGCAATGGCCTCAGACCCCCTTCTAAAACAATAACAACTCAACCGGCGCTTGAGTTGCTTGATCACGGTAAATCCCACAATGCTCCCTCTATTCATCTGCCTCCCCGATCTCGGGCTGCCCCTGAACCTGAGCCTGTGTCCTTATCGGCAGACCCCAGATATGGATGAAGCCCGGCGAGGCGCTCTGGTCGAAGACATCGCCCTTATCATAGGTGGCCAGGCCCAGGCTGTAAAGCGACTTCGGCGATTTGCGCCCCACTACAGTGCAGTTCGCCTTAAAAAGCTTCAGCCGAACTATCCCGGTGACAAACCGCTGCGTGCTCTCAACGTAGGCGGCAAGGTCTTGATGCAATGCGCTATACCAGAGCCCATTATAGATGAGGTCGGCATATTCCTGAGCTACCCTCTCCTTAAACCGGAGCTGGTCTTTAGATAGGGTCATATCCTCAAGCGCCCGGTGCGCCTTCAAGAGCACGGTTGCCGCCGGTGCCTCATAGACCTCCCTCGACTTTATGCCCACCAGGCGATTTTCCACGTGATCGATGCGACCAACGCCATGCTCCCCGGCGAGGCTGTTCAGCCCATTGATGAGCGAAACCCCGTCCATCTTCTCCCCATTGAGGCTTACGGGAATCCCCCGGTCAAACCCGATCTCAATATAGCAAGGCTCGGCAGGGGCATCATTGACCGACCTGGTCCAGGCAAAGACATCCTCAGGCGGCTCGATCCAGGGATCCTCCAGGACACCGCACTCGATGCTCCGGCCCCAGAGGTTGGCATCGATGGAGTAGGGGCTCTCCGAGGTCACCGCTATGGGCAGGGCGTGGCGCTGGGCATAGGCGATTTCCTGCTCTCGGGTCATACCCCACTCCCGAGCCGGGGCTATGATCTCGAGCTCAGGAGCAAGGGCGGCGACGCTGACATCGAATCTGACCTGGTCGTTGCCCTTCCCGGTGCAGCCATGAGCTACCGCAGAAGCGCCTTCCTGATGAGCGGTATCCACAAGCAGCTTGGCGATAAGCGGTCGGCCCAGGGCTGTGGCTAAGGGATAATGTCCTTCATAGATGGCATCCGCCTTGAGCGCAGGGAAGACAAAGTATTTGACAAACTGCTCCTTGGCATCGAGCATTATGGATTTTATCGCCCCAGCCTTGAGCGCCCGCTCTTTGATTGAGGCGAAATCCTTCTCCACCCCGATATCGACAGTTAAGGCGATGACCTCTAAGCCATATTTCTCCCCGATCCACCTGATAGCCACCGAGGTATCAAGTCCGCCGCTATAGGCTAAAACTACCTTCCCCACTCTCGATAACCTCCGAATTCTTACTATGCCAGCCGTACATCCCTTGGCCGAGGCAAATCATCATCCTCTTCATCGCCCTATTGTAGCATCGGCAAGGGATTGGGGCAACTTTTGACCCGGGGTTTATGTTTAGGGGTGGCAAGGCTAAGCTAAGGCCACCTTCAGCGCCTGAGAAAGTGAACTGACCGCGATGGGTTCGATAGGGAGAGAGGGAAGCCCTGTTTGGGCTGTTGCCGGGAGCAGGCAGGCATCGAATCCAAGCTTAGCCGCCTCAGCGAGGCGCCTGTCAAGCTGAGACACCGCTCTCAGCTCCCCGCTCAACCCCACCTCCCCTATGGCCACCATGTTGGGCTTTGCCCTCCTACCACGGAAGCTGGAACCGATAGCCAGGGCAATGCCGAGGTCTGCCGCCGGCTCGCTGATCTTGATGCCACTGACCACATTGACAATGATGTCCTGATTGGAAAGAGGGACTCCAGCTCGCCTATTGAGCACGGCAGCGATCAAGAGAAGTCGATTGAAATCGACCCCATTAGCGGTGCGCCGGGGAAGGCCAAAGCTCGACGGGCTGGTCAGGGCTTGAATTTCCACCAGCAGGGGCCTCGTCCCCTCCAAAGTAGGGACGATGACCGAGCCGATGGCGCTCTCGGCTCGCTGTGACAGAAAAGCCTGCGATGGATTATCCACCTCAACCAGACCTCGGTCTCTCATCTCAAAGACGCCAACCTCGTTGGTCGAGCCAAAGCGGTTCTTGACCCCGCGCAGAAGCCGAAAGGAGCTGAAGCGCTCACCCTCTAAATAGAGCACGACATCGACGATATGCTCCAGGACATGTGGTCCGGCGATGGTCCCATCCTTAGTCACATGGCCGACAAGGAGAACGGGGACCCCGCTCGATTTCGCCCACTGCATCAGCCTTAAGGTGCACTCCCGCAGCTGACCCACGCTGCCTGCGGTCGAGGCCAAGCCCTCGACATAAACCGTCTGCACGGAGTCGATGACCATAAGCTGTGGCAATAGCTCTTGGCCATACTCCAAGATGTTTTCCAGAGCGGTCTCAGGTAGGAGGTAAAGCCGATCCCCAACAAGCCCCAAGCGCTCGGCTCTGAGCCTTATCTGAGGAACCGATTCCTCCCCAGAGACATAAAGCACCTCACCCCCTTCTTGCGCCACCATGCCCGCCACCTGAAGGAGGAGGGTTGATTTACCAATCCCGGGGTCGCCGCCGATGAGCACCAAGGAGCCGGGGACAATGCCGCCGCCCAACACCCGATTGAATTCAGAGAAGGGGAGGATCAAGCGGGGCAGGCCCTCAATGGAAACCCGGGATAATTCCTGAGCTATTGGCTTTGGCTTGGTTGCGCTGACGGGGCTCAGAACTCTCTCAATATAGCTATTCCACTGATTGCACTCAGGGCAGCGCCCCAGCCACTTGGGGCTTTCATTACCGCAATTCTGGCAGATGAAAACAGTTCGCGCCTTAGTCATCGTCTAACCCATAGCAAAAAGGGAAGCCAAAGGCTTCCCTGGCCAGAGAAAAGAATTGCCGATTACGATGATGCGCCAGCGAGAGCCGCCGAGCGCAATATGATCTCGTCCCCTTCGCAGTCGATGACTACTGTATCCCCAGGCTTGAACTGCCCGGCGAGGATGGCTTCCGAGAGCGGGTCTTCCACCACGTTTTGAAGCACACGCCGCAACGGACGAGCGCCAAAGGTTGGGTCATAGCCCTTATCCGCCAGCAGACTCCTCCCGGCATCGGTGATATCAAGCTCGATGTCCTTTTCCACAAGCTGCAACCTTATTTGAGACAGCATGAGGTCCACAATCTGACAGATATGGTCTTTGGACAAAGCGTGAAACACGACCACACCATCGATGCGGTTGAGGAATTCAGGGCGGAAGGTTTTCTTCAGCTCCTCGAGCAGCCTTTCCTTCATCTTCTCATAGGAGAGCTGTGCCGCTTTGCTCTCGTCGGTGCGGCTGACGAAGCCAATGGTGCTCTCCTTTCTGATGAGCTCAGCCCCGATATTGCTGGTCATGGCGATAATGGTATTGCGGAAATCGACCCGCCGCCCCTTGGCATCGGTGAGGTGCCCATCATCGAAGATCTGGAGCAGGATGTTGAATACGTCGGGATGCGCCTTCTCGATCTCATCGAGCAGGATTGCTGAGTACGACTTGCGGCGCACTGCCTCGGTCAATTGCCCTCCCTCCTCATAGCCGACATAGCCGGGAGGAGCACCAACGAGGCGAGCCACGGTGTGCCGCTCCATAAACTCAGACATATCGAGCCTGACCAGGGCATCTTCGGAGCCAAACATAAACTCAGCCAAAGCCCGCACCAATTCCGTCTTGCCAACCCCGGTGGGACCCATGAAGATAAAAACACCGATGGGATGTCTTGGGTCTTTGAGTCCGGCACGAGCCCGCCTCACCGCCTTGGAGACGAGGACGATAGCCTCATCCTGGCCCACGATGCGCTTGTGAATTGCCTCCTCCATATGCAACAGGCGGCTGGTCTCATCGGTGGTCAGTTGCGTCACCGGGATCCCGGTCCACATGCTAACCACCTCAGAGATGTTCTCCGCAGTAACAACCGGCGCTCCCAGACTCTGTTCCTCCTGCCATTCTGATTCCGATTTATCCAACTTCTCAGCGAGACTCAGCTCCCGCTGCCGCAGCTCAGCAGCATATTCATATTGCTGCTCTGAGATCGCCTGTTCCTTCTCCTTACGCACCAGCTCTAAGGCCTTGGTCGTCTCGGAAAGGGGCAGCGGAGGGGCAAAGTGCTTGATCCGAACCCGAGAGGCCGCCTCGTCGACGAGGTCGATGGCCTTATCAGGGAGGAAGCGATCTGGGATATAGCGAGCTGCTAATGAGGCTGCAGTCTTTAATGCCTCATCGCCTATGCTCAGCTGATGATGATCTTCATAGCGACTTTTGATGCCACGTAGGATGTCGATGGTTTGCTCCACCGATGGCTCCTCAACCAAGATCGGCTGAAAGCGGCGCTCTAAGGCGGGATCCTTCTCGATGTGCTTGCGATACTCATCGCCTGAAGTAGCCCCGATGCATTGTAGCTCCCCCCGAGCCAGGTGGGGCTTAAGGATACTGGAGGCATCAACAGCGCCCTCGGCAGCGCCGGCGCCAACCAGGGTATGAACCTCGTCAATAAAAAGCATGCAATTACCCGCCGTCTTTATCTCATCAAGGACCTTCTTCAGCCGCTCCTCAAATTCACCACGATACTTGGTCCCAGCGACAAGGGCCCCGATATCGAGGGTCAAAAGCCTCTTGCCCCGCAGCGTCTCCGGGACCTCACCAGCAGCAATGCGATGGGCAATGGCCTCAGCAATAGCGGTCTTGCCCACCCCAGGCTCGCCGATAAGGACTGGGTTGTTCTTGGTGCGTCGGCTCAGGATCTGGGTTACACGCTCGATCTCGCGCTGCCGCCCGATAACCGGGTCCAGCTTCCCCGCGGCTGCGGCTGCGGTCAAGTCTATACCCAGCTGGTCTAAAGTAGGCGTTCGACTAGAAGCTCGCTCCCCAGAGCGCTGATGAGCTGCACTTTGACTGAGCAGCCGGGTGGTTTCGGCACGAACTTTCTCCAGAGTGACCCCAAGGCTCTCTAAGACACCTGATGCTATCCCTTCGCCCTCACGCAATAATCCGATGAGGAGATGCTCGGTGCCGATATAACTATGACCAAAGCTGCGAGCCTCATCCACCGCCAGTTCTATCACCCTCTTGGCCTTTGCGGTGAGCCCGACCTCGCCACGGCCGGTACTTTCACCACGCCCCATGATGAACTCAACGGCAGCCCGCACCCTATTCGGCTCCACGCCGAGATTGGTCAGGACCTTAGCTCCGACCCCACTCCCCTCACGAATCAAACCTAATAGTATATGTTCCGGGCCGATATAGTTATGGTTAAAGCGCTGTGCTTCCTCCTGGGCCAGTGCCAGAACCTTTCGCGCCCGTTCCGTGAACTTATCAAATCGGTTAGCCATGGTCTCTCCACGCGCTCAGACTGGTCTTAATTATACACTAATGCCGAGAAAAGGTCAAAACGGGAGTTTGCTTCCTGGCAGCGGCATATTTTCCCAAGGGGCTGCCCCCCCAGTATCGTCTGCGCTGGGGCGTTTCACTTCCGTGTTCGGGATGGGAACGGGTGGGGCCACCCCGCTCCAGCCACCAGGAAGCATTTATCATCATACCGCTTTCACGGCATCAAGTCAACCTCGGGCTCGGGCACTTGGTTAACGAAAAATCACCCCCGAGCAACCGACCCGGTATTTTTAGAACAGTCCCTGCACTTTACCGGTCTTTGTATCCACATCTACCTTTCTGAATGCCGGATTGGAGCTGGTTCCCGGCATCAGACTGATGGTGCCGGCGCAGGGGCAGAGGAACTTGGCGCCGGAGTAGATCAACACATCGCGGATGGGCAAGCTCCATCCCTTGGGCACTCCCTTCACGGCTGGGTCGTGAGTGAGACTCAAGTGGGTCTTCACCATCATGGTGGCGTAATCATCATATTTGGAATCATTCTCCAGCATCTTAGCTTTAGCCTCGGCATCGGGGGTCCAGGCCACGCCAGCGGCGCCATAGACCACTTTGGCTATCTTGTCCACCCGCTCCCGCAGCTTCATCTCCATAGGATACAGGAAATTGAATTCGCTCTCCTGTTCGCAGGCTTCCATCACAGTATCGGCCAGCTCCAGGGCACCGTCGCCGCCGTCAGCCCAATGGGTAGATACGGCACAGCGTGCCCCTGCCGCCTCGGCTGCCTTTCGCACCATAGCGATCTCATCCTTAGTGTCGGTGTGGAAGCTATTGATGCATACCACCGGGTTGATGCCTGACGTTCTGATGATATTGATGTGATGCACCATGTTGGGCAAGCCCTTTTCCAGGAGTCCCAGATCCTCCTGCGCGTAGGACTCAGGCAAGGGCAGACCAGCTACTACCTTGGGTCCGCCGCCGTGCATCTTCAGTGCCCGGATAGTGGTGGTGAGCACCGACACATGTGGCTTGAGTCCACTCAAGCGGCACTTGACGTCCCAGAACTTCTCGAAGCCGATGTCTGCGCCAAAGCCGCTCTCGGTTACATGGTAGTCAAACATCTTCAGCCCAATGCGGTCAGCGATGATGGAGGACTGTCCCACAGCGATGTTGGCGAACGGTCCAGCATGCACCATACAGGGCTGATACTCCACGGTGCACATCAGGGTGGGATTGATGGTGTTGCGCATCCAGGCGGTCATGGCGCCGCCCACCTCCAAGTCGCCTGTGGTAATGATATTGCCCCTCTTATCGAAGGCCAAGGTGATATTATCCATTCTTTCACGCAGATCCGCCAGGTCCCTAACAATAGACAGCATAGCCATGAGCTCGGAGCTCACGGCGATGCCGAACTTGGACTCCATCACGTAGCCATCCATGCGACCGCCGAGACCGATTATGATGTTGCGCAGGCTTTGGGCGCAGAAGTCCATAATCCAGCCCATCTCCACCCTAGTGGGGTCGATATCCAGGCGGCGCATCCCGGTGAGCCTGGCCAGTTGCTCGTCGTTGTAGTTGCGCTCGTGCATCATTCTTGAGGTAAGAGCGACCATCGCCAGGTTATGGGCATTTACGATGTCGTTGATGTCGCCGGTAAGGCCCATGGAGAACTCGGTCATGGGGATGAGCAGGGCATTGCCGCCGCCGGCGGCAGTTCCCTTGATGTTCATGGAGGGGCCACCCGAGGGCTGGCGGATGCAGCCGCCTACATTCTTTCCCCGCTTCCCCAGTCCTTCCATGAGTCCCATGGAGGTTGTGGTTTTCCCCTCCCCTAACGGAGTCGGGGTGATCGCGGTCACCTCGACATACTTGCCGTCCGGCTTGTCCTTGAGGCGCTGTATAATCTTCATGAAATCGAGCCTGCATAATCTCCCATAAGGGATAATCTCATCCTTCTGCAGGTTTAGTCTTTCCCGCCACTCATCAGTGGTGGGCATATTTTCTTCCGCTGCTTCTGAAATCTGCCAATCCTTCATCTTTGTCGCATCGTAAGCCATATAGACCTCCTTTCCCGTTTTACTCTATTTTGCTAAGCCAGACTGCATTTCAGCAGCCCGGACAGTATTCGCCATGAGCATGGTCACTGTCATCGGCCCCACGCCACCGGGGACCGGGGTAATAGCCTCTGCCTTTTCCACGATAGCATCGAAGTCGGTATCACCCACCAGCCTGAAGCCGCTCTTTTTAGTTGCGTCTGGGATCCTGTTGACACCGACATCGATGACTACAACTCCCTCTTTGACCATATCCGCAGTTATCGCCTTAGGGGCACCCATGGCAGCAACCAGAATGTCCGCCTGTCTTGCTATCGAGGGCAGGTCTTTGGTCCCGGTATGACATATCGTCACCGTGGCGTTGGCGCCGCTCTTCTTCTGCACCAGGATGGCGGCAAGCGGTTTGCCATTGAGATTGCTCCGACCACAAATGACCACATGCTTGCCACCGGGGTCGTAGCCGCTGCGGACCAGCAGCTGCTGGACGCCGTGTGGCGTGCAGGGCATGAAAGTCGGCTCGCCAATAAGAAGCTTGCCCACATTTACCGGGTGGAAGCAATCAACATCCTTCTCCGGCACGATGGTATTCAACACCTTGCTGGTATCAATTTGCTTGGGCAAGGGGAGCTGAACCAAAATACCATGGAATTTAGGGTCTTTATTCAGCTCCTCGACCTTGGCCAAAACCTCTTCCTCCTTGGCATCCTCGGGGAATACTATCGTCTCCGAGTAGATGTCAATCTCCTCGCTGGCCTTGCTCTTGCCCCGGACATAGGATACCGAAGCCGGGTCCTCCCCGACCCGCACCATCACCAGTCCAGGCGTTACCCCTTTCCCCTTGAGTTCCTTGACCTTTTCCTTAAGCTCCTCACGGATTTGGGCTGATATTTCAGTCCCTGAGATTATCTTTGCCGTCATTTTCAACCTCCTTATTTGGCAGAGGTGGTAACCCCACCTTTGATTTCCTTTAAGGTGGGAAATAGCCCACAGCTTTGCCGTTCATCGCAGTAGCCTAAGGCGAAGCATTTGGGCTTGAGCTCGGCGCCGAGGCGCGGCGCCACCTTTTCCACCTCCTGTTTAATCCTTTGAAACAGCTCCACCAGCTCCCATTGCGCCCGCAGGCAGAGCCGCAAAGAACAGGCATGCATTAGCTCCCGAGCGTTCATGGTCATCACCAGCTTGGTCTCCATGGCGCTGGGGAGCACATATCGAGCATCCTCAGCAGGAACCCCGGCGTCGAGCATCTCACAGTAGAGCTTATGGGCTGCTTGCACCATCTCGCGGTATTTAGCCTCCAGCTCCCGCTTGGCGCCGATGGTTGCCGGGGTCACATAATTGAGCTTTCGCAGCGAGACGTACCTTTGACTTTGCTGAGTGTAGCTGGCAATGCGGTGACGGACGAGTTGATGACTGGCTACCCTGGAGATGCCGTCGATGACGAAGGTGAAGCTGGCGTGCTCAAAGGGGGACAGATGCCCTGAGGAGATAAGCTGGCTGAGAAGATTGTCGATTTGCTCTGGGCTTAGTTTCTGCTTGAGTTCTACAGCACTTATCTGGGAAGTGGAAAGCTTAGCAGCTGCGGCAATGACGCGCTCCGCATCGGGAGTGAAATTGGTGAGAGTCACCTGCATCTTGCTTCCCAGTGGCTAATTATACTATAGCTTATAATGGCAAGGCAAGCGTTTTGTCAAATTCTCATCACCTGGCACTGACGAGCGATTTTTGCTAACACAAATTGCCACCTGAACTTAGACCAGGCGCCTGCGGAACATGATGGTCGCAATCCCCATCATAACTAAGGCCACTCCGCCAAGGACAAGGAATGCCTTGGCGAGCAAAACGCCATCGAAGCC
>CAZMKJ010000026.1:0-5547 GCA_964567075.1 uncultured Dehalococcoidia bacterium
CCGCCCCATATCATCGAGCGCCTGTGCCAGGCAGCCCAAGATGCTGCTAACCACCATTATCCCGAGACCGATGGACTGCCTGAACTGCGCCAGGCCATCGCCAACTGGTATCAACGCCGCTTCGGCATCGCTTTAGACCCCGGTAGGGAAGTCTTGCCCCTCATCGGCGCCAAGGAGGGCATCGCGCATATCGCCTTTTGCTTCATCGACCCCGGGGACATCGCCCTGGTTCCAGACCCCGGCTATCCACCTTATTCTATGGGCACTACGCTTGCCGGCGGCCAGCCTTACTTCTTGCCCTTGACCGAGGAGAACGATTTCCTGCCTGATCTAAAGGCGATTCCGCCCCATATAGCGGACAGGGCTAAGCTCCTGTGGCTAAACTATCCCAATAACCCGACAGCGGCAGTCGCCGACCTCGATTTCTTCCAGGAGGTGGTGCGTTTCGCCCAGAGACATGACCTCGCTGTTTGCCATGACTGCGCCTATAGTGAGGTTGCCTTCGATGGCTATCGCCCGCTGAGCTTCCTTGAGGCGCCGGGCGCCAAGGAGATTGGGATCGAGTTTCATTCCCTGTCTAAGAGCTATAATATGTGTGGCTGGCGCATTGGGATGGCTGTGGGCAACGAGAGGATGATCAACGCGCTGATGAGGCTAAAATCAAACCTTGATTCCGGAATCCCACAAGCAATCCAGCATGCTGCCATCGAGGCGCTTCTGGGCTCACAGGACTGCATTGCAGAGCATAATGCCATATATCAGCGGCGGCGCGACCTGGCACTGAAGACGCTTTCCAAAATCGGGCTCAAGGCCAGACCTCCCCAGGCCAGCCTCTATATCTGGGCTCGCATCCCCGAGGGCTATACCTCGATAGCTTTTGCCACTAAGCTATTGGACGAGGTCGGGGTGGTGGTTACCCCTGGTGTTGGCTATGGGGAGCATGGCGAGGGCTATATTCGCATCTCCTTGACAACCCCCGATGATCGCCTTGAGGAGGGGCTCGCTCGGCTGGAAGGATGGCAGGCCTCAGGGAAGGGAGTCTAAACATCGCCAGAGTTGTTTATCCCACCCAGTCGCCAATGGAAAAGGCCCTCTTAGTGGGGGTGGGGGTAAAGGGCGCCAGAAACAGGTGGTCGCTTGATGATTCCCTCGCCGAGCTGGCACAGCTGGCGCGAACTGCCGGGGCGGAGGTGGTGGGGACATTGACCCAGCGCCTTGACCGGCCAACAGCAGCCTACCTCCTGGGCAAGGGCAAGCTGGAGGAATTGACTTCGCTTAAAAGGGAATTAGGCTATGATCTGGTCATCTTCGATGAAGAGCTCTCCCCAGCCCAGCAGAGAAATATAGAGCATGTGCTCCAGGTTAAGGTCATCGATCGCACCGCGCTCATCCTGGACATCTTTGCCAACAGGGCGCGAACGCACGAGGGGCGACTTCAGGTTGAATTGGCACAGCATGAGTATCTGCTCCCCCGCCTTGCCGGTCGTTGGCCGCATTTGGAACGGCTCGGTGGTGGCATTGGAACCAGAGGCCCCGGGGAAACCCAGCTCGAGAGCGACCGTCGCCTTATCGAGCAGAGGATTCAGCGGCTGAAAAAGGACATCGAAGAGGTGAGGAAGCACCGGGCGATGTATCGGCGCCGCCGTAGTAGACTTGGCATGCCCATTGTGGCTCTGGTGGGCTATACCAACGCTGGCAAAAGCACCTTGCTTAATACCCTCACCGACACTGAGGTCTTTGTCGAGGACAAGCTCTTCTCCACCTTAGACCCTACAACTCGCCGCTTGTCTTTGCCCAATGACCAGGAGGTGCTGTTGACTGATACCGTGGGCTTTATTCAGAAGCTGCCCCCAACCTTGGTTGCTGCCTTCAGAGCCACCTTGGAGGAACTCAATGAAGCTGATTTGCTCCTCCATGTGGTGGATATAACGCAAAAGAACGCTGCCGAGCAGAGCCAGACCGTCGATGATCTCCTCGATGACCTCAACCTCGGGGCTAAGCCGAGAATCATCGCCATCAACAAGATCGACTTATTGACGGAGGATAGCGAGGTCATTGACCGCTATAGCGAGCAATTTGGCGGCGATAATGAAATGGTGCTAATTTCGGCGGCCAAAGGCTGGGGATTTGATAGAATGCTGCAGCTGATTGGCGATACCCTGGGTAAGGGGAAAGCGCGCTATGTATCAAAAGAGCAGCTTGGATAATGGACTCCGCATAGTCACCGGTACTATGCCTCATACTCGGTCTGTCTGTCTTAGCGTCTTTATCGGCACTGGGTCGCGCTATGAGGAGCCAGATCAAGCCGGGATTTCTCATTTTGTGGAGCACCTCTGTTTTAAGGGCACAGAGAAAAGGGCCACCGCCAAGGAGATCTCTGAGGCTATCGAGGGCGTCGGTGGCATCCTCAATGGGGGCACGGATAAAGAGAGCACCGTTTATTGGGTTAAGGTAGCCCGTCACCACTTCCCTTTGGCCTTGGATGTCTTGGTCGATATCGTGTGCCACTCCAAGTTCGACCCAGTGGAGATGGAGAAAGAGCGCAAGGTGATCATCGAGGAACTCAACCTGGGCCTTGATTTTCCACCTCAGCGAGTGAACATGCTTATCGATGAGCTGCTATGGCCAGACCAGGCCCTGGGGCGTGATGTGCTGGGGACTAAGCAAACGATCGCTGCCCTGACTCGCAACATGGCAGTTGAATACCTGAGCCGCCAGTACAGGCCAAGCAATACCGTAGTCGCTGTTGCCGGCGATATAAGCCACGATGAGGTCGTGACCTCCATGAGCCAGGCCCTTGCTGATTGGCCTGATGGAGCGCCTGGCCCTTGGTATCCAGTTGAGGATGCTCAGGATCAGCCCCGGCTTCAGATTGAATACAAGAAGACGGAACAATGCCATCTTTGCCTTGCTGTTCGCGGGCTGTCCCTATTCCATCCCGATCGCTTTACCCTGGACCTGCTCAATGTGATCCTGGGCGAGGGGATGAGCAGTCGCCTCTTCGTCGAGCTCCGTGAGCGCCGTGGGCTGGCTTATGAGGTCCATAGCTATGTCAGCCACTTCCTTGATTCCGGTGCCGTTGTCATCTACGCCGGGGTTGAGCCGAAGTATATTGAGAGCGCTATCGAGGTCATCCTTGAGGAGCTAAACCGGCTTAAAGATGAGACCCCGGAACAGGAGTTGGTTAAGGCCAAGGAATTGGTGAAGGGTCGCTTATCACTGCGTATGGAGGATAGCCGAAGCGTCTCAAACTGGCTGGGAGCACAGGAGCTACTGTTGAAGCAAATCCACACTGTAGATGAGGTGATGTCCATAGTGGATGGTATTAGCCCTGAGGAGCTAAAGCGAGTGGGACAAAACCTGCTCAGTGCGGAAAAGCTATCTTTGGCTGTTGTCGGCCCGCTTCGCAGCGAGAAGCGACTCCATCGCCTGCTCAAGCTTTGAGCTTTACCGAGCCGGGATTACTACCTCAACTCCGGCGGTGTTTCTTGCGATCTCGAAGCTTGTTTCTTCCTCGCGTCGCTCGAAGTAGAGGTCCACGGTCCCCTGGCCAATCCTGAGGTTTTGCACAGAGGCACTCTTAAGCCAGCTTGGCAGCCTTGGGCTGAGATATAGCCGTTTGTTAGCAGCATCCGGTTGCAGCCCGAGCATAGACTGAAGGAACAACATGGCACTGCCAGCCGCCCAAGCCTGAGGGCTGGTGCTGACGGGATACTCCGCGGGGATGGAGTGACCTTCTCGATCACGGGCGAAGCCACAATACAACTCAGGGAAGCGGCTGTAGGGGAAGAATTGGCTGGCTTGGAACAGTTGTGAGATTATTTCCTCGACCTCCCAGTGATAGCCATAACGCTTAATCCCGGCGACGATGAGGGAGTTATCATGGGGCCAGATGCTGCCAATATGATAACTCATCGGATTGTATTTGGGGGAGCGGCTGCTCTCGGTGCGGATGCCCCAGCCACAAGCCATTTCAGCGGCGGTGAGGCGACTGATAACATACCTCGCCTTTTCCTCATCGAGGATACCGCAGAAGAGACAATGCCCTGGATTTGAGGTCAACACCTCTACTGGTTTCTTATTGCTATCAAGTGCCTGGGCCAGGAAACCCTGCCTCTCCAGCCAGAAGTCACGGTTAAAGTTTGCTCTAACAGCGGCTGCCTTTTGGCTCAATCTCCGAGCGAGGGCAATCTCACCCTTGCGCTGCAATAGCTCGGCCATATCGGACATCGCTCGATAGGCATAGCCCTGGACTTCAACCAAGGCTACTGGATGCGCTACGGGGCTACCGTCAGGATAGGTCAAAGAGCCACGGCTATCCTTCCATCCCTGCTCATTGAGCCTTCCGGGGGCCTGGTTGATGTATTCCAGATAGCCATCGCCATCGAGATCGCCATATTGCTCCATCCACCTTAAAGCCCGCTTGGCTGCTGGAAGCAGCTCCTGGTAGAAATCATCGTCATCAAGCCACTTCATAACCTCGGCGAACACGAGCAAAAATAGCGGCGTAGCATCAACGCTGCCATAGTAGGCTCGGTGAGGGATTTGCTCCAGATTTGCCAGCTCCCCTTTTCTGATCTCATGTACGATCTTTCCTGGCTGCTCCTCCCGCCAGGGGTCAACCTTAGACCCCTGATGCCTTGCCAGAAAGCGTAGCGTGCTCTTGGCGAATTCAGGGTTCAGCATCAGCATCTGCAGTGACGTGATCAGACTATCACGACCGAAGATGCAGGAAAACCAGGGTATGCCGGCGGCGGGCACCGACCCATCGGATGTTTGCTCCATGAGCAGGCGCAAATCGAGGATGCTTCGCTGAAGCAGGCGGTTAAACAGCTCGTGGTCCGTCTCCAGCTTAGCGCATTGAGCGCACCAATTCTCGTAGGAATCCTTGATTTGAGAAAGCCCTCGTTCGAAAGGCTCCACGCTGGCGGTAGATTCTCCCTCAGTGACCAAGATGTGAAAAGTAATGGAAGGAGGCGTTCTCGGCTGTAAGATTAAATCCCAGTGTACTTTGGCGCAGGTAGGATGGAATAAGCTCATAACCCCAGCTTCGGCGGCATCAGGGAGGAAGGTGCTGGGACGGCGAACCTGAAGGTAAAAGGGTACATCTTCCACCTCGACCCTCGATGGCGGGGGGTCGAAAACGACCTCGGTGCGCCGGTTTACTCGGTCTAAGCCAGAATAGCTCAGCACCAAGCGTGAATTGGCGAATATGGGCAGGCTGACAGTGCCCCGTTCCAGCCGCTCCAAACCCCGAACCTCGAAGATATCGCAAAAATCGCTGCCAAAGATTAGGGTCAGCTCTACAGGGACGGGAAATGGATTATGGTTATAGAGGCTGATACGCTCATGGAGCCCATCGCTAAGGTAGCGGCTGCGGCGGATGCTGATGGTGCGAGCCAGAGCAGAGGTGCCATCGGGAAGCTCTGTCGTTGGGTTGGCTAACTGGATATCACAGACATAGTTCTGCTCACTTGATGATGCCAGTAGCCGCGGCTTCTGCCCATTGATGGTCAGGTCGAAGATGCTCAAATAGCGCATATCGTG
>CAZMKJ010000026.1:5647-13570 GCA_964567075.1 uncultured Dehalococcoidia bacterium
GCGGCTTCTGCCCATTGATGGTCAGGTCGAAGATGCTCAAATAGCGCATATCGTGATAGTATAAGCCGAGGTGGCGGCGCCCCTCGGGCATATCACCGAGCTCATCTGAGACCATCACCAATTCGTTTTCTTTTAATACATGCTCAGCCAAATCGGACCCCTAATTTTGGCAGACAAGCACCTCTCCTCGAGAGCTCCCAGTCAGCTTTTAGATAAGTAATAGCTACGGCTGGAGAGCCGCAGCTATTACCGTTGCCTTGAGCTTACTTTCCAGGCTGCTATTTCATCCACCCTTAATACTCAGGGGGCGGGTAAGGTGGCATCCCTGCCCTCTCCTTCTCCGGGATATCGGTAACCAGGGACTCAGCGGTCAAGAGCATGCAAGCGATGCTGGAGCCGTTTTCGATCTCGGCGCGAACCACTTTGGTGGGATCGACGATGCCCTTTTCCACCATGTTGCCGAATTCATCAGCCATCGCATCGTAGCCGATTCCCTTCTCGCTCTTCTTGACGAAGTCCGCCACTACTGAGCCATCCCTTCCCGAGTTAGTGGCGATCCAGCGCAATGGCTCCTCGAGGGCGCGCTTCACGATTTTAACCCCGGTTGCCTCATCGCCCTCGAGCTTGAGCTCATCCAAGACCGGTATGGTATTGACCAAGGCCACACCGCCGCCAGGGAGGATGCCCTCTTCAACTGCGGCTCGAGTTGCGGATAGGGCGTCTTCCACACGGTGCTTCTTCTCCTTTAGTTCGACCTCGGTGGCAGCTCCGACCTTGATCACTGCCACTCCGCCGGCGAGACGAGCCAATCGCTCTTGCAGCTTCTCGCGATCGAAGTCTGAGGTGGTCTCCTCGATCTGAGCCTTGATCTGTTTGATCCGCCCCTGAATTGCCTCTTCGGTGCCTTTACCTTCAACAACGGTGGTGTCATCCTTAGTGGCTACCACCTTTCGCGCCCGCCCCAGATCAGCCAGAGTTGCTGAATCAAGCTTTCGCCCTACCTCCTCACTGATCACCTTGCCTCCAGTGAGGATGGCGATGTCCTCAAGCATGGCCTTGCGTCGATCACCGAAGCCGGGGGCCTTAACGGCGAGGCAGCTTATAGTCCCCCGCAGCCTGTTTACCACCAAAGTCGCCAGTGCTTCCCCGTCCACATCCTCGGCGATGATGAGCAAGTTCTTACTGACCT
The DNA here is from genome assembly GCA_964567075.1 of uncultured Dehalococcoidia bacterium. GTDB lineage: Bacteria > Chloroflexota > Dehalococcoidia > SZUA-161 > JAUWZY01 > JAUWZY01. The sequence continues at coordinate 6,837 of CAZMKJ010000026.1, forward strand.
GAAGCAGCTTTTCCAGGACGGGCAGGAAATCGGCGATGGCCGAGATCTTCTTATCGGTGATCAGGATATAAGGGTCTTCAATAACCGTTTCCATGCGGTCGGGATTGGTGATGAAGTATGGGCTGATGTAACCGCGATCGAATTTCATCCCTTCCACATAGTCGGTCTCGAACTCCATCCCCTTGGACTCCTCCACCGTGATCACGCCATCCTTGCCCACCTTCTCCATGACCTCGGCAATGAGATTTCCGATCTTAGCATCCCGCCCCGATATGGTGGCTACCTGAGCAACTTGCTCTTTGCCCGTTACCGGGGTCGATTGCTTCTTGATCTCCTCGACCACTGCTACCACTGACTTTTCAATGCCTCGCTTCAGCGCCATAGGATCGGCGCCAGCAGCCACATTCTTGAACCCCTCGGTGATGATGGCGTGAGCGAGCACGGTGGCGCTGGTGGTGCCATCGCCAGCGATGTCGTTGGTCTTGCTCGCCGCTTCCTTTAACAGCTGCACCCCCAGGTTCTCAAATGGGTCCTCTACCTCGATATCCTTGGCGATGGTGACGCCGTCGTCGATCACCGTTGGCGGTCCAAACTTCTTGTCTAATACCACACAACGCCCTCTGGGCCCCAAGGTGGGCTTAACGGCATCGGCTAAGATATCGACCCCTCGCTTCAGCGCCCTTCTGGCATCCTCGTGATAAGCCAATTGTTTAGCCATTCCTCATTCCTCCTTTACTTAATCACTCTTGGTTGCAGGTTTCATTCAGTTGATTTGCCCGGCGGTTTGCTTCGTTTGCTTACTCTGGCTAAGATATCGGTCTCGCGCAGCACCAGGTAGTCCTTATCATCATACTTGAGCTCGGTGCCGGCGAACCTGGCATAAATTACCCTGTCTCCCTTTTTGACATCTATCGGGATTCGCTTCCCATCCTCGGAGAGCCGGCCGGGGCCAACCGCGATGACCTCCCCCTCTTGCGGCCTCTCCTTGGCGGTATCGGGAATGACAAGCCCTCCTTTGGTCACCTCCTCCTTTTCGATTGGCTTCACAATAACTCGGTCAGCCATAGGCTCCAGGTTTACCGCCATCCGGACCTCCTCGCCTAAGATTAGCACTCTCCTCCTGAGAGTGCTAACTATTTTTTATCATGTTGTAGCCGCTTTGTCAAGGGCTTTAGCCCTTTTCAGCGGAATTGGCCTGAGATCTTATTTTGGGCCTAAGACCCTTGTTTGCCTCAGCTATTTGATTTAAAATATATAGAATAGGCCTTATTCAGGGGGAAATTTTGTTTCAGTCCATAGTTGTCAAGGGTGCTCGAGAGCATAATCTTAAGAACATAGATGTCACCATCCCCCGGGATGAACTGGTGGTCATCACCGGCCCTTCAGGCTCGGGCAAGAGTTCGCTGGCTTTCGACACCATCTACGCTGAGGGACAACGGCGCTACATAGAGTCGCTTTCCGCTTATGCCCGGCAGTTTCTGGGCCGCATGGAGAAGCCAGACGTCGACTATATTGAGGGGCTAAGTCCGGCTATCTCTATCGACCAAAGGGGAACCAGTCACAACCCCCGTTCCATTGTGGGCACAGTCACCGAGGTCTATGATTACCTCAGGCTGCTCTTTGCCCGAACAGGGCATCCTCATTGTCCCCAGTGTGGCCGGGAGGTATCGCGACAGACAGTGCAGCAGATTGTGGACGCTATCATGGGATTGCCCCAGGGCAGCCGCATCCTAATTATGGGCCCGGTGATCAGGGATCGCAAAGGTGAGCATCAGGCTGTGCTTGAGGATATCGGGAAAGCTGGCTTCGTCCGGGTTCGGCTGGATGGCAGAATCTACGATCTCTCCGAGGTGCCTGAGCTGGATAAGTATAAGAGACATACCATCGAGGTGGTGGTGGACCGGCTGGTCATGGGAGGGATGGAGCAAAGAGGGCGCATTGCCGATTCAGTGGAGACGGCTCTTAAATTGGGGGGTGGGGTGGTGTTGATCTCGGTGGTCGATGGTGAGGAGCTCCTGTTCTCGGAGCACTTCGCTTGTCCCCACTGTGGCATAAGCCTTGGTGAGATCGCCCCCAGGACCTTCAGCTTCAATAGCCCCCATGGGGCCTGCCCCGCTTGCACCGGCCTGGGGGTCAAGCTTGAGATCGACCCCGATTTGGTGCTGCCCAATAAGCAGCTCAGCATTGCCGAGGGCGCCATCCGCCCCTGGGCCCGGTCCAGTTCGGTCAGCAGCTGGTATGCTTACCAGTTGGATGAGCTGGCCGGCCAATATGGCTTCTCTACTCACGTCCCGGTTAAGGAGCTCAGCGATGAGCACCTCAACTTAATCCTTTATGGCGAAGAGGGGGAGCTGGTCAAGTATCGCAGCCGCTACGGCAGGATCCGTGAGTATTACACCGCCTTTGAGGGGGTGATACCGAATCTGGAGCGGCGCTATCGGGAGACGGAGTCAGACTATATCCGGACTGAAATCGAGCGCTACATGACATCGAGACCTTGTCCAGTTTGCAATGGGCAGCGGCTCAAGCCTGAGTCTTTGGCTGTGACCATTGGCGATAAGAACATCATTCAGGTGGCTTCGCTGTCCATCGCCCGAGCTCTGGAATGGCTCGAGCTTCTCGATGGCTTTGGAGGAGGTGAGCCGATATTAAGCCCCAGGGAACAGGTAATAGCCCGCCAGATCCTGAAGGAGATCCGTGGTCGCCTCAGCTTCTTGCTCGATGTCGGCCTTGATTACCTGACCCTGGATCGACCAACGAGCAGCCTCTCCGGTGGCGAGGCGGAACGAATTCGGCTGGCAACCCAGATCGGGAGCGGGCTTATGGGGGTGCTTTATATCTGCGACGAGCCTACCATTGGGCTTCACCCCGTCGATGGCTCTCGACTCATCGAGACCTTGAAAAGGCTGAGGGACTTAGGCAATACCATCCTCATCGTGGAGCATGATGAAGCTATGATCCGAGCTGCTGACCATATCATCGACATGGGCCCCGGTGCTGGTGAGCACGGAGGTCGAGTGGTGGTCAGTGGCACGCTGGAAGAGGTGATGAGGTGCTCGGAGTCGCTCACTGGTCAGTATCTCAGCGGTGCCAAGGAGATCCCAACGCCAAAGGAACGGCGCAGGGACTCTGGGAGATGGCTTTTGATCCAAGGGGCCAGGGAGAATAACCTGAAGAGCATAGATGTGCCTATCCCATTGGGGGTGTTCGTCTGCATTACCGGCGTTTCCGGCAGTGGCAAGAGCACCCTCGTCAGTGAGATCCTATATAAAAAGCTGGCTCAGATATTTTATCGGGCTAAGGATAGACCTGGTGACTGCGATGGCATCTCAGGTCTGGAGCACATCGACAAGGTGGTCAATATCGACCAGTCCCCTATTGGGCGGACACCGCGGAGCAATCCGGCAACCTATACCAGCACCTTCACCCCGATTCGCGAGCTTTTTGCCTCTGTTCCCGAAGCCCGGATGCGAGGCTACGCCCCGGGGAGGTTTTCCTTCAATGTTAAAGGTGGGCGCTGTGAGGCCTGTGGTGGCGAGGGCTATATCCACATTGAGATGCAGTTCCTGCCCGATGTCACCGTTCCCTGTGAGATTTGCAAGGGCAAGCGCTATAACCGCGAGGCTTTGGAGATTCAGTTCAAGGGCAAGACCATCGCCGAAGTGCTCGAGATGAGCGTTGAGGAAGCCTACTCCTTCTTCGAGCACTTCCCCGCCATTAAGGGTAAGCTGGCCACGCTCAAAGACGTTGGCTTGGGTTATATCCGTCTTGGTCAGCCAGCGACCACTCTCTCTGGCGGCGAGGCGCAGCGGGTGAAATTAGCTACCGAGCTCTCCCGCCGTGCCACGGGGAGAACACTCTATATCCTCGACGAGCCCACCACCGGGCTTTCCTTTGAGGATGTAGCTGCTTTGCTTCGGGTGCTGCAGAGGCTCGTTGACGCCGGGAATACCGTGATCTTAATCGAGCACCATCTGGACCTGATTAAGTGCGCCGACTACATCATTGACCTCGGTCCCGGCGGTGGCGAGCGAGGGGGATGGGTTGTCGCTACCGGCACCCCTGAGGATGTAGCTCAGGTGGAGACATCCTTCACCGGGCGATATCTGCATAAGATGCTCAATAAGCACGATGGCGCTGAGGCAAACCCAGGAGAGAGATGACACGGAATGATGCTTTGAACTCCATCAAGGCTAATGTGGAAAACGAGAACCTGATCAAGCACATGCTGGCCACCGAAGCTGTTATGAGAGCCCTGGCTCGCCGCTTTGGCGAGGATGAGAAGGAGTGGGGTCTCACTGGACTTCTTCACGACATCGATGTTGAGCTGACTGAAGGCGATCCCGGTTTCCATAGTAAGCTTGGGGCTGATCTCGCCCAGGAGCTGGGCGCTTCGGAGAGGATGGCTCATGCCATCCTGTGCCATAATGAAATCCATGGAGTTCCCCACGAAACCCTGCTTGATAGAGCCCTCTTCTGCGCCGATCCCCTGACCGGATTAATTACTGCTGCCGCCTTGGTTCGCCCCGACAGGCTTGCCGGGCTCACCACTGACTCCCTGATGAAGCGATTCAAGGAGAAGCGCTTCGCCGCCGGAGTGAGTAGGGAGCAGATCGCGCTGTGCAGCGAGATCGGCCTTGAGCTTGAGGAGTTCATCGCCTTGGGACTGGAGGCGATGAAAGGCGTTTCCAAGCAGCTGGGGCTGTAGCTTGGCCAGAGCTCGATGGAACTTGAAGCAAGATGTAGAACCACTGCTATGGGCATTATGCCCCACACTGATGTGGAGCGGGCGCTTGAGCTTGCCCTCGGCCTTGATATCCCGTTCTGGCCGCAACTCCCCAGGGTGAGCTTCTATGAAGATATGTATGCTCAGGCATCGGAGAACTTCCCCGGGATAGTTGTCGACCCCGAGGGCCAAAGAATAGGCTTCAATACCGTCAGATTTGAACAGGAACTCGAGAGCTACTCTCAGAGGATGAACCAGCCTGAGCTCTTTTCCCTGAGCGAGAGCTATTCGGCAGTTTATCACAAATTCTTATCCCAGGAGCTTCAAAGCTATCACGCCATTAGAGGGCAGGTAACCGGGCCGGTTAGCTTCGGTTTCAGGGTCGTGGATGAGAATGCCAAGCCCATTATCTATCATGACGGAATAAGGATTATCCTGTTTGACTTCATTCAGAGGAAAGCCAACGTTCAGTATGGGGAGCTGAAGCAGAGAAACCGGAATGCCTTCGTCTGGCTGGACGAGCCCGGGTTAGGCTGGGTCTTCAGTGGTTTGTCTGGCTATAACGATGTCCAGGCCAAGCAAGACTATCGGGATTTCCTGGAGGGCATCGAAGGTCCCAAGGCGTTGCATCTCTGTGCCAATGTTAATTTGCCTTTCCTATTGGAGCTCGGGGTTGAAATCCTATCCGTTGACGCCTATCAAATGGAGATTATGCCCAAGGGATATACTCGGGCTGTGGCTGAATTTCTGAGGGCTGGTGGCGTGATCTCATGGGGCATAGTGCCTACCGATTCTATGAGTCTCGGCGGAGAGACGCCGCAAACGCTGGCCAAGTTGCTCACAGGTTACTGGGAGGCAGTATCGGAAGGCACCGGCCTGGAGCCCAAAAAGATTGCTCAGCAGGCACTGATTGCGCCAGCGAGGTGCTGCCTGAAAAACATAGGGCAAGTTGGTGCTGCTGATGACGCAGTAAGCCAGACGGCAGAGAGTCCCCAGATTTCCAGCATTGAGGAAAGGCTTGTTGAGAGGGCATTTGCCTATCTGGGGACGCTTTCGGGGATTCTCAGGGATCAATTTGGCTTGTAACTTTGCTGCCAGAAAGGAGAGGAGGTTTAGAGATGGAAAGAGGAGAGATGAGGCCGCTTATCGCAGATGTGCCTGTTGAGTTGGTGGATGCGATGCTGGACACGCTGCCCCTGGACATCACATTGCTGGATAGCGAAGACGCTGTGAGATACTTTAACAAAGAGACGAAGGAGCGGCTGTTTCCGAGGACGAGGGCGATCATTGGCCGAAAGGTGCAGCAGTGCCATCCCGAAAAAAGCGTGCACGTGGTAAACCAGCTTCTGGATGATTTCAAGAGTGGCAGCAGGGACTGGGGAGAGTTCTGGATTGATGTCCAGGGTAGGAAAATCCACATCAGGTATTTTGCGGTGCGGGATAGCGCCGGGAAATACCTGGGCTGTGTGGGACTGGACCAGGACATAACAGACATTCAGAAGTTAAAGGGCGAGAAGAGACTTCTTGAGCCTTGAGGGGATGAAGGGCGGCGCCGAGGAGCGGGGGCTGTAGCTTTGAGCCAAGATCAAACAAGGGTCACAGTTCAGGTTCAACCCAATGCCAAGCAGAATGAAGTACTGGCATTTGAGGACGGAATGTTGCATATTAAGGTCGCCGCGCCGCCGGTGAAGGGGAAGGCAAACAAAGAGCTTATTACATTTTTGAGCCAGCTTTTTGACATAAGCAAAAGCCAGGTAACAATAGAGAAAGGCGAAACCAGCAGGAGGAAAGTTATCGCTATCGAAGGGCTAAGCCAGACTCAAATTCTGGAGCGATTGGGTGGCTTGAGGCGCTGAAGGGCAGCGCCAGGGGCTGGGGCTGTAGCTTTGGGAGAGAAGTTGTTATGATCGGCATGGGGCAAAAGGCTGCTCGGATTGAGGGAGCCGAAAATTCGTTTGCATGGCTGTTAGACGCTATGCTTTAACGAAAAGGAGACTGTTATGAAATA
>CAZMKJ010000026.1:13670-15264 GCA_964567075.1 uncultured Dehalococcoidia bacterium
GTTTGCATGGCTGTTAGACGCTATGCTTTAACGAAAAGGAGACTGTTATGAAATACAAGCGTGTTGTCATCACCCGCCGTGGTGGGCCAGAGGTTTTACAGGTGGTAGAGGATGAACTCCCGGAACCCCAATCTGGCGAAGTTCGTGTGAAAATCCTGGCGGCTGGGGTCTCTTTTGCGGATGTGATGATACGAGAGGTCAAGGTGCCAGGTCTTGGCACGCCGCCCATGCCGTTTTCGCCCGGCGCTGACCTGGTTGGCGTGGTGGATAAGCTCGGGGATGGGGTGTCAACAGTGGAGTTGGGGCAAATGGTTGCCGCCCGGCCAACATTTGGCAGCCATGCCGAGTTCATTTGTTTGCCCGCAACCGAACTGATGCCGGTGCCTTCAGGCTTAGACCCTGCCGAGGCTGTCTGTCTCGTTGTGGACTACGTTCTTGCGTACCAAGTGCTGCATCGCGCTGCCCGCGTAAGACCAGGCGAGCGAATCTTAATCCACGGCGCCGCCGGCGGCACTGGGACGGCTCTGCTCCAACTGGGCAAGCTGGCCGGGTTGGAGATGTACGGGACGGCTTCCAGCGGCAAACATGAACTGGTAGCCAGCCTGGGCGCAACCCCAATTGATTATAAGAAGGAGGATTTCGTAAAGCGCATCCGCATCTTGACCGGTGATGGTGTAGATGTTGTAACTGACCCGATCGGCGGGGCTCACGTGCGGCGCTCCTACAAAACGTTGCGCCGGGGTGGGCGATTAGTCATTTACGGTGCCTACTCGGTCGTCAATGATGGAATACTCAAGTCGGTAGGGGGTCTCATGTTTTGGGGTAAAATCTTGAATCTCATCCCGGACAAAAGAGCAGCGATGACCTACTTCATGGACAAACCAAAGTCCAGCAGCCCTGAGTGGTGTCGCGAGGATTTGTCAAAGCTGTTCGACCTCCTGGCGCAGGAGAAGATCAAGCCCATTATTGAGCGAATGCCACTGGTTGAGGCAGCCCGCGCCCACGAGCTACTGGGAAAGGCGTCCTGATGGGTAAGATTGTCCTGATTTGCCACACATAGGCCCACTCTAGCTCTTACTTGACAGAAAGGATTTGCTATTATAATATTCGTAAGCGAGGAACGACTCGGATTAGACGACACAGGGGTTCTCGTTTTACGCTACTGAGTAGCCTACTTTAAAGGGAGCTGGGGCTGTGATGCTCTGGGTATAAGACAATGGCTGTGCATTTCGCATTCTCGGATGATTCTGGGAAGTATGAACGATGCCGAGGGGAAAGCTTTAACAGAAGGAACCCATTCTTTATTCTTTCGGCTGTGATAATATGTGGTGACGACTGGCCGTTACTTCGTGATGGATTCACGGGTCTCCAAGAGCACTACCAGCTTCCCACTTCCATTGAACTCAAATGGTCTTACATTGGTTCGATTATGGCTCATAGAAAGCGAGGAGAGACTATTCCTGCTAATCGTCCTTACTCTGTATTCTCAGACTATTTAACCGAAGACCTTATTAGTTTTGTTATCGGAACCATCAATTTACTCAAAAAGTGCGAATTCTGTCGTATCGTTTATACGGTGACGAATAATAAGCAA
>CAZMKJ010000027.1:0-15102 GCA_964567075.1 uncultured Dehalococcoidia bacterium
GCGGTGGCTCCCTGGCCCATGCTGTGATCGTGGCCCGGGAGTATGGGATACCGGCCGTTAGCGGCTGCGTCGAGGCGACCAAGAAGATCAAGACTGGCGACAGGTTGAGGGTTGATGGCAACCTTGGGGTGGTCTATATCCTTCACTGACAGCCGATGACAAGGAGGGTGAGCGAGCCAACCTACAAGCGGTTCATCACGGGACCGATCCAGCGCTTCGACGAGCGTAACACCGCATATTCCAGGGGCGATCGGGGTGACATCCCAAGCCTGAGGGAAGCATTCGAGCGGGGCTTGAAGACCAAGGGGGAGCAAAACATCCCCGGTTACACTCGAGAGGATTACGCTCTCCTTATGGCTGGCCGGGCTATCGATACTTTGGTTCGGAGGACGGCATTCAGCAGGGATAGTCTGCCAGCACGCTGGCCGATACCAGTGGAGCCAACCCCCATCCCTGACCCGGCTGAAACGTCGCAGAAGATAAAGAAAGTTGCCACATGGTTTGGTGCCGATTTAGTTGGCATCTGCGAGCTAAACCGTCTCTGGGTTTACTCCCACTGGGGCGATCACAACGCAAAGCTGTCGCAAATAGCCGAGCCCGGTGACCCATTGGAGATCCCGGAGCGATATCGATATGCGGTGGCCATAGCCCTGGAGATGGACTATGGTGATGTTCAGCGCTCCCCCGCCGTGGCAGCGAGCGTGGATCTGGGCTACTCCAAGATGGCTTTCGTCGCCGCTTCAGTGGCTGAATTTATCCGCTTCTTGGGCTACCATGCCATCCCCTGTGGCAACGATACCGCTTTGAGCATTCCCCTCGCTATCGATGCCGGACTCGGTGAGCTTGGTCGCAATGGGCTGCTGATAACACAGGAATATGGGCCCAGGGTCCGCCTGTGCAAGGTTCTTACCGACCTGCCATTGAAGGCCGATGACCCCATCGACATCGGAGTCCAAGATCTGTGTGAGAAATGCGACAAGTGTGCTCGCTACTGCCCCGGTCAGGCGATTATGAAAGAGGAGCGCACAGACCAGCCGCGGAACATATGCAATAACTCCGGCGTATTAAAATGGCCCATAGATGCCGAGAGATGCGTTGGCTGGTGGTATAGGAATGGCACCGGCTGCACCAATTGCATTAGGGTTTGTCCCTGGAATAAGCCCCCAACTCGTTTGCATCGCACATTTGGCCAGCTTGTGGCCCGCTCTGGCTGGGTGAGGTCGTTCTCCGTCTGGCTTGATGACGCCCTGGGATATGGGAAGCAAGTGCTCAAAGAAACACCGTAAGGCAGTTACCTGTTACACAAAGCCCCAGATAATAATGCCGACGGACATCAGCAGGGGGGTCAGGAGCACAACGAACACGTTCGTGCCCAGATAGGGGACAAGAGCGCTGGTATCGCTGTGATACCTTAGTGCGCCTTTCATCGCCTTTATGCCTAACGGCAATGTCGCCAAGCCGAGCAGCGCCAACAAGGGCAAAATTCCTGCCACTGCCCCGGCTAAGATCAAGGCATAGGCTGATGCTAAAAGCAGACAATAGACCTTGGCTGCCTTCTCCCGGCCTAAAACAATCGGTATATGCCTTCTGCCCGCACTTCTATCAGCCTCCACATCGGGAAATTCATTGAGCAGCAGGAGATCGGCAATAAGTAAACCTGCAACTACCGTGACCACTATCGCCATTGCGCTGTAAGCCCCGGCCTGGGTGAAGTAGGTACCTAACACCATAAGCCCAAATCCTAATCCAGGGCCTACAAGCTCAGTTATGCCAGTCAATCTGGTAATGTAAGGTGTATATAAGAATACCAATGCCACCCCCAACAGCCCTATGGGCAGCATGGACAAGCCATAGACCCAAAGGAAGTAAATGCCGATGGCTACCACCAGACATAGACTTCCGATGCCGAGGAGAAAAACCTTTCTCGGCTCGAGCAAAGCTGCGGGCAGGACCCCGCTGCCCCCGCTAAACGGGGTCCTCTTGGCCTTTAGGTCTACGCCACTCTTGTAATCGAAATAGTCATTGAGCACATTGACACTGACATGGGCAAATAAGGCGCCAACAAACGCCAAGACGAAATATAAGACATTGAAGGGATAGTCCTGATAAAGGGAGGCGGCTACCCCGGTGAACACGCATACCGGGGTCAGCAATAGAAACTGAGGCCTTGTCTCCAATAGCCAGATCTTAAGGCTACCCACTTCAGCCTCCTCTTATCTTGATCTCGTCGCCGATTTTGGCCTTCAGCATCTCAGCGGCGCTCTTATTTTTGGCTGCTATCTCCAGATTCCCGCTACTGCCGATGAGCGCCAGCAGCTCCCCACCCTCGGCATAGCTGGGGCTCAAGCCTCTGATGCAGCGATGGCAAACCTCAATAAGTATATCACCTTGAGGCAAGTCGCTGCCGCTGACATCAGTGATCAGATTGCCAAAGCGGTCGATGTGGATTATATGCCCGATAATAGCGCCAGCGGCATCGACAGACGGTCTGGGAGGGGAGAAGGCGAGGAGGGAATGAACGGCGTCGCCGAATTCATGAACGGGGATGCCCAAGGAAAGAGAGGCTGCCACTGGAGCGAAGATATCGCGGCCATGAAAAGTCGAGCTGATAGGGTGGCGCCAGAAGCGAGGATTGGTGATGGCGATGGCTTGCAGCTCGGGGCTTAATTCCCTCTCTCCCGGCTCAGGGCTAAATGATGTCACCGGGGCTGGGGCAAGAACATAGCTTAAGACGCCGTTATCCGGGGCAATAAAATAAGCCGAGGGCGTTTTCAGTATTATCGCCCTCCGCCTGCTGCCGACACCGGGATCAACAATCACCACATGAATTGTCCCCTGGGGGAAGAAGTGGTAGGCGGTGCCAAGAACGAAGGCAGCCTGATGGATGTTTTGAGGCTCAATGGCATGGGAAATATCAACTATCACAACTTGGGGATTGATGCCGAGTATTACCCCCTTCATGACGCCGACGTAGGGATCAGCGAGCCCAAAATCGGTAATCAGGGTGATTATACTGCTCACAGTGGCTACTTACCCAACCGAGACAGTGACTATAGCGATGACGACGAAGAGCGCAGCTAAGATAATGGTCAGTCGAAACAGGGTCCTCTCGATGCCCCGCCTGGTTCTGTAGGTAGGGGTACCCCAGCCGCCGAATATGCCACCCAGCCCCCCGCCCCTTGCCTGAACCACAAGAAGCGCAATCAAGATGATGGCGACGAGGAGCTCAACACCATAGAGAAATGTCGTCATTGTAGCTTATTCCTGACGAGATCATTTACCAGGTTGGGATTAGCTCGCCCTTTGGTCGCCCTCATCACCTGACCGACGAGAAAGCGCAGAGCTTGCTCCTTGCCCTTCTTAAAATCGGCTACCGCCTGGGCATTTGCCGCTAAAACCTGATCCACAGCGGACTCGATTTCGAATGCCTCGCTGATTTGCGTCAGTCCCTGCTCAACGATGATTTGGGAAGGCTGCTTTCCAGAATAGAACATCTCTTCAAATACCCTCTTGCCCAAGCTGATGCTCAAAGTTCCTTCCTCGATCAAATCAAGCATCTCGGCGAGGTGCTGTGGCTTGACCTTAGCTTCATCGACCTCGATGCCGCTGGCGTTGAGCAGCCTGGAGAACTCCCCCAGCATCCAGTTGCTGACCGCCTTGGCCCTTTTTTCAAGCCTGTTGCCTGGAGGGGGAATCTGGACGCAGCTTTCAAAGTAATCAGCAAACGCTTTAGAGCTGACGATGAGATTGACATCGTAAAGTGGCAAGCCGTATTGGGCCATAAACCGCTCCCGCCGGGCATCGGGGAGCTCGGGGAGACGGGACTTCAGTTCCTCAACCCAGGCCGGGCTCAGCACCAATGGGGGCAGATCGGGCTCGGGGAAATAGCGATAATCATGGGCATACTCCTTGCTGCGCTGGGCTACCGTTATCCCTTTCTCCTCCACCCAACCCCTGGTCTCCTGCACCAGCTGTCCTCCCTCCTCAAGTAATTTCCTTTGCCGTTCCGCCTCATATTCCAAAGCGCGGTACACCGCCTTAAAGCTATTCATGTTCTTGACCTCAACCTTGGCCGAATGCGTCGGGCTATCTTTGCGCCGGACGCTGATGTTGGCATCGCACCTGAAGCTCCCCTCCTCCATGCTCCCTGTGGACACCTCTAAATACTGGAGAATGCTGCGCAGCTTCATCAGGTATTGTCGCGCCTCCTCAGCGGAACGAATATCGGGCTCGCTCACAATCTCCAAAAGGGGTATCCCAGAACGATTGACATCGACCAAGCTATAGGACTCCCCCGAGGGGTCGGTGCGGTGGATGAGCTTGGCGACATCCTCCTCAAGATGAACCCTGGTGATATTGATCCTCTTCCTTTTGCCATCGACCTCGATTTCCAGCCAACCGTTACGGGACAAAGGGGTGTCATATTGCGAGATTTGGTAGCCCTTCATCAAATCTGGGTAGGGATAGTTCTTACGGTCGAACTTGGTGAACTCCGAGATGGTGCAGTTGAGGGCCAGAGCGGTCCTCACCGCATACTCCATCGCCCTCCAATTGATGACGGGCAAGACGCCGGGCATGCCGAGACAAATAGGGCAAACATGGGTATTGGGCGGGGCGTTGGCGTAATCGGTGCTACAGCCGCAGAACATCTTGCTCCTGGTCAGGAGATGAGCATGAACCTCAAGCCCGATAATGGTCTCGTAGATCATAACTATCACCTGTAGTTCACAGCTAAGTATAGCAATCTCGGCGCCCATTAGCAAGAAGATGTTACTCCTTGCTTGCGCCCCGTTTTCGTGATATATTGCATACAAATGACAATTGATTGTGAGCCTATGTTGGATCTGGAGGAAGCTAAGCAGAGGTTATTCCAGCACCTGCGCCGGGAGATCAAGGACGAAAGGGTGCTCCAGGCCATGGCGCGTGTCCCCAGGGAGCTTTTCGTGCCCAGCTCAAGCCGCTATCTGGCCTACGAGGACATACCCTTGCCCATTGATATGGGGCAGACGATATCTCAACCGTTCATCGTGGCCTTGATGACCGCGGCCCTGGAACTCACGGGCACGGAGAAGGTTTTGGAGATCGGGACCGGCAGCGGCTATCAGGCAGCGATCTTGGCCCAACTGGCATGGTGGGTGGTTACTGTAGAGCGGCATCAAAAGCTCGCCGATGCAGCACGGAAACTGCTCGCTGAACTGGGCTACACCAACATCGAGGTTCATCTCGCTGAGAAGACCCTCGGCTGGCGCAAAGGTGCCCCTTACCAAGCCATCATAGTGACCGCAGGCGCTCCCAAAGTGCCTCACGAGCTATTGGCTCAATTAGCTGAGGGCGGTCGTCTGCTGATCCCTGTAGGTTCCCATTATGACCAAGAGCTGCTGAAGATAGTTAAGAGAAAGGGCGAGCTTCTAAGCCAAGACCTCGGTCCCTGCCGCTGGGTCCCCCTCATCGGGGAAGGGGCCTGGAGCGAGGAATGGTAATCCAGCCCTTTTATGTTTGCCCGATGCTCAAAAGCTCTAACAGCTCTTTTTTAAGCTGATGCACTCTTTCGCCGAACTGGGAGCGAAGTTCGGCATAAGCCCTGTCCCAAGCGCCGCTGACCTCTAAGTTAACCTCATCAATGGCGCTCCCTGAGATCCGTAATTGATGGAGTATGTCTCTTTCTTCTCTTTGCAGTTGTCCCTGTATCTTTTCATATCTTTGTTGTTTTGCTTGTTCCAATTCCTGAAAAATGGCTCTCACCTCTTCAGCTATCTCCCGAATCGGGCCATTCCCTTTTAAGGTCGAAATCCCGGCCATCGCCCTGGCTGCTGTCTCATAATCTCCTATTTCTATTTCGATGGCGGCCACCAAACTCGATAGTGCCGCCTTAGTCGCTATTTCCTTTTCCTCAGCATCATATTTATCGACCCCTTCTTGCAAAACATCGAGATGACCATGCTCCAGGTATCGTTGGGCTAAGCCCTGCCCAATAAGGGTAAATTCCTCCTCCTTCCGCTCCCTGATCTCCTGCGGTGTCAGCTTTCCCAGCCTTTCCGCTCGTTCCCATGCCCGCTCAAAGGCACTCTTCATGTTTCCCATGATGCTATCCTCATGGTCGGTCAAAGATATTATAAACTCGAGCAGCGTTTGGTTCAATTTTCGGCTTTATGGCAAAAATGGCTTCCCAAAACAGCCAATTATAGCTAAAATGGAGGTAGGAAATGGGCAAGATAAAAGGGGTGATATTTGACCTTGATGGCACTCTCATCGACTCCCTGGAAACCTACACCCAAGCCCTTAACCAAGGCATCCAGAGATTCAACTTAGCACCGGTGAGCAAAGAGGAATTAGCTTCTCTGCTCAATAGGGCCGTACCTTTAGAGCAGATAATTCAGCAGTTATTCCCCACTCAGTTCAAAGACAGAGAGGAACGGCTCGACTGTATCGAAGAGATAGTAAAGGCTTATCAGAAGCTGGAGCAGAATGTGTCCCTCAAGCCGGGAGCGGCGCAGGTTCTGTCCTCGCTAAAGGAGATGGGGCTCAAGGTGGGAATTGTCACGGGAAGGACCACTTCCGGGGAGCGAAAATGGCTGGAGCTGCGCCGGTTAAACATCGACCAGTTTATCGATGTTGTAATCACAGGAGCCGACGCGGAGCGAAAACCAGCCCCAGAGGGGATAATTAAGTGCGCCCAAGAGCTGGGGCTATCAACTGAGGAGTGCGTATTTGTCGGTGATGCCCAGTCCGATATCATCACGGGCAAGGCGGCGGGGGTGATGACCATCGCCATCTCTACCGGGGTGGCTCAAGAGGGGACTCTTTCCCAGGAGAGACCGGATGCCATCGTAGATAGCTTAGCCGAGCTTCTTTCCCAAATAAGGAACCTTAGCTAAAATCGAGATGAGAATTATCGATAATCTATATTGCTACCTCTGGCAAGGGAAAGGGAACAATTGCCATAGCTATGTTTTCGCCGGCGTCCTCCGCGGCGATAGGCCCCACGTCCTCATTGACCCAGGACACAAAGTCAACGAGCTCGGTGAGCGCTGCTTCGAGCGTCTGGTCAGCTCTATGGAACGGGAGGGGATCAGAGCCGAAGATATCGGTTTAATCATCGATACCCACTGCCACCCTGACCATTGTGAAGCAAATCAGCTTTTTGTGGCCAAAAGCAAGGCCAAGAAAGGGAAAGGCAAAGCGAAACAAGCACTGATCGCCCTGCATAGAGATGAGGATGAGTATCGAAAAGGAGCGGGGAAAGGATTGCTCAGCAGGTTGCCCAGCGAAGCGGAATTCGAGCCCAACCTCTATCTCAAGGAAGGGGAGCTAAATCTGGGCAAGGAAGGTAAGTTGACCCTCAACATCCTGCACACGCCAGGTCACTCCCCTGGTTCGATAAGCATTTACTGGCCGGATAACAAAGTCCTTATCAGTGGGGATGTGATATTCTCTGGCGGCATCGGCCGCACTGACCTGCCCGGCGGCAGCAGCATGATGCTTAAGCAAAGCATCGAAAGGCTGTCGCAGTTAGACATCGAATATCTGCTTCCCGGGCATAGCACCGAGTTTGGCAATATCATCAGGGGTGGGGACAAGGTAAGGCAGAACTTCGCCTTCATCAGGATGAATTACTTCCCCATGCTCTAAATGCTGTTGCATTCTCACCATTACCGTCTCTCAGATTTGAGCCATCCCCCTGACATGCCCGCTGACTTCCTCTGGCTTTATCAGCCCACGCTCTGTTATTATCCCCGTGACTAAATCCGGCGGGATGCGGTCAAAGCCCGGCTCTAATTCAATCTGGCTCTGGGCATTGAATTTGGCTGTTTCGCAAACGGAGTAAACGGGGATGTCGCTATCTTTTGCTGCCGAAGCAAGCTCATAGGTCGGGATGCCATTGATGAGAGTGCCATCGGCGAGTATGCTATCGGCGCCAACCAGGACCTTGCTCACCCTGGGTATATTCTGCTTTATGTCACCATCCGGGATGAGCTCCACCGGGATGCTGTATCGTTGAAGTTCAGCGGCGGTGAACTCCCCATATGCCCTGCCACCGAATTTGGACTCAGCAACCAGAACCTCAAAATGTTTCCCCTCAGCTTCAGCCACCATGAACGCTTGGCATATCGTCGAGCTGTAGCTACAGGTCATCAGTCGCTCCCCATCGGCAATCACTTCGGCTGCTATTTGGGCAACTTTGAGAGCAGCCTGTTCAGACTCAGCGATGAGCTCATCGCATCTGGAGCGGGCAAAGCCCCTTAACGAAACCAAATCCTTGTCCTCTTTGGATTTGGCCCAGAAATCGGAAACAAAGCGAGAGACTGCGCTGGTTATCGAGGCCATAGCCGGCCTGGCGGCCATCAATTTTTGGGCTACGTCTCTTATTTCGGCCCAGAAATCATCGCTGCTGGTGGCCTGGCTTGTCTCCGCCGCCAGCTTTAACACTGCAAGTGCCTCCCGGGAAAGCCAGCTGGCACCATGTACCCTGTCAAGCCTGACGGCCTCTATCTTGTCCGCGATTTCGGGGTTCATGCCACCCTCTGCCAAGTCTCGAGCAGGTTGGGCACAGTCTCATATTGGCCGATGTCGTCGGGGTCTATCCATCTCAGCTCGGTGTGCTCCCAATCGATGCTGATTTTCTCCGCTGTTTTCACCCGAAAGCGAAAGGGATGAACCACCCACTTCCTTCCCAGCTCCTCATCGACGATCTCTAATGGCTCGCCTTCTTTTACCAATTCCACATCCTCTTCGCTCAGCCCTGCCTCCTCTTTTATCTCCTCCAGCGCCTGCTGATATGGCGTATTGCCCTCTTCTATATAGCCGCTGACCCCAGCCCATCTTCCCTTATAGGTCCCGACCCTGCCACTTCTCCTCAAGAAAGCTATTTTAGCCCCATGCTCTAAGAAGCAGGTGACGACATGCCTTTCTTCCACGATTCCACCTTATGTCTCTTTATAAAGCTGCAATTGCTCCACCAGACGAGCAATTGCAGCAGGCACTAACCCCGTTATCGGCTCCCCTTGCTTCACCTTGTGCCGCACTTCGGTTGCCGAGATAGTGGAGGCAAAAGGCGTTATTTTAACCGTTTTGATTTTGTGCCCGAATCTCCTGTTTTCTTCCTTCTCGAAGAGGTCTGCAATAGCCTGCTCCTCCTCGCCGCTCCTCCCTGCCACCAGAAACTCACTGTCGGCAAAAAGCTCAGTCAAAGCGGCTCCCCGGTCTTGGTAGTACTTTCTATCCAATATCCTGACAATAGTATCATAGCCGACTAAGTAAAAAATCTTGGTAGCTGGAGGGTATTTCCCCTGCAAAGCCCTTACCTTATCTAAGAAAAGCCCGTGACTGGAAAGAGCAATTGAAATTTCCTCATCGCCCTCAAAGAAGAGGAGCAACATAAGCAGCCGCTCTTCCAGAGAGGCGCCGAAGGCGCTCTTATCGACATTCTTGATATCTAATACTAAAAGAGTCTCAGCCAGTTTGTATTTTCTCGCCTCTGCTATCACCTCGATGTGAGCTTCAGTTAGCGGATCAAAAGAGCCAGGAAATACCCCCAATTTCTGGCCTTCTGTTTCAATCCCCTTCTTTGCCCTGCGGATAAAGTTTATCGTTGGAGAACCGCCGGGATCTGTCATCTCTATCACTTCGCAGATCGATCTCTTTAACTGCTCGATATCCAACCGCCCAGCTCCTCCTTGAGCATGCCCAATGCGGCCTCGGAGAAGGCCATTTTGTTTTGCCACCTATTTCCCTGAAAAATAAACTCCTGGGCTTTTGTTCCCTTTTTTGAGGCCAAGGCAATATAGACCAGCCCCACCGGCTTCCCTGGCATAGCGCCGCTGGGTCCGGCGATTCCGGTGGTGGCCAAAGCGATATCAACGTTCATAAGCCCTCTCACGCCAGTCGCCATTTCCTCCGCAGTCTGGCGACTTACCGGGCCATGTTGCTTGATGGTATCCTCCTTGACTCCCAGGATGCTGATTTTCGCCTCATTGGCGTAAGCAACAACAGAGCCCACAAAGTAATCTGAGCTCCCGGGGACGTTGGTTATCAAATGGGAGAGCAGACCACCGGTAGCCGATTCAGCAACTCCAATGGTCAATCTGTGTTTGTTCAGCAGGCTTGCAACCTCTTCCTCCATTTTACCCCCCTTCCAACTGAGCCAGGTCGAACTTCATCCCATCTCGAGCAGCAATGACCCGGGTGCCGAGCTCATCGGAGAGCCTGGCGGCGATCTCCCAGGGCTTAGCTCGCCACATAGTCATGCCAAAATGGGTTAGAATGGCGACTTTAGGCCTCAGCTCCTCGATCAGCCTGGCAGCATCGGGGACCGATAAATGGTCAAGTGGTCTTCGCAGGTCTAACATGGCTACATTGAGGATGAGGAGGTCGCTTTTATAATGAGCACAGAGCTCATCAAAATACTTGGTATCGGCAACAAAGGAGATAGAATAGCCCGGGGTTGTGAATATCAGGCCATAGGTCTCCACACCGTGGTGGTGTCTTATCGGGGTCTCAAAATGGACAGCGCCGAGCTGGTAAGTCCCTCCCTGGCTCAGGATCTCAATGCGCTCCAAATACTCTCTCACATAATGCAGGACCACCGGATCATCCTCGAGAGCGTCCCTGGGGGCGAACAAAACCCCCTTGCGGCGAAGCCCGCCTACAGTCATGGCTTCGATCATGGTATTTACATCTGCGGCATGATCCAGATGCTTATGGGATAGGATAATACCCTCGAGATTTGTTGCTTTGAGCTTCCTCTTGGTCGCTTGCACTAAGGTGCCCGGTCCGGGGTCGAGCAAGATCTCGGTGCCGCTTAGGCTGAGCCAGAGGCCGCCAGAGGCTAATATCTGGCTGGCCACCATTACCCGAGCACCGGCAGTCCCCAAGAAGACAATCCTATCCTCGCCCACCTTGCAAATTATAGCACATCTTCGCCGGCAAAACGGGACAAGGCGGCGCTTTTGGGTTATACTTGTTATTCGGCATGAAAACATTGCTCGGGCCGACAAGGAGATACGCCCTCCCTTGCTTTCTATTTTTGGGCTATATGTCCACCCTTTGGCTAATTTTATTCTATATCCCAATCTACTTAATTGACCGCGGATTCAGCCACCTTGAGGTCGGCATTCTGATTTCCTTTTTCCCCCTGACTTCGTTGCTATTGATATTCCCTTTCGGGATTTTCGCCGATAGGCTATCCCCGAAGAAGCTGGTCATAGCCGGCCTTGTCATTTCCGCCATTTTCCTCCTTGGGTTAAGGGCAGTCAGCGGCTTTTGGGGCTTCTTGCTTTTGTTCCTTATCGGTGGCATCGGGGGCGCGCTGTTTCGCATCTCTTTGTCCGCGCTATATTACAAATTCCTCGGCGAAACAAAGAAAGGGATGAAGCTGGGATTTTTCAGCGGCTTCATGCTGCTCGGCTATGGTCTGGGGCCTTTAGTTGGCGGCAGTTTATTGATGAGGCTGGATATGGACTCCCTGCTCTTGATCGCCGTCTTTGTCCTCCTCGTCCCCTTATTTTTGAGCCTGTTCCTCGAGGATGCAAAACCAACCAAATTCCATTTCGGAGCATATAGAAAGGATATATGGAGAAAGGAAGTGATTATACTGGCTGCCCTGGTTTTCCTCTTGGCCACCCACCTCGGGGCCGAGCAGACCTCGTTAAGCCTTTTCCTGAAATACGATGCTGGCTTGCCGAATAATTTGATCGGGCTGATGTTTGGCCTCATAGGGGTCACCATTAGCGCACTTGCCATCGTCAACGGATTTGTCACCGACAGGGTAGCCGGTAGGAGGCGAGGTTTAGCTCCTCTCCTCTATCTGGGGATGCTTTTCTCCGGTTTGTGCAACATTTTCATGCTCATCCCCAGGGCCTTTGCCAGCGTGCTCACGCTAAGGCTGTTCCATGTTCTTGGAGACAGCACATTCTTGGTCTCGCAAAGGGTCACCGTTTCAAATCTGTTCTTGGCTGAGAGAATTGGCGGGAACTTAGGTCTGCTCGATGCAATCCACACCTCCGGCATGTTCGCCGGTATGATAATCAGCGGCGCTGTCCCCGGATATGTGCTGCCATTCGTGGTTACTGGCTCCCTTGCCGTGTTAGCCATCCTTCCCGCCATTGCGCTGAAACCAAAATTTTAGTTCCTGAGCTTGATTCTTGTCATTTCTTTCCCGTAAAATGAGGCGAAAGCTATTTAAAAAAAGAGGTGTGAAATGGGAGAATATGCAGAGTTTTTTAAGTTCGCCGCTAAAGCTGGGGCCTTAGAAGGATATCTATATGAAAGGGAGAAGATAGAACCTCTCTCCAATTGGGTAAACAATATGCAGGTTATGTATAACAAACTGCCCGCAGATGTGAAAAAGGAAATCAAAGAGGAATATAGCACAGTCTTAACCAGGATTTTGAACAATGGCGAAAAGGTGCTGAGTGATGAGATAAAATCAAAGCTAAACAGCATGCTCTCTGAGTTAGGTGCATAAACAGCTTGCCAAGCTCACGATCTGGGATGAGGTTCGATGGCTAAATCGTTATTGTTCGTTTGCAGCTTGAACGGGGGTCGCAGCGTAGCTTCAGAGTATCTTTTTCGCAATATGCTTCAACAGCGGGATGAGAGGCTGGCGCACCAGGTAAAGGTAGCATCGGCTGGGCTTATCACCAAGGAGGACTTGGAGTGGATGCAGGGCTTTGGCTTGCCCATTCGCAATCCCGCCTTCGGCAGACCACCATACCGCAGCCTCATCCCGGTGATGCTGAAGCGAGGCATAGATCTCTCCGCCTATAGGTCGAAGGGGCTGAAGAGGCCGATGGTGGAGGAAGCCGATCTGATCGTTGTCTTTGACGAGTACCCACCCTATAGAACAGCGGCGATCTTATCCTTCTGGCCGCAGGCCGAAGAAAAAGTGTTCACCTTCAGGGAATTCGTCGAGGCAGAGGTGAAGGGCGAATATCTTGTTACCGAAGACCCCTATACTGCTCCCTATGCGGACGAGGTTTCTATAGACTTCCCCGCTGAGTTTTTAGAGGCCAACATCGCTGAAATAGAGGAATATCTGGCGCAGAAGATGGCCAAATTTCTTCGCTACCTGCAACAAAGCTGAAGACGATTACCTCCGGTACAGGCGGCTCAACATCAAGTCTAAAATTTGCTCGGTAGCGCTCTTCTTCTGCACGATAGCGGTTACCGGGCGAGTCTGCACCAAGAAAGTGTTCTTCGGGAATGGGAAATCCCAGTCCACAGCCCACTCTATATCCTGGGGGCAGCCGTAATGCACTTCTACCGATTTAGCGAATTGAGCTATGCTCAGGGCTTCCTCATCAGTTAAGCAGGGAACAGATTGCTTATCGGGCGGGACGTCCTCTTCCTCAGTCCCTCTCTCTTTGAGCACTATTTGTTTCATTTTCTGACTGACCTTCTTCTCAGCAAGCTCCAATGTCTCCTTATCCACAATGTATCGATCGGGGGTTACTGTTCCCTGAACCACACTTTCGCCAGCACCCCAGTTGCCTTCAAGCACTACTTTGGTGTCATCGCCAGTGGTGGGATGGATGGTAAAGCCGACACCGGCAGCGCGAACGTTCACCATCTTTTGCACGGCAACACTTATCGAGCCTGCCAAAACGGATAGCTTGTTCCGAATGCGGTAAGATATCGCCCTAGTGGTAAACAAGCTGGCCCAGCAGTTTCTTATGCTCTCCAGCAAGTCCTCCTTACCTCTGACATTGAGGTAGGTTTCGTATTGCCCAGCGAAGCTTGCCGTGGGCAGGTCTTCGGCAACGCCGCTGGACCTCACCGCAACCGGGATATCGCCGATGTTGCATTTTTGGCACAGAGCAGCGTAAGCCTGGCAGATGGCATCCTGCAAATCCTTTGGCATTTCTTTTGATAGTATAATTCCCCCTATAGTCTGGCTTACCTCCTCATACTCGGCGAGGCTCGAAGGTTCTTCAGGGAACTTGGTCAGGTATTGCTCTATCTCCTGGCCGGCGCCGGTTTCTGCCAAAAACTGGTCATACGCTTCGGTAGTCACCGCGAACCCAGGGGGAACAGGGATCCCCATTTTAGCCATTTCCCCCAAATTGGCACACTTCGAGCCAACCCAATTGGTATCCTCCCGGCCGAATTCTTCAAACCATAATACCCACTTACCAGCCACTATTACCACCCCCTTCCATTTACTGCTATACTATAACTATAGACCTTAGCCACGCCACCGTCAACCCCTGTTCTCTCTTCAGGGGAGCGCCAAACTGGGCATAGCCCTTTCTTACTTGTATGACCTTTTCATCAGGAAAAGTAAAGCAGTAAAAAGCGTCCTCGGCCGCAGCAACAACTTGATCACCCGGCGCATATCACCCGGTTCCAGAAACGCCCTCACCGTCCAATGCACCGGCTCCACCACCTCCATGGTCAGCAGCAATCTCGTCGGCTCGTTATCGCCGGCCTCGAGGGTTGCCGGGACCGCTTTGGTCGGCTCCACAGTACCCACTTGCGCTGTCAGCAGCGTCTTGCCTAAACCCGTCGACCTTATCTTCATAAAAGCCCCCTACAACAATCCTTTCTCTTCTGCTCGAGTTACAATCTCCGGCTTTGGCCACCATTTCGCGATGCCCAAATCCTCAGCTATCCTGTTGGCGGCATTATAGCCAGGACCCCAGATCACACAGCCTCCAGAGAAGGTGGAAGCACCGCACAGATAGAGGTTCTTGATCGGGGTGCGATGATGAGAGCACTCCTCATTGGGCCTGAGATAGCCCATCTGCAGTGGCCAATATGCCCCCTGTTTAATCGAGCCTTTTACCATGTCGGCAAACTTGTTCTCGATATCGAGAGGCGTGGCAATATAGCGCCACAAGATGTTATCCCCGTCTATGTTGGGAGCGTACTTGCGCAGGGTGGCAACGCAGCGATCGGCATGCTGCTCCCTGATCTTATACCAGGCCTCAGCTCCTCCTTCCTTTAGCTCATAAGGGGCGTGTTGAGAGATGAGCGCGGTATGCCTTCCCGGAGGCGCCTCGGTGGGATCATGGACGCTGGGGAAGCAGCAATTGAAGCCACCATCGATAAGCTCTCCCCTCCTTATCGCCTCCCAGTGATTTATCAGCTCCTGCTCCGACTCAT
>CAZMKJ010000028.1:0-14540 GCA_964567075.1 uncultured Dehalococcoidia bacterium
AGGGAGACATCGAGAGCTATAACTCCGATGCCTTAGCTGCCTTCTCCGAAGCTGTCGCCACGGCGATGGCGATCCCAGTCAAAAGGGGTGGTTAAACGATGTCACAATTTGACGATCCATTCAAGGCGATAGAGGAAGCTGTCTTGGCGGACATGAGGACGATTTACTCGGAAAGGGTTATCGATCATTTCTTAAACCCGAGAAACCTCGGTCAGATAGCAGACGCCGATGGCTTTGGCAGCGTAACCGGACCCTGCGGTGACACCATGGAGATATGGCTACAGGTGAAGGATGGGCTGATGTCAAATGCCACTTTCTGGACCGATGGCTGCGGCAGCACCATCGCCGCAGGCAGCATGGTCACCGAGTTAGTTAAGGGAAGGAGCATCATCGAGGCGCAAAGAATCACCCCTAAAGACATCCTCGATGCTTTGGGCGGGTTGCCCGAGGAGAGCCTGCACTGTGCTCTGCTGGCAGCGGACACGCTCAAGGAAGCGATAAAGGACTACCTCGCTTTCAGGAACGAGCCGTGGAAGAGAGCCTACCGCAAGCATTGAACTTATAAAAGAGGTAACCCGGTGCCGACAATAGCTTCAGTGTTTGATTCCCTGGCTTCGGATTATGATGCTTGGTTTGATGGCGAAGGGAAATCGGTTTTCGCTACTGAGATTCAGGCCTTCCGTTCCGTGTTAGACTTGCTGCCAAAGCCATGGCTTGAAATAGGGGTCGGCAGTGGCCGCTTTGCCCAAGCCTTGGGCATAGAGACTGGATTAGACCCTTCACTCAAACTTGTGGAGATGGCGAGGAGGCGGGGGGTGGATGCCTTTCTGGGCCAAGGAGAGCAGGCTCCATTCCGAGGGGAGGTGTTTGGCACAGCGTTTCTTATCGTCACCCTGTGTTTTCTCGATTCACCGTCGATGGTTTTGCGTGAGGTCAATCGCCTTGTGAAAGAAGGTGGTAAGCTGGTGCTCGGCCTGGTATTGCGGGAAAGCCCTTGGGGGCGATTTTATCAAGCCAGGAAAAAAGAAGGGCATCGTTTCTATAAGTATGCCACTTTTTATGGCTTTGAGGAAGTTAGGTCACTTCTGGAGCAAGCGGGTTTTGCTATTGAAGAAGTCGTATCCACACTTTTGCAGAAACCTGGTGGGGTAAGAGGTATCGAGTTGCCATTGAAAGGCCTTTCTTCTGATGCCGGCTTCGTCGTAATTGTAGCTCAGAGAGCTCACAGAGGGAATCGATGAGGAGTCAAGAGGGCAGAATAACGCCAGATGTAGGGCAAAAAATGCGGGAGATTGTAAAGGTCTTGCCCAAGTTTAACTGTGGCCTCTGCGGCTTTGGCAATTGCGGTCATTATGCCCGGGCGCTGGCGGAGGGCAGGGCATCGCCCAACCTTTGCCTCGGCGGATACTCAGTGGCACGGAGAATCTGTGATATTATCGGCGCTAAAATGCCAACAATGCCCCAGGGTGCATATCCTGCCTCTCAAGTGCCTTATTATAAGAACCTCACCGGAAAGGAGCAGGAGCTGTGGCTATTGCAGCAGAGGCAGAGGGAGCTGGCACAGCAACTGAATGCCTTGGAGAGACAGGTGGAGGCATTGGCAGTTCGAAAATGAAAATCAGCATCCTCTATGATAACGAGGTTTGCCAACAAGGGTTGTTATCGGATTGGGGCTTTTCTTGCCTTGTGGAGACGGGAAATGGCATCAGATTGCTATTCGACACCGGCGCCGATGACTATATATTGTTGCACAATATGGCGAAGCTCAATATCGATCCCGCCTCCATTGACTCGATATTTATTTCCCACTCTCATTTTGACCATATGGGCGGGCTCAGCGGAATCCTCAAGTTGAATAAGAAGGCAAAGGTGTTTACTCCCAGCAGCGGTTCCTGGCAAATACCAGTGGAGAGGGTCATCAGGGTCGAGGGGGCGATCCAGATTTATCCGGGCATCTTCTCCACAGGGGAACTGAGCAATGGAGAGCAATCCTTAATAATTAACACAGATAAGGGAGCGGTTGCAATAGCGGGTTGCTCCCATTGTGGAGCGGGCCAGATACTGAACAAAGCTTCCCAATTTGGCCAGCCCCTGGGCATCATCGGGGGTTTACATGGATTTCGCCGCTTTCAGTTGCTGGCGGATTTGCAGCTAATATGTCCCTGCCACTGCACTTCGTATAAAAGGGAGATAAAGAGCCTATTCCCCGAGAAATACATCCAATGCGGGGCAGGACGGTTAATCGAGCTGTAGGAAACATTTCTGCTCTGCATCCATCCCGGTAACAGACAATCACAGCTTCAGCTTTCCCCGTTTTAACTTGCCCAATGCAAAGCCCTCTGCTATTATGAAGTCAAGAGGCAGCCAATGGCAGCTATAATCGAGGCTCGTGGTTTGGTTAAGAGGTATAAAGGCTTCTTAGCTGTTGCCGGAGTGGACTTCTCCGTTCAGGCTCAGGAGTGCTTTGGCTTCCTGGGACCGAATGGAGCCGGCAAGACCACTCTTATCAGGATGATCTCCTGCGTTTATCCCCTCTCTCAAGGGGTGCTTTTGGTGGATAATAGGGATGTGATGAAGGAACCTCGCGCCATCAAGGCGGTGCTTGGGGTCGTGCCTCAGGAAGAGAACTTAGACCCAGACCTGACCGTTTTGCACAACCTATTAGTCTATGCCCGTTATTTCGACATCCCCAAGGAGGTGGCAAGAAGGCGAGCCCTGGAACTGCTGGAGCTATTTCAGCTCCTTGACCGCCAGCGCAGTCGCATCGATACCCTTTCCGGTGGGATGAAGCGACGGCTGCTTATCGCCCGCGCTCTAATTAACCAGCCCAAGATTTTGATCCTGGATGAGCCCACAGCCGGGCTTGATCCCCAGGCCCGCCATCTGGTTTGGCAGAAGATCCGCTATCTCAAAGGGCAGGGGGTAACCATGATCCTGTCCACCCATAACATGGAGGAGGCGGCTCATCTCTGCGATCGGCTGGTGATCATGGATCAGGGGAGGATTGTAGTTCAGGATCGCCCCGCCGATTTGATAAGGCAATACGTGGGCCAGGAGGTCTTAGAATTGCGCCTTGACCCCATGGGCAAGAGCCACGTCCTCAGGCAATTGCAAAGCTACAGTGTCAGCATTGAAGACGTCGGGGATACCCTGTATGTCTTCAGCAATGATGGCGGCTTGCTGCCCCAGCAATTGATGATTGAAGGCGGGGATGTGGTGCGGCGGCAAGCAACCCTGGAGGATGTTTTTTTGCGGCTTACCGGGAGGGAGCTCAAGGAGTGATCTTGCCTCGCGTCTCCTATCGCTCCTTTCGTGTTTGGCAGCGCAACCGGGATGTCTTCTTCCGCTTATGGAAGGCAGAGTTGGCACCATACTTGATAGAGCCCGTCTTCATCTTGGCGGCTATGGGATTTGGGCTTGGCGCTTATATTGGGCTCATCGGCGGCCAAACTTATCTTCAATTCATCATCCCTGGCATCGTGGCCAGCTATGCCATGTTCACCGCTACCTTCGAATGCACCTACGGCTCCTATGTCAGGATGGAGCATCAAAAGACCTATGATGCTATCATCGCCACCCCGGTGAATATCGAGGACGTGATCGGGGGGGAGATATTTTGGGCTGCCACCCGCTCCCTACTCACAGCGTGTATCATCCTGCTCGTGGCCTTTGCCTTCGTGCAAGCGTTCTCCCCCTTTGCTGTCCTCATCCCTATAGTGACAGTGCTCGAGGGCTTGATGTTTGGCTCTTTGGCCATGGCCTTCACCTCGATTACCCCCTCTATTACCGCCTATAATTACTATTTCACCCTGTTCCTGACCCCGATGTTTTTCTTCAGCGGCGTCTTCTTCCCCCTGGTGTCTATGCCCGAGGTGGTGCAGCGTCTAGCTTGGTTTCTGCCCTTAACCCCGGTGGTGACTCTGGACCGAGCTTTAATTTCAGGGCAACTCACGCTTGGTTTACTTGCCGAGCTGGGCTTTATTCTGGGGCTGATCGTCCTGTTGTTCACTATCTCTCTGATAACCATGCGCCGCCGCCTGATTAAATAAGGAGGTTGAGATATGGAAGTGGGGACGGTGATTCCGGTCAAGATCGAGGACGAGGTCCAGGATTCATATCTGGACTATGCCATGAGCGTGATTATCTCTCGCGCTATCCCTGATGTCCGTGATGGCCTAAAACCAGTACAACGGCGCATCCTCTACGCTCTGGAGGGGCTCGGGCTACGCCATACCAGCCCTTATAAGAAGAGCGCCCGCATTGTGGGCGAGGTGCTGGGCAAATATCATCCTCACGGCGATGCCCCGGTTTACGAGGCTATGGTGCGTCTGGCTCAAGACTTCTCTATGCGGTATTGCCTCATCGATGGCCAGGGAAATTTCGGCAGCTTAGATAATGACCCCCCAGCAGCCATGCGCTACACCGAGGCTCGCCTGGATCGGATTGCTGAGGAGATGCTGGCTGATATCGATAAGGGCACTGTTGACTTCGCCCCCAATTTCGATGGCACAATCAACGAGCCCACCATCATGCCCACCAAGATCCCCAACCTGCTGCTCAATGGAGCTTCTGGGATCGCCGTGGGTATGGCGACCAATATCCCACCCCATAATCTGGGCGAGCTCTGCGATGCCATCGTCTATCTCATCGATAACCCCGATGCCACTATTGAAGACCTCATCAACCTGATCCCGGGTCCCGATTTCCCCACCGGTGGGCTGATCTTGGGCCGAGATGGGATCAAGAGCGCCTATACCACGGGACATGGCAAGATCGTCATCAGGGCCAAGGCTCATATAGAGGAGATGGCTAAGGAGCGATACCGGATTGTGGTCACTGAGCTCCCGTTCCAAACAAACAAAGCGGCTCTGGTGGAGAGGATAGCAACACTGATCAAGAGCAAAAAGCTGGAAGGGATTGCTGAGTTGCGCGATGAGTCTGATAGGGAAGGGGTCCGCATTGTCATTGAGCTGAAAAGGGATGGGCAGCCCAGGCAAGTGCTCAACAACCTCTATAGGCATACCGCGATGCAGTCAGCATTCTTCGCCAACATGCTGGCCCTGGTTGATGTCCAGCCCAGGATGATAAACCTAAAGGCAGCGCTGCAGCATCACATCAATTTCCGCCGCCAGGTCGTCATTCGGAGGTCTCGGTTTGAACTGGAAAAGGCAAAGGAGAGGGCTCATATCCTTGAGGGGCTTAAGATCGCCCTTGATCACCTGGACGCAATCATCGCCACCATCCGCGAATCTGAGACCGTGGAGGCAGCCCAAGATAACCTGATGAAAGGCTACAGCTTGTCGCAGGCTCAAGCACAAGCAATCTTAGCCATGGAGCTACGAAGGCTTGCAGCATTAGAGCGAGACAAGATCACCACCGGCTACGCTGAGGTGCTGAAGACCATTTCCTATCTGGAGGACCTCTTAGCCAGCCCGAGGAAGATCGATTTTTCCGTTAAGGCTGAGGTCGAGGAGCTGAGGTCTCGATATGGGGATGAGCGCCGAACCCAGATCAGCGCTGAGGAAGTAGAGGAGTTCAGCACTGAGGACTTGATCCCACATCAGCAGATGGTGATTACCCTAAGCCAAAGGGGCTACATCAAACGGCTGCCCAGCGAAAGCTACAAACCGCAGCACCGTGGTGGCCGAGGGGTGATGGGGATGATGACCAGGGAAGCCGATGCTGTTCAGCATCTGGTCATCGCCGATACCCATGATAACCTGCTCCTATTCACCAACCGAGGCCGGGTGCTGCCCCTTAAGTGTCATCGAGTTCCACAGGAAAGCTCGCGACAAGCCAAAGGGATGCCCATCATCAATCTGCTCCCCATGGATGGCAACGAGCAGGTGACCGCGGTAATTGCTATCTCCCATTTGAGCCAAGCGGGATTCATTGTGCTGGCTACCCGCCACGGTGAGGTCAAGAGGTCCGAGCTCAGCCAGTTCGCCTCGATAAGGCATAGCGGGGTCATCGCCATGCCTTTGAAGGCGGGAGATGAGTTAGTATCGGCGAGATTGGCAGAGGAGGGAGACGAGGTCATCCTGGTCACTGAGGGGGGGCGAGCTCTCAGGTTCGCCGTGGCCGAGTTACGTGTTGCCTCTCGGGCCAGTGGTGGTGTTCGGGGCATCGGTTTGGCCCCGGGCGATCAAGTAGTGGGGATGGATGTTGCCTCTGCCAATTCCTTCTTGGTCACTATTACCGCCAATGGCTTTGGCAAGAGGGCGCCCTTGGCTGAGTATCGGGTGCAAAGGCGTGGCGGCAATGGCCTCAAGAGCTATCGGCTGAGCTCGAGGACTGGTCCGCTTGTGGCCGCACTCGTAGCTTATCCCGCTCAAGAGCTGATGATCGCGTCCACAGGAGGGCTGGTCACCCGCGTATCTATCGAGGATATCTCTCTGCAGAGAAGAACCACTCGAGGGGTTAGCGTGATGAGGTTGGCTGAAGGCGATACTGTGGTCTCTATCGCTTGCCTCCCCGGTGAAGGGAATCGATAGCAGGGAGAGGTGGATGCTGTGGCTGACTTCTTTAAAGACCTGGGCCTGGCCTTTATCCCCCTTTTTGTGGCCATGGATCCGGTAGGGATCCTGCCCTTTGTCCTGTCTTTAACCCAGGATATGACCCCGGCGCAGCGGTCGAAGACGACGCGTTACGCCCTGCTCACCGCTCTTGGCTTAGGGCTTGGCTTCATTGCTATTGGCGAGGGTGTTTTCCATGCCCTGGGCATCAGGATTGGTGACTTCTTAGTCGCCGGAGGGCTGATCCTATTGGTTTTAGCCATCAGACACCTGATGACAGGCAAAATATTTGAGGTTCAGCCTGCGCTGGGCGAGACGATGGTGGCTGTTGTTCCTATAGGCACGCCTCTGGTAGTGGGGCCTGCTGTTCTCACCACTCTGTTACTGCTCAGCAGCCAATATTCCATCGCCGCGGTGCTCATTGCCTTTGTGCTCAATCTGGCTGTAGCTTGGCTGGTCTTTGCCCAGGCTAACCGAGTGGTGCGTTTCTTGCGCCAGGGAGGGCTGAGGGCGATATCGCAAATAGCCAGCCTCCTTCTTGCTGCCATTGCGGTGATGATGATTCGCCAGGGGATCATGGAGCTCTTGGCACTTTAATTTGAATAGTTTTATAATTTAGGTGTCGGAGCAGCGCTAAGGGAGGGAACATGGTTGGATTTCGGCGCGATTGGCTTATCCAGATAGATGTCATGCAGCGAGAGATGGAACGGCTTCTGGGCCACTTTGCCAGCTCCAAGCCGCCAATGGTTCAATTCTCGCCCCGGGTCTGGCAGCCGGCTATCGATGTCTATGAGACCGATGAGCAGTTGGTAGTAGTTGTCGAACTGGCTGGTGTCAGGGAGGAAGATATCGAGATCGTGGTCGACCGCAGCACATTTGTTATCCGCGGGGAGCGGAAAGCACCCTCGGCCAGCGGGCAGCGAACCTATCATCAAATGGAGATCGCCAGCGGTCCCTTTGAGAGAGGCATAGTCCTCCCTGTAGCTGTTGTCCCCGGCCAAACTAAGGCTTCCTATCGAGACGGTCTGGTTGAGGTCATTTTGCCCAAAGTCAAGGAGGAACAGACCCGCAGGGTGCAGATAAAAGCGACGTGAAGGAGAGAGCTCTATGATAAGGCTCAATGAAGCGGAGAAAAAAGTCGCTGAAGTTCGTCTTCCCGAGGAGCTGCCCATCCTGCCCAGTGGGGAAGAGGTCATTTACCCCTCGATGGTCATTCCCTTGGCTACTGGCGATGAAAAAACAGTGAAACTGATCAATGAGGTCGTTGATGGCAACAAGCTTTTGGGGCTCTTTGCCGCCCGCCCCGGGGTTGAGGAACCGCCGCCGGCTAATCTCTACGATGTAGGCACCGCGGCTACGGTGGCCAAGATGTTCAAGATGCCTGATGGCTCAGTCCGAGCCTTCTTGCAAGGGCTGGCCAGGATAAGGCTGGTGGCTCTGGTTCAAAGCGAGCCTTATCTTAAGGCAAAGGTGGCAAAAATCGAGGAGACCGTGGACAGGACCACCGAGCTCGAGGCCTTAACCAGAAACCTGGGCACACTTTTCCAGAAGATAGTGCAACTGGCCCCTAATCTGCCCGCCGAGCTTGGCATTGCTGCCACCAACATAGCCGAGCCGGGAGCTCTTGCCGACTTCGTCGCCGCCCACATCAACCTAAGCCTGGGGGAAAAACAGGAGATTTTGGAGCTGGTCGATGTCTCAGAGCGGATCAAAAGGCTCACCGCACTCATCAACCGAGAGCTGGAAATCCTGGAGCTGGGAACCAAAATCCAGTCCCAAATCAAGGGGGAGCTGGATAAGGCGCAACGCGAGTTCTATCTCCGGGAGCAGCTGAAAGCCATTCAGAAGGAGCTCGGCGAGGTCGATGAGCGGACCATGGAGTTGAATGAGCTCAGGGAAAAGATAGAGCAGGCAAATCTTCCTCAGGTGGCCAAAAAAGAGGCGGAGCGGGAGCTGGAGCGCCTGACTAAGATGCCGCCACAGGCTGCGGAATATACCGTTTCCCGAACTTATCTCGATTGGCTGACTACCCTCCCCTGGGCTCAGGCTACCGAGGACAATCTGGATATCGGGCAGGCAAAACAGGTTCTGGACGAGGACCACTATGATCTGGATCGAGTTAAGGAGCGTATTCTCGATTATTTGGCAGTGCGCAAGCTGAAGGAGGATATGAAAGGACCTATCCTCTGCTTTGTCGGCCCTCCAGGGACGGGAAAGACATCAGTGGGGCAATCGATTGCTCGGGCTCTGGGGCGTAAATTCATCCGCCTGTCTTTAGGTGGCATCAGGGACGAGGCTGAGATCCGCGGCCACCGCCGCACTTATGTTGGCGCTTTGCCCGGCAGGATAATCCAGGGGCTGCGCCGTGCCGGGTCCAATAATCCGGTATTCATGCTCGATGAGATCGATAAGATAGGTGCTGACTTTCGCGGCGACCCAGCAGCGGCACTGCTTGAGGTCCTGGACCCGGAGCAGAATTTCGCCTTCAGCGACCACTATCTTGATGTCCCCTTTGATCTATCAAAGGTGATGTTCATCACCACCGCCAATATCACCGACCCCATCCCCCCAGCGCTCAAGGACCGAATGGAGATACTGGAGCTCCCTGGCTACACTGAATCGGAGAAGCTGAATATCGCTAATAGATTCCTGATACCGAAGCAGCTCAAAGAACACGGGATTTCCTCGGAGAGGCTGAAGTTCACCGATGCCGCTGTGTTGACCATAATCAGGAACTATACCAGGGAAGCCGGGCTTAGGGAGCTGGAGCGGGACATTGGCGCCGTCTGCCGCAAGGTGGCGCGGCAGGTAGCTCAGGGGGCGGAAGAGGAGGTAGTGGTGGAGGCGGAAAGCCTGGCCGACTTCCTAGGTCCCACCAAGTTTCGCTATGAGGTTACTGAGGAGGCCGATGAGGTTGGGGTTGCCACCGGCTTGGCCTGGACCCCTGCCGGCGGGGATATCCTGTTTATCGAGGCTGTTTTGATGCCGGGCAAGGGGAACTTGATCCTCACCGGCAGGCTGGGCGAGGTGATGCAGGAATCGGCTCGAGCCACCTTGACCTATGCCCGTTCCCGGGCCAGTGCCCTGGGGATAAAAGAGGAGTTTTATGAAAAAAGCGATGTCCATATTCATGTCCCTGCCGGCGCTATCCCCAAAGACGGACCCTCTGCGGGCATCGCCATGGCTGTGGCTCTGATCTCAGCATTGACCAAGCGCCCGGCGCGTAAAGAGGTGGCTATGAGCGGCGAGATCACGCTCAGGGGTAAAATCCTGCCCGTAGGCGGGATCAAGGAGAAGGTGCTGGCTGCTCACCGCGCCGGAGTGAAGAAGGTCATTCTGCCCCGGGATAATGAGAAGGACTTATCTGAGGTGCCGCAGCAGATAAGGGACGAGCTTGAATTCATCTTCGCTGAGAACGTCGACGAGGTGCTTGAGCAGGCATTGCAACCTGCTGCTGTTGAGGCTAAATCATAACCTCTTGGCGGCGCTCAAAGCTTGTTTCGTTGTCCACAAACCAAACCCTGGTCGGCACCACCTTGTAGAACTTGTTCTCGGAGACCGCTTTGAAGTCGGGGACGAAGGGCAGCTTCTGGGCGAACTTCTCCAGAAAAGAGACCACCCGTGGGAAACGAATTATCGACTTCAAGTATACAGAGACGAAAGGGTATTTTTTCACATATGTCGCCACTGCTTTGGCTATCTCCTCCTCTGAGGTGAGCATCTCGGCTATGCCCTCAAGCTGAATCCCCCTCACCTTCCTCCAGTCGTCCGGATTTTCAAGCGGGTAATCCTCATCCACCGCGACCGAAACATGTGGGTTTTCAGCGATGTTTTGAGAATGCCAGCAAACCTCAGGGTCAGAGATAAAATAAAGTGTGAAGCCATCATTGGCATAGAACAAACTGGCCGCCCAGGGCCGATTATCGCGGGTGGTAGCTAATGTCATCGTGTTATGCGTCTTCAGATAGTCGAGAACCATTCCCTTTAGCTCTTCATTCGACTTGGCCATCTGTCAGCCTCTAAGAGTCGCTTCTGACTGGCTCTCTTAGTCCCTTCCAGCGTTCAAACAAGGTATGCTTGATTTTGAACTGGTCCAGCACCTTGCCCACTGTTTGGTTGATGATGTCATCGATGACCTTGGGGTAATGATAGAAGGCGGGCATCGGGGGCAGGATAACAGCCCCTGTCTCGGCCAGCTCTGCCATCCTTCTCAGGTGCCCCAGGTGCAATGGCGTCTCTCGGACCACGAGCACGAGTTTCCTTTTCTCTTTCAATGTCACATCGGCAGCCCGGGTCATCAAATTGGCATTATAGGAGATGGCTATGGAGGACATCGTTTTTATACTGCAAGGGATGATCACCATGCCTTCGGTCTCGAAGGAACCGCTGGAGATTGCGGCCCCAACATCTTGATTATCATAGAGATGTGAGGCTAAAGCCTCAACTTGGGCCACCGTCCAATCCGTCTCGTGCTCTATCATCTCCTTAGCCGCCTTGCTTATTATCAGATGTGTCTCGATATCGGGTAACTTGTTCAATACCTCGAGAACCCTTATCCCGTAAATAATCCCTGTGGCACCAGAAAGACCCACAATTAGTTTCACTTGCGTCCCTCCATTCTATTCTATGGTTATAGTCAGTTGGTCACCGTCCTGTATAGAAAGGGTCTTCTTGATATTGACCGGAGCGATGACCTCAATTACATCCGATGAGTGCACATCTTTGGTAAAGTGCTCGGCCTCGGGGAGAACGATGGCAGCCTCAATGCCACGTATCGATATGGGGAAGCTTTTCGCCTGGCAAAAATCAGGGCTCGGGGGGACAATATCTATCCCTTCTCTTGCCCTTAGCTTGTTTACCACATCAACAGATTCTTGGTCCACCTTTAAGTTCAAGGTGCCGGGGAAAGGGACAAAGCCCAGCTTATGTTGAAATTGCTGCTTAACCCAATCCAGTTGGGTAAAGAAGCCTCCTTGCCCCAGCCCGGAAAAGACCGTGCCCCTGATTATCATCTTTTCACTCATTGGCTGCCCTTAAATCGTAACCAAGCTGCTCCAGCCATTCCCTGCTTCTGCCCAGGATAACCACCTTACTTTGCTGTAACTCCTTTACTGAGCGGGCAGTGCTCAGGAACATGGCTATGGAAAGCTCGCTGAAGAATGTCTCCAGCCAGTCTACAACAGCTTCATAGCCCTCTATGGCACAACTGAGCAGAGGTCTGGCAACGCCAACAAGGTCGGCGCCGAGGGCTAATGCCTTAGCGGCATCCAGTCCGCTGCGGATGCCACCGCTGGCGATGATGGGTAAGCCACTGGCCTTGGCCTCTATAGTCGATATTACGGTCGGGATGCCCCAATGGGCGAAGGTCTGGCCTAATCTTTCATACCTCAGGTTTTGATGCAAAGCAGCACGATGGGCTTCCACTAAAGCCATACTGGTGCCGCCAGCACCGCTGATATCTAAAACAGCAGCCCCGTTTTCCTTTAGTTTCAGAGCCTGGGCTTTGGAGATGCCAGCGCCCGTCTCTTTCACAATTAGGGGTATGGAAATAGCTTGAGCAACCCTGGCAATGGCTTCAGTGCAGCCTTTAGCCTTAGCATCCCCCTCGGGCATCACCGATTCCTGCAACAAATTGAGATGGATGGCTAAGGCGTCAGCCCTGATGACCTGGATAAACCTTTGGATCTGCTCCAAGGTGCAGGCTGCGCTCCCTTGCTGCGGGATCAGTCGTGACGCACCGATGTTGGCCACAAGGAAGGTATTGGGGGCAGCCTCTCGAGCAATGGAATAGCTCCGCTCCAAATGGGGAAAATCGATCAGCGGGCTTTGACTCCCCAGCTCCATACCGATGCCACAGTGTTCTGCCGCTTTGGCTAAGGTTTCGTTAACGGCAACGGCTTTGGCATGCCCCCCAGTCAAGGCAGAGATGATCAAGGGATAGCGGAAATGCCGACCGCAGAATTCCACCGAGGGGTCAATCTCGTCCCTATCGATCTCGGGTAGACACTCATGGCGGAGGTGAACATCCTCCCAGCCTTGCCCCACCTTTGCTTCCACATCCATTGTAGTGCAGATATGCAAATGCTCCGCCTTGCGTTCTACAGCATGCTCCATACCATTACTATTCTAACATAAGGCTGGGGGAGGATACACTATCGCTCTTGTTTTGTCAACAGGGCTTTGCTATAATCTCAGCGGGGCTCGTAGCTCAGGGGCAGAGCGGCCGGCTCATAACCGGTTGGTCGTAGGTTCAAATCCTGCCGAGCCCATTGTCGGCCGTGTTCCCCTTTCAATATCATTGAAAGGGGTTTTTATCTCCAAAGGAGTGGCGTGAGCGCGACGAGATGGCTATATGAACTCCAAGAGATTGATTTGGAGCTGGAGCGGAAAAGCGAGGCCTTAAAGCAGGTTGAAGAGCGATTGGGCAAAGATGAAGCCCTGGCTCAAGCCCGCACTGCCTTAGCTGAAGACAAGGGGAGAGTAGCGGACTTGGAGCGGAGACAGCGAGCGGCGGAATGGGAGGTAGATGACCTGGGGGCTAAGATCACCCCTTTAGAGGAGAAGCTCTATGGAGGCTCGGTAAGGAACCCTAAGGAGCTCTTGAGCATGGAACAGGAGTTGGGATCCCTCAAGGCGCAGCGGAGAGAACGGGAGGATCAACTTCTTGACATAATGGAAGAAGTGGAGCTGGCAAGAAAGCAGTTCAGAGCCAAAAGCGCAGAGGTGCAGGAGTTGGAACAGGAGTGGCGCCGTGATCAGGAGCGGCTGATGCAGGAGCAGGAACAGCTGAGATCCGATTTGGCAGCCTTAGAGCAAGGGCGAGAGCCTGTTTTAGCTCAAATTGACTCGATAAGCTTCGAACTCTATCAGGCTTTGCGCCAGGAGAAGCAGGGATTGGCCGTGGTTAAAGTGAAGCAGGGAAGATGTCAGGGATGCCGCATCATCCTCCCGATGTCCAAGTTACAGCGGCCCAAAGTAGGACAGGAGCCAGTGCGCTGCAGCAATTGCGGTCGCATTTTATATCTTGAGTAGTCTCATGAATTGCTCTGGAAAATCTTTAATCCTCTATAGTGATGGTTCCTCTCTGGGCA
This sequence comes from uncultured Dehalococcoidia bacterium, assembly GCA_964567075.1. Lineage (GTDB taxonomy): Bacteria > Chloroflexota > Dehalococcoidia > SZUA-161 > JAUWZY01 > JAUWZY01. Next base: position 13,607 of record CAZMKJ010000028.1, read on the forward strand.
ACCCGGGACCAGCAGCTATCGGGGTTGTGATGCTGGATGGGACGGGCACCACCGTTGGTCGGTTCTCCGAGCGCATAGGAAAGGCCACAAGTAATCAAGCAGAGTACCGAGCTCTCATTGCGGGCTTGGAGCTGGCTCTGAAGCTTGGGGCAAAACGTGTCGATATCAATTTGGATTCGGAGTTAGTGGCCAAGCAGCTCAAGGGTGAGTATAAGGTGAGAAACGCCGGCTTAAAGCCTTTGTTTCATAAGGCGAGTCAGCTGCTCAAGGAGTTCGATTCCTTTAGCATCGCTCATCTCTCCCGTCGAAAGAACAGGAGAGCCCATGAATTGGTCAGGCAGCGACTGAATGCCATCTGATTGTTGACTGCCATTTATCGTTGTAATAAACTATCCTTGCCAAGTAAACCGGGTGACCGCGGGCGAGATTATCGCTCGAGGAAAGTCCGAGCTCCACCGGGCAGGATGCTGGGTAACGCCCAGGGGGGGCGACCCCGGGAAAGTGCCACAGAAACCAAACCGCCGCTTTAGCGGTAAGGGTGAAAAGGTGAGGTAAGAGCTCACCGCTCCGATGGTGACATCGGTGGCGGGCAAACCCCATCCGGAGCAAGGCCAAATAGGGGGACAAGAGGGCCCGGCTCGATTTTATGTCCTCGGGTTGGCCGCTTGAGGTGACGGGTAACTGTCATCCCAGATAGATGGTCGCCACCCATCGCGAGGTGGGTACAGGACTCGGCTTATAGGTTTACTTGGCCCCGAGGAGGCTTTAGCCCAAGCTATGGCCTCCTCTCTTTATTCCCGAATTCTCGAGGACCTCCCGGCGTTGCTGTGGGGTGCGAAGAGCTCGGCCCTCAGGGTTGCTAAATGGGGCGAGCGCCCTCCTTTAACCGAGAGGCTCTTCACTGGCTGGTGTCAGCTGAGCTCATCTATTAGCC
>CAZMKJ010000029.1:0-14141 GCA_964567075.1 uncultured Dehalococcoidia bacterium
CATCGTAGGCGGCAAGATCGTGGAAGAGTGGGGCGAGATGGACAACCTGGGCATGATGCACCAGCTGGGCGCGTTGCCACCGCATGGGTAGTCCACTTAGCCTTCCTGCCAAGAGGTAGGCCAGGAAGCAGGTCAAAGCTGGTTGTGGCTACATATCCCAACATTGGCCTGCACACTCCGCGGGTCCAAATCGCCTAGCATAGCTTGCAGCTCACTTCGCTTGCTCAAATGCTTGGCACTTGGCAAAGCCCGAAAAGTGATGTAGAACGGCGCCACTCAGGGATGCGAAAGGAGGTGGTGAGCAAGAAAGTAGCTGGTTCTCGTGAAGTTACGTGTATCGTTTGCACAAGTGTTTATCTAAAGGAGGATCCAGATGTCAACAGAGGAAAACAAGGCTCTGATACGCCGTGTTATCGAGGAGATCTGGAACAAGGGGAACATGGCTGTAGTAGACGAGCTTTACGCCACCGACTGCGTGCGCCACACTCAGCCCGAGGATACATACGGCCTCGAGGGCTTGAGAAAATCCCTTACCATGCAACGCACCGCTTTCCCCGACTTCCATTTCACCATTGAGGACATAATGGCCGAAGGGGACAAGGTGGCGTTTCGCTGGACCTATCGCGGCACACACAAAGGTGAATATATGGGGATCGCTCCTACGGGTAAGCAGCTGACGATGTCAGGGATCAGCATCATCCGCATCGCGGGCGGCAAGATCGTGGAAGTATGGGCCGAGAGGGACATGCTGGGCATGATGCAGCTGCTGGGCATGTTTCCACCACAGGGGTAGGCCCGGAAATAGGTCAAAGCTGGTTGCCGCCAATGGCCTAACACGGGGTTGCGGATTTCGCTGCGCTCCGTGCAAATCGTCTGCGGCAACTTCGGCAACCCCGAAAACGTCAGGCCACTCTGATAGTACGACAGAAGACCCATAAGGAGGAGGCTAAGTGGAAGTAGCTGTGATTGCAGACATTCACGATCAGCAGGAGCGTGTGTTTGACGCTTTAGCGCTTATCGAAGAGAGGCAGATCGACCATTTGCTGCTGTTAGGAGACTTCTGCGCCCCTTTTACCATGAGGTTATTTTCTCATTTTCCCGGACAGTTGTCTGTAGTATTCGGTAACGGTGACGGTGATCGCTTCAGGGCGACGAAGATAGCCTATGAGGTGTTTGGGAAACGAATGACTCTGTTCGGAGAGTTCGCCCAATTCAACTTGGAGCAGAGGCGTATTGCCATGATTCATGACAATGAGATTGGTCAGGCATTAGCGGAGACAGAGCGGTATGACATCGTGCTCTATGGGCATGATCATCGCTGGCATGAGTCGCGCATCGGCAATACACTACTGTTAAACCCTGGGACACTGGGCGGCAAAGGAGCACCACCCACTTTCGCCATTATCGATTTGACCACACTCGCCGTGGAAAAGATTACACTTTGATGTAGAGTAAAGCCTTTTCCCCACTAAGGCTGGACATTTTCTGATATAATGGTTATGATAATAAGAGGAGGGAAAGACGGGGATATAGAGAGATTTTATGGCAGGCTCTGAGGAATATCTTGTTATCTGGCTCCAAGGTGCAGGTTGCACCGGTTGTTCTGTTTCAGTCCTTAATTCGGCAAGCCCCAGCATCAAAAACATCCTGGTTGATGAGGTAATTCCGGGAAAGCATGTCAACCTCAGATTTCACCCTACAGTGATGGCCGCATCTGGGCAAATAGCCACTGAAGTTATCGAAGAGCTCCCCAAGAGGAAGGGGGGCTATATTTTGGTCGTAGAGGGGGCAATACCCACTGCCCCGGGATATGGCTCTGTTGGCGAGGCCTCCATAGCTTCCCAGGTGGAGCGCTTAGGGCGAGATGCCTTGGCTGTCATCGCCTTGGGCACCTGTGCCGCCTTTGGCGGGATTCCCACTGCGGCCCCTAACCCATCACAGTGTGTCAGCGTGAGTCAGTTTTTCAGGACATGCGGCATCAAAACCCCGGTGATAAATGTCCCCGGCTGCCCACCCCACCCTGATTGGTTCGTGGGCACGGTGGCCAGTATATTGCTTCAGGGGCTGCCCAAGCCGGAAGAGCTTGATGAATTTGCGCGCCCTAAGCTCTTCTATGGCAAGTTGATCCATGAAAATTGCCCCCGGCGGGCCTATTATGATGAGCAGAAATTCGCCAAAAAGCTGGGTGAGCCGGGCTGCCTTTATAACCTGGGATGCAAGGGTCCGGTGACCTATGCCGATTGCCCACTAAGGCTGTGGAATAACGGGACCAACTGGTGTATCGGGGGCAACGCCCCATGTCTCGGCTGCGTCGAACCCGGATTCCCAGACGAGGTTTCCCCCTTCTACGAGAAGATGCCCAAGGAGGCCTGATCGGTTGAGAAAGATTATCATCGACCCGGTAACTCGCATTGAAGGACATCTCAAGATCGAGGCGCTAACGGAAAATGGGGAGGTAAAGGAGGCAAGAAGCGTAGGGACTTTATTTCGTGGCATTGAGCTCATCTTGCGTGGCAGAGACCCCCGTGATGCCCAGCGGATTACGCAGCGCATCTGCGGCGTCTGCCCCACCAGTCACTCCACCGCTGCTGCCTTAAATTTAGACAGCGCCTTCGGCATCACCGATAAAATCCCCGACAATGGCCGGATTATGCGCAATTTGATCCTGGGCGCGGCTCATATCGCCGACCACGTCCTTCACTTCTACCATCTGGCAGCCCTGGATTATGTGGACATCGCTGCAGTTGCCAGATACGAGGGCAATAACTCAACCCTGAATTCGATCAAGGACTTCATCCAACGGGGCGAGCTGGGTCCATTTATGCCCCGCTATGAAGGAGACTATTGCCTCCCCGATGAGGTCAACCTCGAGGCAGTAACTCACTATGTGGAAGCGTTCAACATTCGGCGCAAAGCCCAGGAGATGCTTTCCATCTTCGGCGGCAAAATGCCCCATAACGTAGCCATCGTCCCCGGTGGAGTCACCGAGGTGCCCACCGTGGATAAGATCGCCTCTTTCCTCTGGAGACTCAACGAGCTTAGGGACTTCATCGATAATGCCTATCTCCCAGACGTTCTCGCTGTAGCTGAGGCATATAGCGACTACTTCGAGGTGGGGAAGGGCTGCGGCAACTTCCTCTCCTATGGCAGCTACGAGCTCGATGGCAAGGAGCCAGACCTGACAAAGAGGAAGAGGTTGTTTAAGCAAGGGACAATTTCCGCCGAGCTAAATCTGGAGGAGCTCGATGTGGGCAAAATCAGCGAACAGATCGAGCACTCCTGGTATGCCGATGCCACCACGGGAAAGCACCCAGCTCAGGGGGAGACCAAGCCCGAGCATGGAAAGGAAGGGGCTTACTCCTGGATAAAGTCGCCACGCTACGATGGCAAGGTCTATGAAGTAGGACCTTTAGCTCGGGTGCTGACTACCTATGCCAGCGGCAACGTCAGAATGAAATCCTTGGTCGATTCCGTGCTCACCCGATTTAAGGCATCACCAAGCGCCTTATTCTCAGTCCTTGGTCGCCATGCCGCCCGTGCTTTGTCCACCAAGTTCATCGCGGACTCCATGCCCTCCTGGCTGCTCGAACTCAAGCCCGGTGAGCCAGCATATATCAACTATGAGCTGCCTGAGGAGGCCACTGGCATGGGCATTGTCGATGCCTCGAGGGGCGCCCTGGGACACTGGATTGAAATCAAGGACAGGAAAATCGCTAATTATCAGTGTGTGGTCCCCAGCACCTGGAATGCCTCTCCCAGGGACGATAAGGGCCAGCCGGGCCCTATCGAGCAGGCGCTCACCGGGATCAAGATCAGGGATGAAGCCAATCCCTTTGAGCTGGTGCGCATCATCCGCTCCTTTGATCCCTGTCTTGCCTGCGCCATACACCTGATTACAGCTAAAGGGAAGAGCTTGGGGGAGTTTCGTGTCTGCTAAAATTGTGGTTTTGGGTCTGGGAAACGCCCTGCTCAAGGACGAAGGGGTCGGCATTCACGTCATCCACGCCTTGCAACATAACTCCATCCCGGAAGAGGTGGAGATAATAGATGGCGGGACATCCCCGGATATCATTCATCTAATAGGAGATGCTCATAAGCTAATAATAGTGGATGCTGCCAGAGGAGGAGGCGAGCCCGGGACCATCTACCGATTAACCCCCGATGATATCGCCTCTCAACGCGAACTTACTTTGTCTACCCATGACATCGGCCTATTCCCTAGCTTACGGCTGATGGAGTCCCTGGGCAACAGCCCCCAAGAGACGGTCATCATCGGCATCGAGCCCAAAGAGATAGATTTAGGGCTGGAGCTTTCCCCAGAGCTGGAGCAAAAGGTGCCCTATATCGCAGAGGTCGTGCTGGAGGAGATAGAATGCTCATCTCAGAGCAAAAGCCATTTGAAGAGATCCTGAGCTTGCTCGATGGAGAAAAGAAAGTCTTCCTCATCGGCTGCAAGGGCTGTGCCGAGGGCTGTGAAACCGGCGGCGAGCAGCAGGTTATGGAGATGAAACAGAGGCTCGAGGAGCAGGGCAAAACCGTCACCGGCTTCTCCATGATTGATATGGTCTGCGATGAGCCCCTGACCAGATTGAAATTGAAGGCCCATGAGGAGACGATTGCTGCCTCGGACTCACTGCTCGTGCTCTGCTGTGGCACGGGGATCCAGACCGTGGCCGCATCGGCGGATAGGATGGTGCACCCTGGCTGCAATACGGTATCCTTAGGCGGGGCCCATGCTGAGTGGAGGGAAGCAGAGCGCTGCCTGGAGTGTGGCGATTGTGTTTTGGATTTCACTGGCGGCATCTGCCCCATCGCCCGATGCTCAAAGCACCTGCTCAACGGACCTTGCGGCGGCTCTCAGGGAGGCAAGTGTGAGCTTTCACCGGAGTTACCCTGTGCCTGGCAGTTGATCATCGAGCGGCTGACCAAGTTGGGAAGGTTAGACAGGCTTGAGGACATCGTAGCGCCTAAGAATTGGAGCGTGAGCCTTATCTCCGGACCACCGACAAAACGGTAGCCTCAGTTGACAGGATGACCTTCTCAAGATAGACTAATACCGAGAGGGGTGGAGGGATGAGAGCCAAGTTGAAGCAGCTAGCACCGATTAAAGAAACTTTGGCGCAATGCTATCTATTTGACGACCTGGCCGACGAAGAGCTGGAAAAGGTAGCGGAGCTATGTCGAGAAGAGTCCTATGAAACAGGGGCCACCGTCTTCGCCGAGGGTATGATGGCCAAAGACCTTTATGTCATCAGAGAGGGTAAAGTGGCCTTAGAGACGAGTTTTTCCACGCGCCCCGGATCTGGCAAGCAGGGGACAATCGATGTCATAACCCAACAGGGGCAGGCCTTCGGCTGGTGTGCACTGCAGCGGCCACATACCTTCACCATGAGCGCAAGGTGCCTGCAACCAACTAAGTTATTTGCCATCGATGGCGCTGAGCTATACTCTCTGCTTACCAAGGACTGGTTTATGGGCTATAAGGTGATGGAGGGGCTGGTAGGGGTGGTTGCCTCCAGGCTGAGACACACTAAAGAGACATTAGCGCAAGTCTTATCTATAACCACTCACGACCTGAAAGCACCATTGGCCGCAGTGCAGAGCTATATCCAAGTCATGCTCGGTGGTTATGTCGGGGAACTCAGTGCAAAACAACATGATATGCTGCTCCGGAGTAGCGAGCGAATCAAAGGTCTCCTAGACCTGATCGATAACATCCTGGATATCTCTCGCATCGAGGCTACGCAACTGGATGCGAGGTGGATGTCGCTTCAGGAGGTGATCGAGAGCTCGGTGGAGGATGTTCGTCCCCAGGCCAAGGAGAAGGGACTGAAGCTGAACATAGAGTTGCCCCGAGACCTGCCCCAAATCCAAGGCTCTCCAAGCCGTCTGCAGCAAGTAGTCACTAATTTGTTGGGCAATGCTGTCAAGTTCACCAAACGGGGGCAGGTGTCGCTCAAATTGAAGGACGAAGATGAGACCCTCAGAGTAGAGGTCATGGATACCGGGGTCGGCATCCCTGCTGAGGAACTGCCCTATATATTCGATGACTTCTATAAGGGTCGGAGCGCAGATAGGAGGAGTGCTGGCTTGGGGCTATCGATTGCCCGCAGGATCGTAGAAGCTCACGGCGGTAAAATCTGGGCCGAAAGCCCGTGCCCGGAAACCGGGAAGGGGACTAAATTCACCTTCACCTTGCCCAAAAAGAGATGAAGAGGCCAAGTATGAAAGCGGGGACAAATCTGGAGAAGGTCTTAGAAAGTAGAGAGTTCGCCGTCACCGCTGAGGTCGGGCCCTCCAAAGGCAGTGTCGCCAGCGTGATCCAGAGGAAGGGCGAGTTGCTCAAATCCTGTTGCGATGCCATGAATGTGACCGACAATCAATCGGCGGTAGTGCGGATGTCAAGCTGGGCGAGCTGTGTCATGCTAAAACAAATGGGGCTTGACCCAGTGATGCAAATAGTGGTTCGGGACCGAAATAGGCTCGCCATCCAAAGCGATGTCTTAGGGGCAGTGGCTTTAGGGATCAAAAATGTCCTCTGCCTATCTGGCGATCACCAAATGCTGGGCAATCATCCCAGTGCCAAGGGGGTTTATGATATAGATTCCGTCCAATTAATCCAAATGTTGAAGACAATGCGTGATGAGAGGAAATTCCAGTGCGGCGAGGATATATCGGGCGAGGTGCCGATATATATTGGAGCCGCAGCTAACCCCTTTGCCGATCCCTTTGAATATCGGGTTATCCGACTGGCCAAGAAGGTAAAAGCCGGGGCCGATTTCATTCAAACTCAAGCCGTTTTTGATGTCGCTAAGTTCGGCAACTGGATGGAGATGGTGCGAGAGCGAGGGCTGGATAAACAGGTTCATATCCTTGCCGGGGTGATACCGATTAAGTCAGCAGGGATGGCTCGCTATATGAGAGACTATGTATCCGGAGTCTATATGCCCAATGAGATAGTCACCAGAATGGAAGATGCCAAGGAGGCTAAGGAAGAAGGGGCCATGATGTGCCTCGAGACCATCGAGCAGCTTAAAGATATTGAGGGCGTTCACGGCATCCATATTATGGCCGTTGCCTGGGAGGATATAATCCCCAGAATCGTGGAGGCAGCGGGATTAATGCCCAGGCCAGCCTTATAAAAGGGAACGGGGGCTTGAAATGGAAAAACGAGCAAAGATCCTGGTTGTCGATGATGACCCAGATATCGTGGTAGCGATCAGTGCCATCTTGGAGGCTCATGATTATCAGGTGGTCACCGCTCGCGATGGCGAGGAGGGCTTAGCCAAGCTAAGGGACGAAAGACCGCAGCTGATGGTGCTTGACCTGTTGATGCCGAGAATGGATGGATTTGTCGTATGCAAGGAGCTCAAGGATCCGAGGCGAGCCAAGTATGCCAATGTGCCAATCCTGATCTTGACCTCGGTGAAGGAGGAGGCCAGCCGCAGACGCTATGAGCTGGAAACCGGGCTCAGCCTCGATGTCGATGATTATGTGGAGAAGCCAATCGACCCCCATGCTTTGCTGCACCGAGTGGAGAAGCTGCTGCAAAAGAAAATGGCATAAGCTGTTAGCGCCTCTTGGGATGTGAAAGAAGGAGGGATGGATGGAGAGAAAAGCCAAGATCCTCGTTATCGATGACGACCCCGATTTCGTGGCAGCAACAAAGCTGGTGTTAGAGAGCAAACCATATCAGGTGGTCACAGCCTTCGATGGCGACGAGGGGCTCAAGAAAGCAAGGGATGAGAGCCCCGATTTGATCATCTTGGATGTAATAATGCCGTTAAAAGATGGATTTATGGTCTGCGAACAACTCAAGAGAGACCCTGAACTTCGCAAGATCCCGGTCTTGATGTTAACCGCTTTCGCAGATAAGGTCGGGGAAACCTCACTCGCTGTAAGTCAGGGGCTAACGCTGGAGGCCGAGGATTTTATCGATAAGCCAATAACCCCTACCGAGTTGCTGATCAGGGTGGAACGGCTGTTGAAAAAAGTCGGCTTCTGATGTTAGCTCGCCTTAACCCGCTGGCCTCTCCAAGTGCCTTCTTAAAGCCTCGTAGGCTTTCTTCACTTCCTCTATTGAAGCTTCATCCTCCAGAGTAGTAACGTCTCCGATCTCTTCCCCCATGGCTATTGCCTTGAGAATACGACGCATGATTTTCCCGCTCCTCGTCTTGGGGAGGGAACGGGTAAAGTAGACCTCTTCCGGGGTGGCGACGGGGCCGATGGATTGACGAAGGTGTGCCACAAGCTCTTTTTTAATTGTGGCGGAAGGGGCAACGCCTTCCTTAAGGGTAACGAAGAGGACGATGGCCTCGCCCTTCACCGGGTCGGGCTTCCCCGCCGCTGCCGCCTCGGCTACAGCGGGATGGGAGACGGCGGCATCCTCCAGCTCGGCAGTCCCCAGACGATGTCCCGCCACCTTGAGCACCTCATCCGCCCGGCCCAGGATCCAGAAATACCCATCTTCATCGCGTATGGCGAAGTCGCCGGTGTAGTATGCGCCGGGGAAGCGGGACCAGTATGACTCTTTATAGCGCTGAGGGTCGCCGTAGATACCAGGCAACATCCCCGGCCAGGGTCGTCTTATCACCAGATAACCCCTCTGTCCCGGTGGCAGCTCTTTTCCCTCGGCATCCACAACGGCGGCGTCAATGCCAGGGAGGGGGAAGGTTGCCGATCCGGGTTTAAGCGGAATGGGCTCGATCCCGGGGCTAGGCGAGATCATAATGCCCCCGGTCTCCGTTTGCCACCAAGTGTCCACGATAGGGCACCTCTCCCCACCGATATGCTTGTAAAACCATTGCCAGGCCTCGGGATTTATGGGCTCGCCGACGCTCCCCAGAAGCTCGAGTGTGGAGAGATCGTGCTTTGCCGGCCACTCCTCACCGTAGCGCATGAACATCCTCACCGCCGTAGGGGAGGTATAGAAGATGGTCACCCCATATTTCTCGATGATATCCCACCAGCGATCCACTGCCGGATAATCCGGGGCTCCCTCATAGAGGACGATGGCAGCGCCGTGGGAGAGTGGGGCATAGACTATGGAGCTATGGCCGGTGACCCAGCCGACGTCGGCAGTGCACCAGTAGACCGACTCCTCCTTTAGATTGAACACCCACTGATAAGCGGAGTGATTATACACCAAATAGCCGCCGGTGCTGTGAATCACCCCCTTGGGCTTCCCAGTGGTCCCAGAGGTATAAAGGATGTAAAGGGGATGAGTGGACTCCATTGGCTCAGGCTTAACGAATTTCTCCGCCTCGTCGAGGAGAGCAGAGAGCCAGAGGTCTCTTTTTTTCGTCATTGGAACTGGCTGGCCCGTTCTTCTGACCACGATGATTTTCTCCACAGAGGGCGAGAGATTCGCTGCTTCATCGGCGGTCTCCTTGAGCGGCAAGATTTTGCCCCGGCGATATGCGCCGTCGGCAGTGATAATCAGCTTTGCCTGAGTATCGTTGAGACGATCGGCTATCGCTTTGGCGCTGAACCCGGAGAAGATCACTGTGTGCACCGCCCCGATCCGGGCACAGGCGAGCATGAAGATTGGAAGCTCTGGAATCATGGGCAGATAAAGGGCAACCCGATCCCCTTTCTCCACCCCCAGCTTCTGAAGCACTGAGGCAAATCTATTCGCTTCCCGAAACAGGGTGGAATAGCTCAGCACCCTGGTCTCGCCAAGCTCCCCCTCCCAGTAGATTGCCACCTTGCTCTTCCTCCACGTCTTCACATGCCAGTCAACGCACTGATAGCAGGCGTTCAGTTTTCCTCCCACGAACCAGCGGGCATATGGAGGGTCCCACTCAAGTACCCGATCCCAGGTCTCATACCAGTCGAGGCGGCGGGCTTCCTCGGCCCAGAACCTCTCAGGGTCGTCCAAGGAGCGGCGATACATCTCGGCATACCGCTTATGAGGCCAGATACGATGTTCCAAGGTAGAGCGTGCGGTCATTTCTGCATCTCCGGGAATCTGCACAGCTTATGCCCCCTTTCCAAACTTCGCAGCTTTCTTTAGCTGAAAACTTCCTCTGAAAGCAGACGCTGAGATGGTTGCGATGCTCAAGCCCGCAGCGATGCCCTGCTCCAGCAAGATCGCTGAGAGAAGGACATCACCATTACTTATTTTAGACTGCCACCAGCTCCTTGTCAATCGTTAGTGCTGTGCCCAAGGGCCTGCCACCGTCAGCCCCTCAGCAGCGATCTTCCCACCAAGCATGAGGCCCCTCTTTACAAAGGCCGGTTTTGGGGCTAAAATAGATACGAGTTTGGGGCTGTGGCTCAGCAGGGAGAGCGCTTGCATGGCATGCAAGAGGTCGAGGGTTCGAATCCCTCCAGCTCCACTTGCTAATTAAAGTAGTCAAAGACCATAGGTAACTAAGCGGTAAGGTTGAAGGATAAATCGAAGGTTCTTTCCTTCGTCCACTTAATTCCAGGCCGTTAGCCCTCTCCTGAGGAGGTGAAGATGGAGGCCACAATTGATATCGATGTCGGCGGGACTTTCACCGATTGCTTTATCAGCATTGAGGGCAAGGTCGCTACTGGGAAAGCGCCCACTATCCCGCTTAAGCTTGGCGTTGGTTGGATAAAGGCAGCTGCAGCCACAGCTAAAGGAGGTTGAAATGGCTTCTACTCGAGGTGAGGTCGATTTTATCGATGAGACCACACGAGATGGCAACCAAAGCCTCTGGGATGCCACAGGGATAACAACCCCGATGATACTTTCAATTGCGCCAACAATGGATCAGGTTGGCTTTAAAGCCGTAACTCTGGCAGCTTCCGTGCTTATGAGATTACAAGTTCGCGTGCATCGTGAAAACCCTTGGGAGAGTATACGACTCGTTGCTAAAGCGATGCCAAGGACTCCGTTGACTTTTCTGACCACAGGCAGACGTTTCCTGACTTTCACGGTGACGCCGAACTCGGCTATGGCGCTCGCGATTGAGCGCATGATTGCCAATGGGATAAGGCGTATTTGGATACTGGAGACTTCACATGAACCGAGCTTTACCTTCCAAATGGCAAGGATAGCTAAGGCAGCGGGAGCAGAAGAAGTTGTGGCGTCATTGATATATTCCATTTCCCCTGTGCATACCCATGAATACTATGCACAAAAGGCGCGAGAGATAGCGAAGTGCCCCGATGTTGACTCCATAATGATAGAAGATGTGGGAGGGCTTCTGACGCCTGAGAGCACTCGGACGCTGGTGCCGCTGATTCAACAGAATATCGCTGGGCTACCACTTGAGCTCCACGGGCATTGTAATACGGGGCTTGCCCCCCTCTGTTATTTGGAAGCCATCAAACTGGGTGCCAAGAGAGTATGGACTTGTGTCTCACCCCTGGCCAATGGCACCTCCCTGCCATCCACGGAAAACATTTTGCGCAACATTCGCCGTCTGGGTTATTCGGCAAACTTAGATGATGAAGCACTCGAAGCCATGGCTGCTCATTTTAGAAACATTGCTCAAAGAGAGGGTCGGCCAATGGGGGCGCCGGTAGAATATGATGTTTATTACTATGAGCATCAGGTGCCTGGAGGAATGATGTCAACCCTGAAACGCCAGCTCTCTGAGATAGGGATGGAACAGCGGTTGGATGAAATCCTGGAGGAGATAATTCGTGTCCGCAAGGATCTCGGTTACCCCGTTATGGTTACACCTTTTTCCCAGTTCGTGGGCACTCAGGCAACAATGAATATCATCACCGGTGAGCGGTATAAAACGGTACCTGATGGGGTAATCCAGTTTATAGCAGGGTGGTTTGGAGAACCGCCTGCCCCCGTAGACCAAAATGTCTTGGATCGGGTAACCAGCTTACCCAGCGCTAAAGATATTTTAGATAAGGAATTACCGCAGCCATCTGTAAAAGAGCTGCGGCAACAAATTGGAGCTGGACCTGAGGTCTCCGATGAGGAATTTTTACTTCGCTTTGCCATGACAAATAAAGAAGTTGATGACATGCTGGCTGCAGGCCCGATTAAGACCCAATACCCCTGATGCCAAAAAGGTGAAGAGATCATAGTCGCAACCGACGTAAGCTTGTGGCATCAATAAAACGTTAACTAGGAAGGGGGTGGGAGCGGGCAGTTTACAGAATTGATCTCAGTTCCTGGCCATAATAAAACAGAAAGGAGGGAAGCATGGGCGAAAAGATCTGGGATTACTGTCCAGGCTATGAGCTTGATAAGGAGGCCGATCTAAAGGTAGTGCCGTCTTGGTTTTGGAATGCGACTCAATCTGTGCCGCCGTGGACTCAGATGTTTACCTGGTTTTGGATGCAATACTGCGCCTATGGCACGCAGGTTGCTGCCGAGCAGCTGAGCATCCCCACCAGTAAAGGTTGGGAGAAGAGAGTCCTCGATGGGTGCGACTATTCAGCCATTCTTGTAGTCAGGGATGAGGAGGAGATCAAGAAGCGTGAGGCTAAATTCAAGGAGGCCATGCGTCCATTAATTGAGGACTTTGACTCCTGGTGGAAGCCAACTATAGATGAGATGCTGGGGCATTATGAGCGGCTGAAGAAATTTGATCTTGACACAGCCGATAATGTCCAACTGTTCGCACACCTTGAAGATGTTATCTGGGTATGCCGCAGGATGTGGGAAGTACACTTTATTGGCATGTATGCCGCATATAACGCCTTTATAACATTTGAGGGGATGTGTAGGGATTTGCTTGGCATCGACGATAACAGTCCAGAATTCCATAAGCTGATGGCGGGCTTCGACAATAGGGTCTTCCAGAATGACAGAGCCCTTTGGCAATTCGGGCAGGATGCGCTAAAGAAGGGGTTGGGAGATATCTTCCTCACCAGCGAAGCCAAAGACGTGGTCCCTAAGCTGGAGCAAACCGAAGCAGGGAGGCAGTGGCTCAAAGAGTTCCGCGACTGGTTGTGGGATAACGGCTGGAGGATAAGCCGCATGGCCGAGATCAATGAGCCATCTTGGGTAGAAGACCCCACTCCGGCCATATTCGCCATAAAAGGCTACCTGGCAAAGGGCGGCAGCTTCGTCCTGGATGAGGTCAGAGAGAGGCTGGCCAAAGAAAGGGAGGAAATAACAAAGCAATTGATTCAAAGGGTGCCTGAAGAGCAAAGGGAATGGTTCCTGGCGCTGTTAAGCCTGGCCCAAAAGTCCCAGACATACAGTGAGGAACATGACCATTATCTGGACTTATACACCCACGCATTAATCCGCCGCTGCTGCCTGGGAATAGGGAGAAGGCTGGTGCAAGCGGGAACCATCGATCAACCTGATGATACCTTTTACCTGATCCCTGATGAAATCAAGAGAGTCCTGCCTTGCCCGGAATACCACGACTTGCGCCATATAGCGCGCAGGCGGCGTAAGGAATGGGAAAGTTGGCAAACAAAAACCGATTATCCCGTCGTAATCACAACTCGGAGCGGCATAGAAGAAGCGGTAGTGAAGGACTTATTGCCATCGATGGACGCTATCGTCCTAAAAGTCATCGTCGGGGCATTACCTGTGGTCAGGCCGGAGCTAAAGGCTGACCTTTACGGCACATGTGGGGCTCCTGGGGTTGCCGAAGGACCGGCACGCGTCATAATGAGCTTTGAGCAATTGGTCGAGGTCCAGCCGGGTGACATCCTGGTCGCTCCCACTACCTGCCCAAGCTGGACCCCGGTTTTTGCCTTAATTGACGGCGCAGTTATTGACCGGGGAGGAAGCTTATCCCATCCTTCTATCGTCGGTCGAGAGTTTGGCATACCGGTGGTGATAAACGTTTTCGAAGGAACAACCAAGATTAAGACGGGGCAGAGGATAAGGATCGACGCAAACCAGGGGACTGTCCATATCCTGGGCTAATCTGACTCGGGCGACTCAAAGGGTAAGGCAGAGTCCACAACGCTCAGACCCTGCCTTACCCTTTCCATATTTAACCGTGGTCGAGGCTAAACGGGAATGGCTTGGGGTGGCTTTAAAAAAGCCACCCCAAGCTTTATAATAAGAGGCTGGGATGACGCTAAACTATAACCCGCAGCAGATCGAGAACAAGTGGCAGCAGCGCTGGCAGGCTGATCGTCTCTACGAGACAAATGACGATGACCCCCGCCCTAAGTGGTATGCCCTGACCATGTTCCCCTATACCTCGGGAGACCTCCACATCGGGCACTGGTAT
>CAZMKJ010000030.1:0-6815 GCA_964567075.1 uncultured Dehalococcoidia bacterium
AGATCTTGGCCGAACAACACTTTGCCAGCATCTGCCGTTTGTTGGGCGGGCAGGATGGGGAAGGAGCCCTCTGCACCTTCCCCTCGTTGCTTCCCCGTCCCCTCACTATGGGCCTGCTCATTGGGGGACTGAAGGAGAAAGCCAAGCAGGAGCTTCACCAGCGTATTAACCAGGGCGAGGTCGATATCGTGGTTGGCACACATGCCTTGATTCAAAAGGGGGTGGAGTTTGCCAGGCTT
Source organism: uncultured Dehalococcoidia bacterium (assembly GCA_964567075.1). Classification (GTDB taxonomy): domain Bacteria; phylum Chloroflexota; class Dehalococcoidia; order SZUA-161; family JAUWZY01; genus JAUWZY01. Next base: position 240 of record CAZMKJ010000030.1, read on the forward strand.
GGGCTTGCTGTAGTCGATGAGCAGCATCGCTTTGGCGTCATGCAACGAGCAGCACTGCGCCAGAAGGGGTCAAGCCCTCATGTCTTGGTTATGAGCGCCACCCCCATCCCGCGCACCTTGGCTTTGACCGTTTATGGTGACTTAGACCTCTCGGTCATCGACCAGCTCCCGCCGGGGAGACCTGAGGTCAAGACGAGATGGCTCAGCCCCGGGGAGCAGCAAAGCGCTTATGAATTTGTGCGCAAGCAAATAGCGGCGGGACGCCAAGCTTTTATCATCTGCCCCTTGATCGAGGACTCGGAAGCCATAGAGGCTAAGGCGGCGATAACGGAATACCAGCGCCTTTGCGGGGAGGTGTTCCCTGAACTCAGGCTTGGCTTACTTCATGGGCGGATGTCGACCGCGGAGAAGGATGAGGTGATGAGACGATTCCGTGGCGGTGAGCTGGATATCTTGGTGGCAACGCCGGTGGTCGAGGTCGGCATCGATGTGCCCAATGCCACGGTAATGGTGGTTGAGGGTGGCGACCGCTTTGGGCTGGCTCAACTGCATCAATTTCGCGGTCGGGTGCGACGCAGCCAGCATCAAAGCTACTGTCTCCTCCTCGCTGAGATGCCTTCAGTCGAGGCCAGGGAGCGCCTGGCCATTATCGAGCGCACCCAGGATGGCTTCGCTTTAGCGGAAGAGGATTTGAGGCTCAGAGGGCCAGGTGAGTTCTTCGGCACCAGACAGAGTGGGCTCCCCGACCTCAAGATGGCCAAACTCTCCGATGTCGGGCTTTTGGAGCTGGCTCGCGATCAAGCTCTGCGCCTCTTTGAGTCCGACCCCGGGCTGGAGAGGCCTGAGCACAGCCTTCTGGCTCAGGAAGTAGCTCGGCTGTGGCAGAGCCGGGGGGAGCAGAGCTGAAATGATTAAAGACAAGATCGCTGAGCTCCTGCAACAAGCCGTTATCGAGGCGCAACAGAGGGGTTTACTCCCACCCTTGACTGTGCCTGAGGTCTCCTTGGAGCGACCTCAAAATCCGGAGCATGGTGATTATGCCAGCACCATGGCCTTAAGGCTTGGTCGGGTGGCACAGACAGACCCCTTGGCCATCGCCGAGACCATAACCAGCGTCCTGCCCCCGGCTGAGGAGGTGGGAACGGTCTCGGTAGTCCCTCCCGGGTTTATAAACTTCGTCCTCAGCGACAGTTGGCTGGCACAGCAGGTCGAGGAGATCCTGAGCGCCGGGGAGAGGTATGGTGACCTCGACCTGGGGCAGGGCTCCAGGGTTCAGCTGGAATTTGTCAGCGTCAACCCCACCGGCCCCCTCCATGTCGGTCATGGCCGCGGGGCTGTCTTGGGCAGCACGTTAGCCAATATCCTTGGCGCTGCCGGATATGAGGTGCAGAGGGAATATTATGTTAATGACGCCGGCAGTCAGATGGATGCCTTCTACCGCTCGCTCTACGCTCGCTACTGTCAGGCTCTGGGTCATCCTGCTGAGATGCCGGTAGATGGCTATTACGGTGACTATATGGTGGAGCTGGCCGAGGACATCATCGCTCAAAGAGGGGATGCTTTCCTTGCTCTATCGCCCGAGGAAGCGATCGGGGAGCTGGGCAAAATCGGGCTGGCCAAGGTAATGGAGTGGATAAGGTCTGACCTTGAGCTCTTAGATGTCGAATTCGATGTCTGGTTCAGCGAGAAGAGCCTTTATGAACAAGGTCAGTTTGAGCGGGCGATGTCTCTGCTCAGGCAAGAAGGCTATATCGGGGAGAAGGAGGGGGCGCTCTGGTTTGTGTCCACCGCTCTGGGCGAGGACAAGGACAATGTTCTGGTTCGCAGCAGCGGCATCCCCACTTACCTGGCCTCTGATGTCGCCTATCACTATAACAAGTTCTTGGAGCGTGGCTTTGACACGGTGATCGATATTTGGGGTGCCGATCATCAAGGGCATATCTCTCGGATGAAGGCTGTGGCTAATGCCTTGGGCGTTAGCCCGGAGCGACTACAGATAATAATCGCTCAGATGGTCAGCCTGCGCCGTGGCGAGGCTTCGCTGCGAGCTTCGAAGCGCGCTGGTGAGATCGTCACCCTCCGTGAGCTGGTTGAGGAGGTTGGCCCTGATGTCTGCCGCTTCTTCTTCCTCTCCCGCGCCGCCTCAAGCCAGATGGACTTCGACCTGGAACTGGCAAAACAGCAGTCCCTGGACAACCCTGTTTACTATGTGCAATATGCCCATGCTCGTATCGCCAGCATCCTGCGCCTGGCCGGGGAAAGGAACATCGACTATGCTCAGGGGGATGTTGCCCTGCTGGTCACGGAGCCGGAACTAACCCTGATCCGCAGGATGATCCAGCTCCCGGAGATAATCGAGATGGCAGCTTGTAACCTCGAGCCCCATCACCTGCCTTATTACGCTCAAGAGCTGGCCACCGTCTTCCACAGCTTCTATAAGCAGTGCCGAGTGATCTCCAATGATAAACCTTTAACCTGGGCTCGGCTCAAGCTGGTGGCAGCAGCCAAAATCGTCCTCGCCAAGACCCTCGACCTCATGGGGATGACCACGCCAGAGCAGATGTAAGCTTTAAAGCCCCTGCTCTTTAAATCTCCTCGCCATCGGAGGATAGACCTCAAGGTGGCTCTTTATCCAAGTCAGCTGCTTCTCCGAGATCTTGCCTTTGACCTCGGCCGGGGCCCCGGCGACGAATGAACCGTCTGGGATCTTCATCCCCTCGGTGACCACCGAGTTGGCGGCGATAAAGCAGCGATTGCCAATCTCGGCGTAGGGCAGGATGGTGGCGTTAAAGCCAATAAACACGTCGTTGCCGATGCTGCGGCCGTGCACCACTGCGCCGTGGGTGATGACCACATTGTCGCCGATCTCCATGGGCTCCCCTGGCATGCCATGGATGACGCAGTTGTCCTCGATGTCGGTGCTGTCGCCGATCCTGATCTGGGTGAAGTCGGCCCTGACCACGGCGCCGGGCCAGACAGCCGAGTTTTGGCCAATCTCCACATCGCCGACAACATAGGCTGCCTCGCTGACCCAGGCCGATTCAGCTATCTTCGGGCTCTTGCCATCAAAGCTCCTGATCATCTTCCCTCCGTTTGCCATTTTATCTGCCCTGAGCAGGGTGTCAAGGAAGGCTATATTGTCTAAGCTGTGGGTTTTGTTGTATACTTTTGCATGTGAGAGGCGGGCGATGAAGAAAGGGCGAGTTTTCTCCGGAGCCAGACCCACAGGAAGGCAACATATTGGGAATTACCTCGGCGCCATCAAGAACTATGTTGCCCTCCAGGATGACTACGATTGCATCTATTGCATTGTCGATGTCCACGCCCTGACTACTATGGAGGATGTGGGCGAGATCAAGGAGAACACCACAGAGATGATGCTTGACTGGCTGGCGGCGGGGCTGGACCCGGAAAGGAGCATCATCTTCGTCCAGTCCCGGGTCCCCGAGGTCCTGGAGCTTCACACCTTCTTCAGCATGATCACCCCTTTAGGCCGGCTGCTCAGGATCCCAACCTTCAAGGAGAAGGCTCGGATGCAGCCCGATAACGTGAATTATGGGCTCGTTGGCTATCCGGTGCTGATGGCCGCCGACATCTTGCTCTATAAAGCAGGGGTCGTCCCTGTGGGCGAGGATCAGGCATTTCACTTGGAGTTTGCCCGAGAGACGGCAAGGCGTTTTAATCTCCTCTTTGGCCAGACCTTCCCCGAGCCCGAGATCAAATTGACCGATGCCCCCCTGATCTTGGGCCTCGATGGCGTTAGCAAGATGAGCAAGAGCCTGGATAACGACATCGAGCTGGCGGCATCCCCTGAGCAGACCCTGGAGCGGGTGATGACCGCATTCACTGACCCTGCTCGCCGCTACCTGAGCGATCCGGGGCATCCTGATGTGTGCAATATCAATAACCTACATCAGTTCTTCACCGATCCCGCCGACCAGTCGGCTATTCAAGAGGCCTGCCGCAAGGCTGAGATCGGCTGCGTTGAGTGCAAGCGAATCCTCGCCGAAAACATAAACAGTGCGCTTGCTCCCTTTCGGGAGCGGCGAGCTGAGATTGCAGCCAAGCCCGGCTATATTGACGAGGTTCTCGCCGACGGGGCAAGCCGAGCTAAAGTCATAGCCGAGGAAACCATCTTCGAGGTCAAGCAGAAGATGGGGCTAATCTAAGCCCCAGCTCAGGATATCCAAGAACCAGTAGCTATCCCTGAGCACTTTGCGGCTGCGCAGAATCTTCACCCGTTGCTCGAATAGGGGACCTGCGGTAACGAAGGTGTGATATTCCCCCGATTCACCACAGATGTGGATGCCCTTTTCATTTGCCAATGCTTGCAACTCCGTTATCAGCCCTTGATCAACCTTGCGCCCCAGCCATTCCTGGCTAAAATAATCGCTCTTGGCACTGATGACAACGGCCTCAAATGCCTCGGCTACGAACTCATGAAGAACCTGCTCCGGGGCAGCACCCCACAAAGGCATTATCGGTTTGATCTGGAGCTCAGCACAGACCCTCTCTATCCAATCCTTATGCTCCTCAAGGTCTATATCCCCGAACACCATGCCGGCTACACCTTTTTTCTTCAGCTCATAAACCGCATTCTTGAGCCCTTTTTCGTATGTATCCCAGGTGACCTCTTTTTGCACCATGGCGACTCCTACGGCTTGTGCCTGAGCCGATATTAACCGGGCGTTTAATCCGTGACACATGCTCCTTTTGGCATCCTTATTTATCATATTGAGCAGATGGGAAACCTCAAATCCAGCCGAAATCGCCTTGTAACAGGCGAGGCAGCTATCTTTACCGCCACTCCACGAAGCAGCAAGCTGTAACATTTACAGCGTCCTCATAAATCGCCGCATCCGCTCCAGAGCCTCCTCGATGGCGGGTAGCGAGACGGCATAGCAGCAGCGGATATATCCCTCCCCGCACTCTCCGAAGGTTGAGCCAGGAACCGCCAGCACCCTCTGCTCGACAAGAAGCCTCTCGGCGAACTCATCGGAGGAGAGCCCGCTCGATTTTATCGAGGGGAAGGCATAGAAAGCCCCTTTGGGCTCAAAGCAAGCGAGCCCGATCTCATTTAGCCCTTTAACTATAACGCGGCGGCGGCGGTCATATTCCATGACCATCTCCTTGACTGCTTCCTCACCCTCCCTGAGGGCTTCCAAAGCTGCCATCTGTCCCATCACCGGGGCGCAGAGCATGGTATATTGATGGATCTTGAGCATGGCCTCGATGAGCTCAGCCGGAGCTGCGGCATAGCCTACGCGCCATCCGGTCATGGCATAGGATTTGGAGAAGCCGCCAAGGTAAATGGTGCGCTCCTTCATCCCGGGCAAGCTGGCAAAGCAGGTGTGCTCCACACCATAGACCAGGCGGTCATAGATCTCGTCTGAAATCACCATTAAGTCGTGGCGCCGGGCTATTTCGGCGATCTGCTCCAGGTCTGCCCTGTCCATCACCGCACCGGTGGGATTGTTCGGATAGCCGAGCAGGATGGCTTTAGTTCGGCCGCTGACCCGTTTTTCGATCTCAGCAGCCTGGACCTTGAACTCGTTTTCCACGGTGGTAGGCACGGGGACGAAGTTGGCGCCGGTCAAAATGGTGCACGGCATGTAGGAGACATAGGTTGGTTCAGGGGATAAGACTTCATCGCCGGGGTCAAGGATGGCTCTCAGCGCCAGGTCGAGAGCCTCGCTGACGCCTACGGTGATCATGAGTTCGCTATTGGGGTCATAATCCAGGGAGTAGCGGCTTTTCAGGTGACGGCTCAGCTCCTGGCGCAGCTCGAGCAGCCCGTAGTTTGAGGTATAGGCAGTATGGCCCTTCTCGATGGCATAGATCCCGGCCTCGCTGATATGCCACGGGGTGACGAAATCGGGCTCGCCAACTCCAAGGGAGATAACGTCCTCCATCGAAGACACCAGGTCGAAGAATCTCCTGATGCCCGAGGGGGAGATTTTCATTACTCGTTGTGAGATAGGACTGCGGATATTTTGCACCAAAAACCTCCTACAGTGTCAGTGGCAGGCGACGCGCCTTCTCCTCGCCCTCCAAGATCTCCCCGTCCTCTTTATATCGCTTGAGCAGGAAGTGGGTTACAGTTCCCAGCACCGACTCCAAAGGAGCCAGCTTTTGAGCCACAAATGAGGCTATCTCCTGCATCGTCCTCGCAGTGACCAGAACGGCGAGATCGTAGGCCCCGGAGACGAGGTAAACAGAGCGAGCTTCGGGGAAGCGATAGATGCGCTCGGCAATGGCATCAAAGCCGACATCGCGCTGCGGCTGAACCCTGACCTCGATCAGCGCCCAGACCTGCTCCTGGCCCAACTTTTCCCAGTTGATCACCGTTTTGTATTTGAGGATGGTTCGATCCCTCTCCGCTTTTGTTATCGCCTCCTTTACCTCGGAAACGGGCACCCCGGTCATGGTGGCAATTTGCTCCGCGCTAAGTCGAGCATCTTTTTCCAGGATCTCCAGGATTTCCTTCATGCTTTCACCCCCTTAAACGCCCTTTATCAGCTCAACCGCCGACCACATATCTTGTTGCTCCTGATAGCAAAGCTCGAAAAGCCTTTC
>CAZMKJ010000030.1:6915-13560 GCA_964567075.1 uncultured Dehalococcoidia bacterium
CCACCGGCTATGAATCCAGATTTGACACCTGCGTCTCTGGCAGCCAAAATATCACTGCTGGTATCGCCGATATAAATCGCTTCCTCCCCAGAGATTCCCAAGCACCTTAATATCAATGTCAGCCCTTCCCCATGCGGCTTGACAAAGGTCACATCGTCTCTGGTTACCATAATATGGAAAAGTTTGTCTATTTCAAATTTCTCCAGAGCTTTCTTTGAAGCTTTCCACCCGTATGTGGTAAAAAGACCTATGGTAGCACGGGAATGTAGCTCGGTGAGTACATCTTTCATATCCTCCCTTGGCTTCCCTCTGGTCAAGGAATCCAAGTCGAAGAAGTCATAAACCTCGCCGATTCCCCTCTTAACCTCATAAGCGGGCACATTGACCCTGCCCAGCAAAGCATATCTCAGAGCCTCGTTAATCACGTCATTGAAACGGTCCATTTTCAGCAGCTTTTCCTTATCGAAGCCCATTTGCTCCAATTTCAGCTTGGCTGCTTTAACTCCTTGCACTGAGTCCCATTGAAAATGTCCCAATGTTCCCTCAAGGTCAAATATATACGCTTGGAACATTTAACACCTCATCTCCAGGATATCTGAGAAGGCATAGAGGATATAATCTGGCTCGGCAAGCAAGTCGGGCAATTGCTGCTCACCGCCGACTATGAATCCAGATTTAATGCCGACCTCTTTGGCAGCTAAAACATCCCTGGTGGTATCGCCGACATAAATCGCTTCCTCCCCAGAGACTCCTAAGCACTTTAGTATCAATGTCAGCCCTTCCCCATGCGGCTTGAGAAGGGTCACATCGTCTCTGGTTACCATAATATGGAAAAGTTTATCTATTTCAAATTTCTCCAGAGCTTTCTTCGCAGCTTTCCACCCCATTGTGGTAAAAAGACCTATCTTAGCTCTGGGGTGTAACTCGGTGAGTGTAGATTTCACATCCTCATTTAACTGCCATCTGGTCAAGGCATCGAAGTCAAAGGAGTCCCAAACCTCGCCAATTCCCCTTTTAACCTCATAGGCTGGCAAATCGACCCTGCCCAGCAAAGCATCTTTCATAGCCTCATTAAGCAATTCATAGAAGGACTCTATTTTCAGCAGCCTTTCCTTAGCGAAGCCCATTTCCTCCAACTTCAGCTTGGCTGCTTTGATTGACGGCTCTAAGTTATACTGGAAATCCACCAGTGTCCCCTCAAGGTCAAAAATATACGCTTGGAACATTTCATACCTCCCGATGCTATAGCGGCGGCCTCCTCTTGTGCCATTCTGTCGCCTGCTCATAGGCGAAGCCAATGCGTAGCAGCAGCTCCTCGGAAAATGGCTTACCGAGTATCTGCATCCCCACCGGCAAGCCATCGGCAAAACCGGCGGGGACGGAAAGCCCGGGGATGCCGGCGATGTTTATTGGCAGCGTGCAGACATCGCTCAAATACATCTGAAGCGGGTCCTCCACCTTCTCGCCAAGCTTAAACGGGACTGTGGGCGAGGTTGGAGTCACCAGGGCATCGAAGCGCTCAAAGGCTTGCTCAAATTCACGCCTGATCAGGGTGCGCACCTTTTGCGCTTTCAGATAATAGGCGTCGTAATAGCCTGCGGACAGAGCATAGGTCCCCAGGATGATGCGCCGCTTGACCTCGGGGCCAAAGCCATATTGGCGCGTCTTGTCCATGGCGTCCCACATGCTCTCCGCATCGCTGGCGGAGAAACCGTATTTCACCCCATCATAGCGTGCCAGGTTTGCCGAGGCTTCGGAGGGGGCGATGATATAATAGGCAGCCAATGCGTAGCGGGTATGGGGCAGCGAGGTCTCCTCAACCTCAGCCCCCAGTTGCTCAAGTTTTGCGATGGCGTCCCCTATCACCTGCTCCACCCCGGCCTGCATCCCGCGAACAAAGTATTCCTTGGGAATGCCGAGGCGCAGCCCGTTTAGCTCTGGAATCAGCGACTTGGTATAGTCCGGGGTCGGCCGGGGAACGGAGGTGGAATCCCTGGGGTCATAGCCGGCGATGGCATTCATGACTAAAGCGCAGTCGGTGACATCCTTAGTGAGCGGTCCGATCTGGTCCAGGGAGCTGGCGAAGGCAACCAAGCCATAGCGGCTGACCCGGCCATAGGTGGGCTTAAGCCCGACGACATTGCAAAATCCAGCAGGTTGGCGGATGCTGCCCCCGGTATCCGAGCCTATGGCATAGATGGCTTCGTCAGTTGCTACTGCCACTGCTGGGCCACCGCTTGAGCCACCGGGCACTCGCTCTCTATCCCAGGGGTTTCTGGTCGGGAAAAAGGCGGAATGCTCATTTGAGGAGCCCATGGCGAATTCATCCATGTTGCCCTTGCCCACTATCACCGCTCGCTCTCGGTTCAGCCTTTGCATCACTGTGGCATCGTAAGGAGGGACGAAGTTCTGGAGCATCCTTGAGGAGCAAGTGGTGGCGATGCCCTTAGTGCAGATGTTGTCCTTGATCATCGTGGGAATGCCGACAAGTGGTGAGGCATCACCGGCTCTGATTCGCTCATCGGCTTCTCGAGCTTGCATTAAAGCCAGCTCTTCGGTCACAGTGACGAAGGCATGGATCTGCTCCTCAACGTGAGCGATGCGGCCGAGCACAGCCTCGGTCAACTCGAGCGCCGAGATCTCCCTTTTCCACAGCAGCTGGTGTGCCTCGTGGCTGGTCAGCTGATTTAATTTCAGTTTCCCCCTCCTCTTGGGAATTTGCTCTGAGTTACTCCAGAACCGCCCGCACCCGGAAGTAGCCGTCCTCCGCTTGCGGTGCATTTTCCAATACTTCCTTTTGTGGCCAGGAGGGCAATACCTCATCGTCTCGAACTACGCTTTCCAAGGCGATGACGTGGGCTGTGGGCTGGACATCGGTAGTGTCTATCTCCTGGAGCACCTCGAAGTTTTCCAATATATTTGATAGTTGCTCCCTGAACCTCTCTATCTCCTCCTCAGAGAGCCCTAATCGAGCAAGGAGGGCGATATGCTCCACATCCTCACGACTCAGCTTCAATCCCTCACCCCCTAAGAACTGATAAAGCGATTTTTCATTATAGCATCCAATGGCGAATCGAGGCAAGCTGTTGCCTGAAATGGTCTCGGCGAACTATAATGAAGTGGAAGATGAGGATTATTTTGTACACTGGCAAGGGAGGGGTGGGCAAGACATCGATAGCAGCGGCTACAGCGCTCAGGTGTGCTGAGCTGGGCCATAAGACCATGGTCCTTAGCACCGATGCCGCTCATAGCCTATCCGATTGCTTTGATATCACCCTGGGCAATGAACCAAAGCTGATCGCGCCCAACCTCTGGGCTCGGGAAACGGAGATGGCGCAAACGGTGGAAAAGCACTGGAGCCGGATCAGAAAATGGCTGGCGGCGCTTATGGTGTGGCGGGGCATGGAACAAATTGTGGCCGATGAGATGGCTATCATTCCCGGTATGGAGGAGCTGGCAAACCTGCTTTATATCGTCAACTATTCTGATAGCGGACAGTATGAGGTCATTATCGTGGATTGTGCCCCTACCGGTGATACGCTGCGCCTGCTCAGCTTCCCTGAGGTCCTCCGCTGGTGGATGGAGAAGCTATTCCCCCTCGAGCGCAAGGTTGTCACTGTGACCCGGCCCTTGGTTAGACGTGTGCTGGGGATGCCAGTGCCTGAAGACGAGGTCTTGGACTCGGCGGAGGATATGTTCAACGAGCTCATTAGGATACGTGCCCTCCTTGCCGACTGGGAAAAGTCCTCGATGCGACTGGTGCTTAATCCGGAGAAGATGGTGATCAAAGAGGCTCAGCGCGCTTTTACCTATTTCAATCTCTATGGCTACCTTACCGACCTTATTATCTGTAATCGTGTGCTTCCTGATAAGATTGATGACCGCTATTTCGACTCCTGGAAGGAGGCTCAGGGAAAGTATTACCAGATGATTGAGGAGTGCTTTGCCCCCCTGCCCATCCTGAGCGTCCCTCTCTTGGAGCGGGAGGTGGTGGGCATCCCGATGCTGCAGGTAATGGCTGAAGCACTCTTCGCTGACCAAGACCCGAGCAAGCTTTTTTTCTGCGGTCAAGCTCAACAGATAGAAAGGGAAGACGGCTATTATGTGCTCACCCTGTCACTTCCTTTCTTAACCAAGGGGGACATATCTCTGCTGCGAAGTGGCGACGAACTCGTCGTGCGGGCGGGGAGGTATAAGCGAAATATCATCCTGCCCCAGACCTTAGTCGGGCTATCAGTCAAAGGCGCCAAGTTTGAAGGCGATAAACTGCGCATCAGGTTTGAGCAAAAGGGGACACACTAAGCCCCGGAAGAAGTTTGTTTTCCGGGGGACGGCACAAATTGACAACAAATGGGCTATAGCCTATACTGGCAATGAAGGGGTGATGGTATGGCTGAGACTATATTCAGCATAGAGCGGGGACCTGAGGAGGAGTTAATAGTCCGCTTCAAGCCCAAGACTTTGCATGTGATGCCTGCTCCAGTAAGGGGTCATCTTAGAGCGGCAAGGAGAGAAGTACTCCTCGCCTTTCGTCGCGCGCTCGACGAAGCTATTTCCGCCATGGAGCGCGAGGAAAAGCCAAAAGAAAAGGCCGATATCGAGATTGAGTAGCAACGATTAGCTTGAGAGAAGACATTATATGCAACATTACCGAGCCGAGAATATCCGCAATGTGGTGTTGCTCTCCCATACCGGTGCCGGCAAGACCTCGCTTGCTGAAGCATTGCTTTATAACTGCGGAGCGATAACTAGGCTGGGCAGGGTCGACGATGGCAATACCACCTCAGATTATGATCCTGATGAAATAAGGCGCCAGAGCAGCATCAACCTCTCCGTTCTCCCCCTGGAGTGGAAGGGGAGCAAGGTCAATATCATCGATACCCCGGGCTATGCTGATTTTGTGGCTGAAGTCCGTGCGGCGCTGCGAGTCGCCGATGCGGCTGTGATCGTTATCTGCGCTGCCTCCGGTGTGGAAGTAGGCACTGAGCAGGTTTGGAGCTATAGCGATGAAGTTGGCTTACCTCGCCTCATCTTCGTTAATAAAATCGATCGCGAGCACGCTGATTTCTACAAGACGGTGGCCCAAATTCAAGCCAACTTCGGCAGGAAATGCATTCCAGTGCAACTGCCCATAGGCTCTCAGGATAGCTTTGCCGGCGCAGTCGATTTGCTAACCAGGACATCCTCGCCACCGGAAGGCGAGATCGAGTCCTTCTCTGAGCGGCTGGTCGAGGCCGTGGCCGAGACGGATGACGACCTGGCCACCAAATATCTGGAGGGGGAGGAATTAAGCGAAGACGAACTCCGCGGTGGGCTCAGAGCAGGGGTCATTTCGGGGACTATCGTGCCCATCTTGGTGGGGACTGCGTTGGATAACAAGGGCATCTCCGAGCTGCTGGATGCCATTGGTCAATATCTACCCTCACCTAAGGACAGGGGCAAGATTATAGCCCGAGACCCGAATACTGAGCAGGAAGTAGCCATCGAGCCCGAGGAAGAGGGTCCGCTCTCTGCCTTTGTGTTCAAGACCAGCGCCGACCCCTACGTGGGCAAGCTTAACTACTTCCGGGTGTATAGCGGCACCCTGCGCAGCGATAGCACGGTGTGGAATGCCAGCAAAGGAAGAGCAGAGCGCATCGGGCAACTATATACCATCAGGGGCAAGGCACAGGAGCCGACAGCGCAGGTGAGCGCTGGCGACATAGGGGCTGTGGCCAAGCTGGCGGAGACCGGCACCGGAGATAGCCTTTGTAGTCAAGCTCGGCCCTTGGCATTTGCCCCCATTTCAGTCCCCATCCCTTCATTAAGTGTAGCAGTGCACCCCAAAACCAAAGCTGATGTTGACAAACTGGGGACAGCGCTTTCCCGGCTGAGCGAGGAGGACCCATCTCTCTCCGTTCGTAGGGAGCCCGATACCGGAGAGACCATCCTCTGCGGCCTGGGAGAAGCTCACCTTGAGGTCGCTGTGGAGAGGATGCGGCGCAAGTTGGGCGTTGATGCCGATCTCGAGCTGCCAAAGATCCCCTATAAAGAGACCATCACCACCACGACCAGAGCTGAGTATAAGCATAAGAAGCAGACGGGAGGCCATGGTCAGTATGGTCATGTCTTCTTAGAACTGGAGCCTTTGTCCCGAGGCACAGGCTATGAATTCGCTGACAGGGTGGTGGGTGGAGCCGTACCCAAGAACTACATCCCGTCAGTGGAGAAGGGAGTTCACGAAGCGCTCCACGAAGGGGTTGTTGCCGGCTATCCCGTGGTTGATGTCAAGGTGACAGTCTATGATGGCAGCTATCACCCTGTGGACTCATCGGATATCTCCTTCAAGATCGCCGGCGCTCATGCCTTGAGGAAGGGGGTGTCTCAGGGAGAGCCGGTGCTACTTGAGCCTATAATGAGCGTGCGTATTACCGTGCCTGAGGATTTCACCGGCGATGTTATCGGCGACCTCAATGGGAAACGGGCTCGGATATTGGGGATGAGCCCGCAAAATGGGGCCAACCTGGTCGAGGCTCAGGTGCCCCTTTCCGAGATGCTCCGTTATGCCACTGAGCTGAGATCGATGACCCAGGCTCGTGGCAGCTTTGTCATGGGGTTCAGCCACTATGAAGAGGTCCCGGCTCATATCACTCAGAGGATCATCGC
>CAZMKJ010000031.1:0-13551 GCA_964567075.1 uncultured Dehalococcoidia bacterium
GCCTGAAAAAAGGAGCCCTGGCCATCTCCGTCGCCCATGATTCCCATAACATCGTCGCTGTGGGCACGAACGACCAGGATATATTCCTCACCGTAAAGGAAATCGAGCGGCTTGAAGGTGGGTTGGTAATTGCTGCTGGGGGCCAGATTTTGGGCTCTTTAGCTCTGCCCATCGCCGGGCTTCTTTCTCAGGAGCCAATTCATGTTGTTGTCCGTAAGCTGGAGGAGCTTGAGAGCCTGGCCTCACGTCTGGGCTGTGCTCTCACCTCACCCTTCGCCACTTTGTCCTTTCTGGCGCTGCCGGTGATCCCAGAGCTCAAGCTCACCGACTTGGGGCTGGTGGATGTGATAAAATTCGAGCTATTGAAACAAGACTAAGGAGATGCGGAATGAGGGAAGGCGATTCGCCTGCCATCCAGACCTTTGAGTTAACCAAGGAATTCAATGGCCTGGTGGCGGTAAATGGGATCGACTTGAGCATCAACAGGGGCGAGCTCTTTTCACTTCTCGGGCCCAACGGCGCCGGCAAGACCACTACTATTAATATGCTTTGCTGCCTGCTGAAGCCCACCAGGGGCACTGCCTCTATATCGGGCTATGACATCATGAAACAGCCTTACCAAGTCAAAAGAAGGATCGGGGTCTCACCTCAGGAGACCGCGGTCTCGGATTTGCTCAACTGCTGGGAGAATCTGAGTCTTGTGGGCAAGGCTCAGGGCATGGAGTCAGCCACGCTGAGGAAAAGGTCCAGGGAGCTACTGGAGACGATGGGGCTGGTGGACCGGGCCCGGGACCAGGTGCGGAAGTTCTCCGGTGGAATGAAGCGCCGACTCAACATGATAATGGCGCTGGTTCATGACCCCGAGATTCTGTTCCTGGACGAGCCTTCCTTAGGGCTCGACCCGCAAGCGAGAAGGGCGGTTTGGGACTACATCACAGAGCTTAAAGGCAAAAAGACCATCCTGCTCACCACCCACTACATGGAAGAGGCTGATGCCCTCTCCGACAGGATCGGGATTATAGACGAAGGCAGGATTGTAGCTTTGGGCACATCCGATGAGCTTAAGCGCAGCTTCACTGAGACCCGCACCATGATCGTCTCCGCAGGTAATGTCACCTCCACTGTCTTAGCCGGACTACGAGCTAAATATTTGAGGGTGGAGGAGAGTGATGAAGAGCTGAAGCTCTCCCATAAAGACTTGGATTTCAAGGAGATCGTAGACTATCTCCACTCCCAAGGGGTTACTGTTTATTCTGCAGCCCTGGAGCAGCCCACCTTGGAGGATGTGTTCCTCAGTATCACAGGAAAGGCGCTTCGAGAATGAGAGTTTTAGAGCTGGCAAAGAGGAACTTCAAGGAGATTATACGCGATAGGATTCTCATTGCTTTCCTCATCGGGTTGCCGGTGGTTTTCATGCTCATCTTCGGCTTCGCCTTCCGCGGCATTGACGTGCAAGAATTGTCCCTTGCTGTAGTGAACCGAGACCAAGGGGCAGATTCCCAACAATTTGTGGGAGCCCTAAGCCAACTCCCAGCCCTGGATGTCTCCCTTTCCGGGGAAGCTGATGCCAGAGAGGAACTCAGGGTTGGGGAGTTGGATGGGGTTCTAATCATCCCGGAAGGATTTGACCCAACAGACATCACCCTGGAATTGATCTATGATCAAACCGAGCTCGCGGTAGGGGAGCGCCTCAGCTCCATCATAAACTCCGCTGCCCTCGCTTTCTACGAGGCACATGGTGGAACACCCCCCGATGTGGAAATCATAAGCCACCCCGCCCAAACTGAGGAGATAGGCTATATGAACATCCTGGGGCCAGGGATGACTGTCTTCGGTCTACTGATACTGATCCCCACCGCTGCCTCCTTAATCGCCAGGGACAAGGAAAGGCAGATGATGCCTCGCCTGCTCACCACGCCGCTGAAACCGTGGCAATTCATCGCCGGCTATTCCCTCCCCTATATCCCGGTGCTCATCATACAGATAGGGATTTACCTCGGCATTGCCTATGCTCTGGGGCTCCAGATTGTGGGCAATTTCGGCTTAGTCCTCCTCATCCTCTTCCTTCTGGGGCTTAGCGGCGTCGCCCTGGGGATGATCTTCGGTGCCTTGATAAAGCGGGAAAGTCAGGCTCCCATCTCCTGGCTTCTCATCATCCCCATGGCTATGCTCTCCGGTGCCTGGTTCTCCACTGAAGGCATGAATTCTGTCATGATAGCCATCGCCAAAGCCTTCCCCCCGACCTATGCCATCCGAGCGGCACAGGATGTCATCTCCAGAGGCTTAGGCTTCGAGGCTATTGCCACCGATTTCTACATCCTCCTCGGCTTTGCCGTCGGCTTATTCATCATCGGCGCCATGCTCTTCAGGAGGCGGATGCTGGCATGAAGGCAATCGAGTGGGTTCAGGGCAAGATCAGGCTCCTGGATCAGACCAGGCTGCCCTGGGATGAGGTCTTCTTGGAGCTTTCCGATTATCGCGAGCTGCCTCAGGCAATAAAGCAGATGCGCATCCGCGGCGCGCCGACCATCGGCCTTGCCGCTGCTTACGGGATGGCCTTGGGCGCTCAAGGGATTGAGGCCAAATCGAAGGAGGAGTTCCTGAAAGAACTGGACTCCGTGGCACAGACTTTGGCCGCCACCAGACCCACTGCCCGAAATCTGTTCTGGGCTTTGGAGCGGATGAACCGAGCAGCTCAGGCAGGCGATGTGGCTCAAATCAAGGCCGCGCTCCTCAATGAAGCCCGTAAAATAGAAAGGGAAAACGAAGAGGCGGATAAACTCATCGCCGCATTTGGTGCTGAGCTAATCCGAGATGGCTTCACGGTACTGACTCATTGCCACACCGGCTCTCTGGCCACAGCGGGCTATGGCACAGCGCTGGGCGCAATCAAAGAGGCCGCGAAACAGGGAAAGAGGATCCGAGTCTACGCCACTGAGACCCGTCCCCTGCTCCAGGGGGCCAGGCTTACCACTTTGGAGCTGATGAGGGAAGGCATCTCGGTGACCTTGATCACTGACGGTATGGCCGGGCATTTCCTGAAGAACAGGGCAATCGATTGTGTTATCGTCGGCGCTGACAGGATTGCGGCCAACGGTGATGTGGCTAATAAAATCGGCACCTACTCCATAGCGGTTTTAGCTATGGAGAATGCCATTCCCTTCTATGTCGCTGCCCCCCTAAGCACTGTCGACCTCTCCCTGGCCTCGGGCGATGAGATCGCCATCGAGGAGCGGGGCCCTGAGGAGGTCACTCATATTCGTGGAGTGGCAATTGCCCCCGATGGCGTGGGGGTGGCAAATCCAGCCTTCGATGTAACGCCGCACTACTATGTATCGGCGATAATCACCGAAAAGGGTATAATAAGGGAGCCTTACGTGGAGCGGCTGAGAAAGTTGCTGAGGGAATAATTAAATGGTATAAGGTGTTGGAGCAAGGCACTTGACCCAGCAAGACAAGAAGGAGGTAAATGCCAGAAACCTTTGGGGGACCTAAAATCGCAATTATCGGCGGAGGAAATCTATTTGATTTAGATATTTTAAAGGGCGTAGACTTAAGAGAGATCACTACTCCTTATGGCGAAGTAAATTACTATCTAATCCAAAATCATGTTGTTATTAATCGTCACGGACCTGAGAAGAACATTCCTCCTCATCAGATAGATCATCGGGCAAGTATCTCAGCTCTCAAAAGGTTAGGAGTGAAGTATGTTTTTTCTTTTAATTCTGTGGGGTCCCTAAGGAGAGAAATCGAACCTGGCCAATTTGTGATCCCTGATGATTATATTGATTTTGATCCTGTAACCTTTTTTGATACAGAATTGGAGTTCATAACCCCGGGGATTTCCCGAAAATTAAGACGGATTTTGGTTGAAATTCTAAGAAAACTACAAATAGATTTTCACAGCCGAGGCATTTACTATCAAACCAAGGGGCCCAGATTGGAAACTAAAGCCGAAATAAGGATGATTAAGAACTTTGCCACCGTCGTTGGTATGACCATGGCTAAAGAAGCAACTCTAGCCACGGAGATTGGTTTACAATACGCCTCTTTGTGTTTGGTTGATAATTTTGCTCACGGTTTAGTTAAAAAAGCTTTAACCCAACAAGAAATTAAAAAGAGACAAAAGGAAAGCGCGGCAAGCTTGAACAAAATAATTACGGAGATTTTGAATCTGGAGTTAAAATGAACATCCTTATCAAAAATGCGATTTTGGCAGGAAAGACAAGGGATATCTACATTGAAAACGATATCATTAAAAGAATTGGCAGGAATTTAGATTTTAAGGCTGAAGAAACAATAGATGGCAGAGGAGAAAAGGCAGCCATGCCAAGTCTATTCAACTGTCATACTCATGCGGCAATGACACTGTTTCGAGGCTACGCCGACGACCTATCTCTCAGAGAATGGCTGCAACATAGAATCTGGCCTTTAGAATCGAAATTAACCCCGGAAGATGTCTACTGGGGCACAAAATTGGCAATTTTGGAAATGATAAAGTCAGGAACTACCTGTTTTAATGATATGTATTGGTATCCAGAGGCAGCAATTTTGGCTGCCAAAGAAATGGGAATAAGGGCAGTGATAGGTTTAATAGTGGTAGATTTTGATAAAAAGGGAAGCAGAGAAAATGTCGAAGAAATGTATAACCGGTTTATGACAAGTGAGTTAAATCCTATTCAATTAGCAGTTGCCCCCCATTCGATCTATACCGTTTCCAATGAAAATCTTATTTGGGCCAAAGAGTTTGCCCGGAGTAACGATTTAACTTTACATCTCCACATCTCTGAGACCGAAGAAGAGGTTGTAGATTGCCAAAAGAAATGGGGTGTTAGACCGGTAGAATATTTGGAGGAAATAGGCTTTCTGGATGATAATGTAGTCTTAGTCCACGGGGTTTGGTTATCTGATAAAGAAATTGAAATCTTAGGAAAAAGAAAATGCAGCCTGGTATATACTCCCTGCTCCAATATGAAATTAGCAGTGGGAGGAGTCTTTCCCTACAAGAAATTAGCGGAGAATAAAGCCAATATCTGCCTGGGAACTGATGGCGTAGCTTCTAATAATAGTTTAGATTTATTTGAGGACATGAAAATAGGAGCTTTGCTGCAAAAACACAAAGAAAGAAATCCGGTAATATTAAAGGCGCCGGAGATGATAAAATTAGCCACCGTCAATGGAGCCAACGCTTTTAAGATAAACGCTGGCGAGATCAGAGAAGGGAAGATAGCTGATTTAATTCTGATTGATTTAAACCAGACTTGCTTTTCCCCTGGTCATAACCTTGCTTCAGATTTGGTTTATTCCGCTCCCGGCAATTGTGTTTCGGATGTTATTTGTAATGGCAGAATTCTGATGCGGGAAAGAGAAGTTGAGAACGAAAAGGAAATAACACAAGAAGCAACCGCCAGAGCCAAAAGGTTAGTTAAAATTGGTAAAATAAACACCGCAGGTTAAGCAGAAATTCGCCTCTTGATCGGGAAATACATCTCATGAATCGATCACAGTTTAAGCCCAGAGGCTTGGCCACCGCTGTGGGCAGCATGCCCCAACAGAGCCCTGAGGAAGCATGCGCACTGGTTTTGGAACATCTGCCTGAGATTCCTGTTTGGCCTCAGCTGCCAAGGCGCTCCTTCCTGGAGAATATGTATGTCCAGTTCAGCGAAGGGTTCCCCGGGGTGATAGTCCAGCAAGATCGCATTTATGTCGATCGCTCTCAAAACCTCGATCAGGCTTTGGAGCGGCTTTACAGCGCTTATCTGGAAAACAACGTAGAGCACTATGGGATAGGTCCCGATTATGCCGCCGGGCTTCACAGCTTCCTCTCCAGCGAGCTGGAGTCAGCAACTGCAGTTAAAGGGCAGGTCACGGGACCAGTGAGCTTCGGGCTCGTGGTTGTAGACCAGGAGCAGCGCCCCATAATCTATGACCCGGTTCTCGCCGATGCCGCGGCCAAACACCTGAGGTTGAAGGCAGCTTGGCAGGAAAAGATGCTGCGCGCCATCTGCCCTAATACCATCGTCTTCGTCGATGAGCCCTACTTTGCCTCCTTAGGCTCGCCTTTTATCTCTCTTACTCCAGAGCATGTGGTCGCTTTCTTAGAGGAGGTGTTTCAGGGAATAGAGGGGCTTAAGGGGATCCACTGCTGTGGCAATACCGACTGGTCTGTCTTGCTCAGCACCTCTCTTGATATCCTCAGCTTCGATGCCTATAACTATGGCGAGTCTCTTACTCTATATCCTGGTGAAGTGAAGCGCTTCCTCGAGCGCGGGGGCATCATCGCCTGGGGGATTGTGCCCAACGATGAGCGGGCCTTAGCCGAGGAGACGGTGAATAGCCTGCTCCAACGCTTAAGGGAGACAATGGAGTCACTTTGCCACAAGGGCATCGATTATGATATGCTATGGGAGCGGTGTTTGGTCACCCCATCTTGTGGCTTGGGTTCGCTTACGACTGAAGGGGCGACAAAGGCTTTACAGCTTTTGGCTGCGTTATCGCAAAAATTGAGAACGGAAAGGACATAAATGACATTATGAGAGAAGTCGTCATTGTTAGCGGAGTCAGGACAGCAGTAGGAGCATTCGGGGGCTCGCTCAGGGACATCCCTGTAGTCCAGCTTGGCGCCATTGTCATCAAGGAAGCGTTGAGGAAAGCCAGGCTCAGACCCGTGGTCGGCGAGGAGCTATCGCAGTATGCCCCCGATGCGCTTAAGGGCGTGGGGATGACAGAATTAGAAAAAGCCTGCTATGACTGGGATGAATCCTTTCAGGAAGTTCAGATTGATGAAGTAATCATGGGCAATGTTCTTCAAGGGGGACAGGGGCAAAATACCACCCGACAAGCCACAATTTATGCCGGGCTGCCCAAAGAGACAAATGCCTTTACTGTGAACAAGATTTGCGCTTCGGGGCTGAAAGCAATCACCCTGGGAGCACAAGCGATACAGACCGGCGCGGCAGAGGCAATCGTTGCCGGGGGCATGGAGAGTATGAGCTGTGCCCCTTATGTCCTGCCCAAAGCCCGCTGGGGCTATAGAATGGATGTTAACTCCAAAGGGGAGCTAATCGACCTCATGGTGTACGACGGATTGTGGGAGATATTCTATGGGTACCACATGGGGCTTACCGCAGAGAACATCGCCGAGAAATATGGCATCTCCCGCCAGGAGCAGGATGAGATTGGACTGTTGAGCCATCAGCGAGCACGGGCGGCGATAAAAGAGGGCATACTTGGCCAGGAAATCGTGCCCGTCGCCATCCCGCAGAGGAGGAGTGAGCCTGTAATATTCGACGTCGATGAGCGTCCTCTGGATACTACACTGGAGAGGATGGCCAAGTTGGGCCCGGCATTCAAGAAGAATGGCACTGTCACCGCTGGCAATGCCTCCGGCATAAACGATGCCGCAGCAGCAGTGGTGCTGATGTCGAAGGAAAAAGCCGAGCAGCTGGGACTGGAACCGTGGGCAACCATAAGGTCCTATGCCTCGGGAGCAGTTGACCCCGCTTACATGGGGCTGGGGCCGATCCCAGCGGTGAGGAAAGCCTTAAGTAAGGCAGGGCTTACCATCGAGGATGTGGACGTCATCGAGCTAAATGAGGCCTTCGCCGCCCAAGCTATCGCCTGCATGAGGGAGCTAAATTTAAGCCTGGATAAGACTAATATCCATGGCAGTGGCATCTCGCTGGGGCATCCCATCGGCTGCACCGGGGCCAGACTCACCGTGACCATCGTTCACGAGATGAAGAGGAAAGACCTCCATAGCGGCTTGGTCACCATGTGCATTGGTGGCGGGCAAGGGATGGCTATGGTGCTTGAGAGATAGCCAAAGAGCTTGAACCGGAGATGAACAAGAAAAAGAGAGTGGCTTGGCTTAAACACCGCCGCAAAAGGAAGAAGTTGAAGGAAAGGAGAGGAAGGCAAAGAGCCCAACCGGGTGACTAAACTGATTATGTCTCAGCTTCCGGCGTTGGTTCATGCGTTGCTCAGCCCAAAGGCATACCCCGACAGCCCTCGGGAAATCGAGTTAGTCCAGACACAGATCTCCTTCGTTTTCCTCACCGGGGATTATGTCTACAAAGTGAAAAAGGCGGTCGATTTCGGCTTCCTCGATTTCACCACCCTGGAGAAGCGCCGCTTTTACTGCAATCAGGAGATATTGCTCAATAGGCGCCTTTGCCCTGATGTTTATCTCGATGTGGCCCAGATAGTGAGAGATAAAGACGAGATCTCTGTCGGAGACCAAGGTGAGGTCATCGAGTATGCGGTTAAGATGCGCCAGCTACCGCGTCATCGCACCATGGACCAACTGCTGCAAAATGACCAGGTGACTGGGGAGATGATGGCCGGGGTGGCGAAGAAGTTAGTCGAGTTCCACGCTAAGGCGAGAACAGATGACGAGATAGCAAGCTACGGCACGCTAAAGGTAGTCAGGATCAACACCGAGGAGAATTTCGCTCAAACCGAGGGCTATATTGGCATCACCATCCCCGCACAGAGATATGAGCGGATCAAGGAGTACACCAATTCCTTTATGGAAAGAAATGCCCAGCTTTTTGAACAAAGGGTGAAGGAGGGCCGCATCAGGGATTGCCATGGCGACCTGCACACAGCACACATCTGCTTTGCCAATGATATCTATATCTTCGATTGCATTGAATTCAACGACAGGTTCAGATACTCAGATGTGACCAGCGAGATCGCCTTCCTGGCTATGGACCTGGATTATCACGGCCGTCCTGACCTCTCGCAGCAATTTGTCACCTCTTATGTTGCCGGCTCGGGCGACCGGGATTTGCTGGAGGTGCTCAACTTCTACAAATGCTACCGGGCTTATGTCCGGGGCAAGGTGGAAGGCTTTGAGCTCAATGACCCCTATATCTCAGAAGAGGAAAAGACAAAGGTTTTAGCTCGTGTCAGGAGGTATTTCGAGCTTGCGGAATCGTATATATGATATATACTGAATGGGTTAGAATAAATGGGGTTGGGCAAACGCAGAGTCCGTCTATATAGGTGTTATAGGCCATCGTCTATAAAGAATTCGGGAAAACGCCCATGACAAGTGACATACTGGTATACACCGGCTCTAGTGTAATAACCCTGTGGGGGATAGCTCATATTGTCCCAACTAAATCTGTCGTTAACGGTTTTGGGCCAATATCAGAAGACAACAAGCGAATCATAACAATGGAGTGGGTTGCAGAAGGTCTAGCGCTGTGCTTCATAGGATTGCTCGTAATGGTCGTCACCATTTTGGAAGGCGCCGAAAACCCTGCATCTATTATTGTGTACAGGGCGTCCGCCGCGATGGCGATTATCATGGCAGGATGGACTTTCTTGATTGGAGGGAGAACATCCATCATACCGATAAAGATTTGTCCACTTGTATTGACCACTGTCGCAGTATTGTTTTTCCTGGGGAGTGTATTATGAATGGGCGCGCGGTGTGGTAACAGCATGTTTGCGGTCCGCTTGATAAAGAGGCCAAAAATCTGCTGAGGGAGGTGCCAAAATGAAGGAGCCATTTGCCAAATTCATACAAGCGGAGCTGGGGGATGGCGTTTTGCTTATCGCCTGTGGCCTTCCCGGCACCTGGAAGACTGAGACCTGTGAGGAGGTATCGAAAATCAAGGGCTACCCCATCCTGCGCAGCGACCTGATCAGATTAGAGGTGCTGAAGAATGAGGATATATTCGATGAGAAGGTCGCCTCCAGTATGGATAAGCGAATGATGGTCTACGAGGAGACCTTCCGGCAAGCGGACGAGGTTCTGAGCAGGGGCGATAGCGCGATACTCGATGCCACCTTCGTCACACAGTCATTGAGGAGGCGTGCTGCCGCAATCGCAGCCAAACACAATAAGACGTTTGCTATCATGCAGACCCACTGTCCCCGAGAGGTGGCTATCGCCCGGATACTGAGACGCACCAAAGATGATTATGTATCGAACGCACTGACCGAGCAGGCCTATAGCAACAACGAGAAGAAATTTGAGAAAGTGGACCTCGACGACCTGAAGCAATTGAATCCCGACCTTGACATCATCCACTTGACAGTCGATACCCAGTACGACCCGCCTGAGGATTGGTACATCATTGGCATGGAAAAGAGATGAAAATAGATTTGCACATCCATACCAAGACCGGCTCGGATGGGAATCTCTCCGTTGACGAGGTTTTCCAGGAAGCAAAGAAAAGAAATATCGAGCTGATATCGATAACTGATCATGATTCCATAGACTGCCAGGAGAGAGCAATCGCTTTGGCAGCAGAGTATGGCATGTCCTACATTACCGGGGTAGAATTAAACGTCACATTCCAGTATCCTGGGAGCAAATCCATTTCATTGGATTTTCTGGGATATCAGTTCGACATCAGCAACCAGGAGCTAAAAAACAAGCTTCAATTAATGAAGGAGCATAGGGAGAAAAGAGCACGTCAAATTTTGGACAGACTGAACGCTGAGTTTGAGAAAGAAGGCAGGGAAAGGTTTACCGAGCAAGACATGAAGAATATACAGGACAGCGTAGATGGAGCATTCGGCCGGCCTCACATAGCAAACTACTTAATACAAAAAGGAATTGTCAGGGATAAGCAGGAGGCATTTGATAGATATCTGGTCAAGTGCAATGTCCCTAAGTATCCGCTTTCACTTGCTGAAGCGTCAAAGTTGATCCGGAACGCCGGCGGCATACTGGTACATGCACACCCCAATGACCCGAACGGGACATCTTTGGCGAGCATAACTCGTGATTTGGCAAAACAGACAAAGATCATCGAAGAATATATGTTAGACTACATCGATGGTGTCGAGTGCTGGCATTCGAGAAACGATGACAAGACCACTGCACACTACATCGAGTTCGCCAAGAAGCACGCTCTGATCATGACCGGGGGCAGCGATTGTCATCAAAAACCGCTTCTTCTCGGCACATTGGATATACCAGATTATGTTGCTGATCAATTCCTGGGTAGCAGGGTGCGATCAGTACAGGGAGCATTACATGGGTCGTAGAACAAGAGTTAAGAGCGATATTAAGGATAGTTCGCTTGCCTCAGCCGGCGAGCTGCGCATTGAATGGGCTTCCCGCGAGATGCCGGTGATCAGGCTGATCCAGCAGCGGTTTGCCGAGGAAAAACCCCTCTCCGGCGTCCGAGTCTCCGGCTGCCTTCACATCACCACAGAGACAGCGAATCTGGCCCTGACGCTCAAAGAGGGCGGCGCCAACCTGGCTTTGTGCGCCTCAAATCCACTGAGCACTCAGGATGACGTCGCCGCTGCCTTGGTGCAAAATCACGGCATCTCAGTCTATGCCATCAAAGGCGAGGACAACAACACCTATTATAATCACATCAACGCTGCCCTGGACAATAAGCCACAAGTTACCCTGGATGATGGTGCCGACCTGGTGGCTAGCATCCATAAAGAGCGCACTGACCTTATCGGCGAGGTCATCGGAGGCACTGAAGAGACCACTACCGGGGTCATCAGGCTGCACAGCCTGGAGCGGGAGGGAAAGCTGAGATACCCCATCATCGCCGTCAATGAGGCAGAGACCAAATATCTGTTCGACAATCGCTATGGCACAGGGCAGAGCACCATCGACGGCATCATGCGGGCAACCAATATCCTGCTTGCCGGCAAGAAGGTGGTCGTCTGCGGCTATGGCTGGTGCGGGCGAGGCATAGCGATGCGGGCCAGAGGGCTTGGCGCCCAGGTGATCGTAACCGAGGTCGATGCAGTTCGGGCTCTGGAAGCAATCATGGACGGCTATCAGGTGATGTCATCGCTCGAGGCTGCTGAACTGGGGGATATATTTGTCACCGTCACCGGAGGGCTGAATGCCATCGATAAGGAGCATATGCTGCGGATGAAAGACGGGGCCATCCTGGCAAATAGCGGCCATTTCAATGTTGAGATCAACATCCCCGCCCTGGAAAGCTTAGCTGTAGAAAAGAGGCGGCTGCGTCCCTTTGTTGACCAGTATACCCTGGCTCAGGGGCGCCATCTTTACCTCCTCGGCGAGGGTCGACTGATAAACTTAGCCGCCGCCGAGGGGCACCCAGCCAGTGTTATGGATATGAGCTTCGCCAATCAGGCCCTGTGTGTGGAATATTTAGCCAAAAGCGAGCAAACCCTGAAGCCTAAAGTCTATCGCGTACCCAAGGAGATCGATAGAGAGATAGCAAGGCTGAAACTCCTCTCCACAGGGATCACAATCGATACCCTGACTGAGGAGCAGAGGAGATACTTGGAGAGCTGGGAGCTCGGAACTTAGAGAAAGGAGCGAGGCCATGACCTTTGCCCATTCACCTTCAATTCTGATAACTTCGGAGTCGGTCACCGAGGGCCACCCCGATAAGCTCTGTGACCAGATCTCAGATGCCATCCTCGATGCAATCTTGGCTGAAGACCCGGCGGCTCGCGTCGCCTGCGAGACCATGGTCACTACCGGGTTGGTGGTGGTGATGGGTGAGATCACCACCGACTGCTATGTTGAGATCCCTGATATCGTTCGTAAGGTAGTCCGAGAAGTGGGTTATACCAGGGCCAAGTATGGCTTCGACTACGAGACCTGCGGCGTTATGGTCTCGATAAAGGAGCAGTCTCGCGACATTGCCCTCGGTGTCAATAGCGCACTCGAGGCCAGGGGGCGAGAAAACATCGATGATGAGAAGGAGATGCTCGGCGCTGGAGACCAAGGGATGATGGTCGGATTTGCCTGCAATGAGACCCCGGAGATGATGCCGCTTCCCATTTCTTTGGCTCACAAACTCTGTCGCCGTCTCGCCCATATGAGAAAGGAGAAAATACTGCCCTACCTTCGCCCTGACGGCAAGTCCCAGGTTACGGTGGAGTATAGCCACGGCGTGCCGATGAGAGTGGACTCGGTAGTCATCGGCGCCCAGCATGATGATGCGGTGAGCATTGAGGTCATCCGCAGAGACATTCCGGAGCAAGTGATAAAAGCAGTGATACCTGCCTCACTGCTGGATGAAAAAACCCGCTATTATATTAATCCCACGGGGCGGTTTGTAGTCGGAGGCCCTATGGCCGACACCGGAACCACAGGACGCAAGATCCTGGTCGATACCTATGGCAGCGTAGCCAGGCATGGCGGGGGTTGTTTTTCCGGCAAGGATCCGACCAAGGTTGACCGCTCCGCCGCCTATATGGCCCGCTATGCGGCCAAGAACATAGTGGCTGCTGGTCTTGCCGACCGCCTCGAGCTCCATGTTGCCTACTCTATCGGTGTCGCCCACCCCCTGTCCATCTTCATTGAGACCTTCGGCACAGCTAAGGTCGATGATGCTCTCATCCTCGACCTGGTGAAAAAGCATTTCGACTTCCGTCCCGGGGCCATCATCGAGACGCTCAAGCTTCGCCGTCCTATCTACAGGCAAGTTGCTGCCTATGGCCACTTTGGCCGCGATGATCTCGAGCTCCCCTGGGAGAAAACCGATGTCGCAGCAATCGTCAGGGCCGAAGCAGGGTTAGCATGAGGATTTTGCCTCCAGTCATAGTCAGCTTTGCGGTGACAAAGGCCTGCAATCT